>NZ_KB906165.1:0-404638 GCF_000381205.1 Thioalkalivibrio sp. ALE11 | reverse complement strand
CCCACCAGCAGCCGACGCATGAACCCCGCATCCGTGTCTTCGGGACAGGGCATGAGAGGCCGGTGAGGAGAACCCCTGGCGCTCCTATGAGGCATCCCTTCCCCGGAAGGGCTGACCCTCGCCCGTAGAGAAGGGCAGCTCCGCGACGAAGTGAAGTCCGGTCGGTAACCAACCCGCGTATATCAGAGTGATCCACCGTCGCAATCCGCTTCTCGTGCCCTGCCTCGAAGGCATGGAAAACAGGAGGTCTCGATCGAACACTACAGCCAACCGTTGACAGGTCAATCCATATCAGGAGGCCAGCCCCTGGCCGATGCGGCCCTATTGCGAGGTATCGGACCCCGGCGGCCGCGCGCTGTCGGGGCGGCACAGGGCCTCGGCATCCACCGCATCGAAGACGTACTGCGCGTTGCAGAACTCGCAGGTGACCTCGATGCGGCCCTGCTCGGCCAGGATCGAGCGGATCTCGTCCACCCCGAGGCTCTGCAGGGTGGTGGCCACGCGCTCGCGCGAGCAGTGGCAGTGGAATTCCACCGTGGAGCCGTCGAACAGGCGCACGCGCTCCTCGGCGAACAGCCGGCCCAGCAGCGAGCCGGCGTCCAGTTGCAGCAGTTCGGCCGCCGTGGTGGTTTCGGCCAGGGTGGTCGCGCGGTTCCAGTCCTCGCTGTCGCGCGACAGCGGCTGCCCGCTGTCATCCGGCAGCCCCTGCAGCAACATGCCCGCGGCGCGCTGGCCATCGGCGGCCAGCCAGACCCGCGTGGGAAGCTGCTCGGACTGCTCGAAATACCCGTCCAGGGCCGCGGCCAGGGTCTGCCCGCGCAGCTCCACCACGCCCTGATAGCGCTCACCGCCGTCCCCGGGGTCCAGGGTCATCATCACCCGCGCGTCCTCGCCCAGGATCGCATCCAGCGAGCCGTACTCCGGCGGGGTCTCGTGATAACGGGCCACGCCGCGCAGATGGCCCTGCCCGTCGGCCTGTGCCACCAGCATGTGCAGCGGCCCGGACCCCGTGACCTGCAGGATCAGCGAGCCCTTGAACTTGAGCGTGGCGGCGACCAGGGTGACCGCGGCGCAGGCCTGCCCCAGCAGGTCGCGCACCACCGGCGGGTAGGGGTGGCGCTCCAGCACCGCCTGCCATGCCCGGTCGAGGTGCACCCATTCGCCGCGCACCCCGGTGTTTTCCAGCATGAAGCGGTGCAGGGTATCGGCTTCGCGCGCGGATGCCGCGCCCATGCCCGCATCACTCATGCCTGATCCAGGCGTTCCTTCAGCCGCTCGTTCACCTGGGCGGGGTTGGCCTTGCCCTGGGTGGCCTTCATCACCTGGCCGACGAAGAACCCGAACAGCTTGTCCTTGCCGCCCTTGTACTGCTCGAGCTGCTTCGGGTTGTTCGCGATCACCTCGTCGATGATGGCGTCGATCGCGCCGGTGTCGGTGATCTGCTTGAGCCCCTTGGCCTCGATCACGCTGTCGGCATCGCCCTCGCCGTTCCACATCGCCTCGAACACTTCCTTGGCGATCTTGCCGGAGATGGTCTCGTCCTGGATGCGCGCCAGCAGCCCGGCCAGCGCCCCGGCATCCACCGGGGCCTCGGCGAGCTCCACCTCGGAGCGGTTGAGCGCGGCGGAGAACTCGCCCATCACCCAGTTGGCGGCCAGCTTGGGCGCATTGCAGCCCCGCACCACCGCTTCGTAGAAATCCCCCATCTCACGGGTCGCGGTGAGCACGCCGGCATCGTATTCCGGCAGTTCGTACTCGCGCACGAAACGCTCGCGCTTGGCGTCGGGCAGCTCCGGCAGGCGACCGCGGATCTCCTCGATGAAGCCCTGAACGACCTCCACCGGCAGCAGGTCCGGATCGGGGAAGTAGCGGTAGTCGTTGGCCTCTTCCTTGGTCCGCATCGAACGCGTCTCGTCGCGGTCCGGATCGTACAGCCGGGTCTCCTGCACCACGCGGCCGCCACCCTCGATCACGTCGATCTGGCGTTCGATCTCGAAGTTGATCGCACGCTCGACGAAGCGGAAGGAGTTGAGGTTCTTCAGCTCCGCGCGGGTACCGAATTCCGCCTGGCCCTTCGGACGGATGGACACGTTGGCGTCGCAGCGGAAGCTGCCCTCCTGCATGTTGCCGTCACAGATGTCGAGATAGCGCACCAGCGAGTGCAGCTTCTTCATGTAGGCGACCGCCTCCTTCGCCGAACGCAGGTCCGGCTCGGAGACGATCTCCACCAGCGGGGTGCCGGCACGGTTGAGATCGATGCCGGTCATCGCCTCGAAGCCTTCGTGCAGGCTCTTGCCGGCGTCTTCCTCGAGGTGCGCACGGGTAACGCCGACGCGCTTGGTGGTGCCGTCCTCCAGCTCGATGTCCAGATGCCCGCTGGCTACGATCGGCAGCTCGAACTGCGAGATCTGGTAGCCCTTGGGCAGGTCCGGGTAGAAGTAGTTCTTGCGCGCGAACACCGAGCGGCCGGCCACCTCGGCGTCGATCGCCAGGCCCAGCATCACCGCGCGCTCGACCACCCCGCGGTTGAGCACCGGCAGCACGCCGGGCATGCCCAGGTCCACCGGGCAGGCCTGACGGTTGGGCTCGGCGCCGTAGGCGGTGGGCGCCCCGGAAAAGATCTTGGAGACGGTATTGAGCTGGGCGTGAATCTCCAGCCCGATGACGGTTTCCCATTCCATGCTGCGACCCCTCAGGCAAAGGCCGACGGCACGCGGGCGTGCCAGTCGGTCTCCTGCTGAAACTGGTGTGCGACGCCGATCATGCGCGCCTCGTCGAAATAGTTGCCGATCAGCTGCAGCCCGACCGGCAGCCCCTGCACCTCGCCCGCCGGCAGCGACATCGCCGGCAGCCCCGCCAGATTGGCGGCGATGGTGTAGATATCCGAGAGGTACATCTTGACCGGGTCGGCGCTCTTGGCTCCCAGCTCGAACGGCAGTTCCGGCGTGGTCGGGCCCAGCAGCAGATCGACGTCGGCGAACACCCGGCGGAAGTCGTCGGCGATCACCCGGCGGACCTTCTGCGCCTTGAGATAGTAGGCGTCGTAGTAGCCGGCGGACAGCACATGGGTACCCACCATGATGCGCCGCTTCACCTCCGCGCCGAAGCCCTCGCCGCGCGAACGCGTGTACAGGTCCAGCAGGTCCTGCGGATCCTCGCAGCGATAGCCGTAGCGCACGCCGTCGAAGCGCGACAGGTTGGACGAGGCCTCGGCCGGGGCCACCACGTAGTAGGCCGGCACCGACAGGTGGCTGTTGGGCAGGCTGACCTCGCGGATCTCGGCGCCACGTTCGCGCAGCACCCGGATCGCCTCGTCCAGTACGGCGCGGATGCCGTCATCCAGGCCTTCGCCGAAGAACTCCTGCGGCAGACCGATGCGCAGCCCGGTGAGGTCGGCGTCCAGCGCTGCGGTGAAGTCCTCGGCCGGGCGTTCGAGGCTGGTCGAGTCGCGCTCGTCGAACCCGGCCATGGCATTGAGCATGTGCCCGCAGTCCTCGGCCGAGGCCGCCATCGGCCCGCCCTGATCCAGGCTGGAGGCGAAGGCAATCATGCCGTAGCGCGAGACCCGGCCGTAGGTCGGCTTGAGCCCGGTGATGCCGCAGAACGCGGCCGGCTGGCGGATGGAACCGCCGGTGTCGGTACCGGTCGCGCCGGGCACCAGACGCGCGCCCACCGCGGCCGCGGAACCGCCCGAGGAGCCGCCCGGGACCCGCGCGGTGTCCCAGGGGTTGTGCACCGGACCGTAGAAACTGGTTTCGTTGGACGAACCCATGGCGAACTCGTCCATGTTGGTCTTGCCCAGCATCACCGCGCCGGCGGCGTGCATGCGCTCGACCACCGTGGCGTCGTAGGGCGAGACGAACGGGTCCAGCATGCGCGAGCCACAGGCGGTGCGCACGCCGCGGGTGCAGAAGATGTCCTTCTGCGCTACCGGCACGCCCAGCAGCGGGGCCTCCTCGCCCTGCGCCAGACGCGCATCGGCGGCGTCCGCCTGCTCCAGCGCGGACTCGGCGGTTACGGTGACGAAGCTGTTGAGATCCGCATCCAGACGCTCGATGCGGTCCAGGTACAGGCGGGTGAGCTCGCGCGAGCTGATCTCTCGGGCGCGCAGCTTGCGTACCCAGTCGGAGAGGGTTTCCTGGGTCATGGACTCGGGACTCTTTCCTTCAAGCGTGGCTGAAAGCGGCGCACAGGGCGCGCCGCAGGCGATTCGGCGGATGACGCGTCATTCAATGACGCGCGGCACCAGGTAGAGCCCCCCTTCCACCGCCGGGGCAATGGCCTGGTAGGCGTCGCGCCGGTCGGGCTCGGTGACCGCGTCCGGGCGCAGGCGCTGGGCCGCGTCCATCGGATGGGCCATCGGCTCCACCCCCTCGATGTCGGCGCCGTCGAGCTGCTCGACGAAGTCGAAGATGTCACTCAGCCCGCCGGCAAACTCGCGGGCCTGGTCGTCATCCATCGCCAGACGCGAAAGCTCGGCGATGCGCTGGACGTGTTCGGTGTCTACGGACATGGCTTGCGGACCCTCGCTGCGGGCGATAACGGAACACTCAGGGATACGCTGAGACGGAGCGCAAACTTACCACAACCCCGACCTTGCCCAAACCCGGGGCGGTTGCTAGAGTCCGTGGCTTTCCCGCCGACCATGCAAGCAGGTTCGTTCCCCATGCTCAAACGCCTCCTGGGGCTGTTCTCCAACGACATCTCCATCGACCTCGGCACGGCCAATACGCTGATCTACATGCGCGGCCAGGGCATCGTGCTCAACGAACCCTCCGTCGTGGCCATTCGTCAGGACCGGGGCCCCGGGGGACCACGGTCCATCGAGGCCGTCGGCATCGAGGCCAAGAAGATGCTCGGGCGCACACCGGAGCACGTGGTGACCATCCGGCCGATGAAGGACGGCGTGATCGCCGACTTCACCACCACCGAGAAGATGCTGCAGTACTTCATCAAGAAGGTGCACGAACGGCGGATCTTCCGCCCCAGCCCGCGGGTGCTGGTCTGCGTGCCCTGCGGCGCCACTCAGGTGGAGCGCCGCGCGATCCGCGAATCCGCCTTCGGCGCCGGGGCGCGCAAGGTCTACCTGCTGCAGGAACCGGTGGCCGCGGCGATCGGCGCCGGCATCCCGCTGGACGAGGCGGTCGGCTCCATGGTGCTGGACATCGGCGGCGGCACCTCCGAGGTGGCCGTGCTGTCGATGAACGGCATCGTCTACTCCGAGTCGGTGCGCATCGGCGGCGACACCTTCGACGAGGCCATCATGGCCTACGTGCGCCGCAACTACGGCGTACTGATCGGCGAGGCCACGGCCGAACGCATCAAGCATGCGGTGGGTTCGGCCTATCCGGGCAAGGAGCTGCTGGAGATCGAGGTCAAGGGCCGCAACCTGTCCGAAGGCGTGCCGCGCTCGTTCACCCTGAACTCCAACGAGATCCTCGAGGCCCTGCAGGATCCGCTGTACGGGATCGTCTCCGCGGTGCGCACGGCACTGGAACAAACCCCGCCGGAGCTGGGTTCCGATGTCGCCGAACGCGGTATCGTGCTGACCGGCGGCGGGGCGATGCTGCAGCAGATCGACCGTCTGCTGATGGAGGAAACCGGCATCCCGGTGGTCGTGGCCGATGATCCCCTCACCTGCGTCGCCCGCGGAGGCGGCCGGGTTCTGGAAATGCTCGACGAGAAGCGGGTCGACTTCCTCTCCATGGAGTAAACTCCGGTCCCGGGCGCGTCCCCGGGAGTCGCCCCGCGTTCCGGAGGTTCGGTTATAAGCAAGCCGCTGTTCAGACTGGGCATCTCGCCCACGCTGCGTCTGCTGGTCGTGGTCCTGGCCGGGATCGCGCTGATGGTGCTCGACCACCGTCTGAACGAACTGCAGACGGTGCGCAGCGTGCTCGCGACCGTGGCCTACCCGATCCAGGTCGCGGTGGATGCGCCCATCCGCGCGGGCTCACGGGTGCTGGAATCGTTCTCCAGCCGCGAGGACCTGGTGGTGGAGAACCGCATCCTGCGGCGCGAGAACAGCGAGCTGCGCGCCCGCCAGCTGCGCTTCGAGGCATTGCAGGCGGAGAACGACCGCCTGCGCGCCCTGCTCAACACCGCCCGTCAGGCCGACGAGGAGGTCCAGGTCGCGCAGATCCTTGCGGTGGACCTGGATCCCTTCCGCCAGCAGATCGTGCTCGACAAGGGACAGCGCGATGCGGTGTATGCCGGCCAGCCGGTGATCGACGCCGACGGCGTAGTCGGGCAGATCCTCTCCGCGCAACGCTCCAGCGCCACGGCGCTGCTGATCTCCGACCCCGGACATGCCCTGCCGGTGCTCAGCGCCCGCACCGGCCTGCGCGGCATCGTCGTCGGCACCGGCAACCCTCAGCGCCTGCACATGCGCCACGTCCCGCCACAGGAAGACATCGAGGAGGGTGACCTGCTGCTGACCTCGGGGCTGGGCGGTCGTTTTCCTGCAGATTACCCGGTCGCGCGCGTCACCTCGGTGGAACGCCCGCCGGGCGAGCCCTTTCTCGCCATCGAGGCGAAACCGCTGGCCGCGCTGGACCGCTCGCGCGAGGTGCTGCTGCTGTGGATGCAGGACCGCGAACGCAACGCGATCCCCACGCCGCTGCCCGCCGAAAGCGAAACCGAATCCGCGCCGGCGCCATGAGTGGCGGCGCGGGCGTTCCCTGGCCGATCCCGCTGAGCCTGCTGGCGGCCCTCGCGCTGGCGATCGTGCCCCTGCCCGCGGGCCTCGCGCTGCTGCGGCCCGAATGGGTAGCGCTGGTCCTGATCTACTGGGCCATGGCCTTCCCCCAGCGGGTCGGGGTGTTCACGGCTTTCGGCGCCGGCCTGCTGCTCGATGTCCTGCAGGGCCAGCTGCTCGGCCAGAACGCCGTTGCGATGGCCCTGGTGGCCTACCTCACCATCCAGCTGCATTCACGCCTGCGGGTCTATCCGCTGTGGCAGCAGATGATCGTGGTCACCGGCCTGATCGCCCTGTACAAGCTCACCGCCCTGTGGCCGCAAGGCCTGGCCGGCCTGCCGCCGGGCACCCCGTGGTACTGGGCGCCCGTGCTCAGCAGCGCTCTGATATGGCCGCTGATCTTCGTGCTGCTGCGCGACGTGCGCAAGCGCTGGCTGCTGCACCTGACCTGATCCACCCGTGGCCATCGCACCCGGAAGGCCGGCTGCGGCATACTCTCCCGGCCATTCAGTCGTGACCCTTCGGAGGCCCCATGGACCCGAACAAGCAGACCGAGATCGAGGCCGCGGTTTTCCGGCGGCTGCTGCAGCATCTGGACGAGCGCAAGGACGTGCAGAACATCGATCTGATGAACCTCGCCGGTTTCTGCCGCAACTGCCTGTCCAAATGGTATGTCGCGGCCGCCGAGGAACGCGGCGAGTCCATTGACTACGAGGCCGCCCGCGAGATCGTCTACGGCATGCCCTACGCCGAGTGGAAGGAGCGGTATCAGAAACCGGCCAGCAACGAGCAGCTGGAGGCATTCGCACAGAACCGCCCCGACGACGACCATGCATGATCACGGCCTGATCGATACCCCGGAGGCACTGCAGGCATTCCTGCAGGCCGTCCGGGGTGCCCCGTGGATCGCGCTGGACACCGAGTTCCTGCGCGAAAAGACCTACTACCCGAAGCTCTGCCTGATCCAGGCGGCCACCCCGGAGCACATCGCCAGCATCGACCCGCTGGCGCTGGACGTAAAACGGCTGGCCCCGCTGCTGCACGACCGTTCCGTCACCAAGGTCTTTCACTCCGCCTGGCAGGACATGGAAATCCTGCTGCGCGAGACCGGCGACGTACCCGCACCGGCCTTCGACACCCAGATTGCCGCGGCGATGCTCGGTCACGGCGATCAGGTCGGCTATGCCAATCTGGTCCGCGCGGTGCTGGACCACGAACTGGACAAGAGCCAGACCCGCACCGACTGGTCGCGCCGTCCGCTGGATTCGGAGCAGCTGGCATATGCCGCCGACGATGTGCGCTATCTCGCGGCCCTGTACCAGCAGATGCACGCGGACCTGGAAAGCAGCGGGCGCCTGGAATGGCTGCAGCCGGAGATGGACGCCCTCGCCGACTCCGAGGCCTACCGCGCCGATCCGGAAGCAGCCTGGCGCCGGGTCTCCGGACACAAACGCCTGAAACCGCGCGAACTCTCCGTACTCCAGGGCGTGGCCGCGTGGCGCGAACGCACGGCGCAGAGCAGCGACCGGCCGCGCAAGTGGGTCCTGAGCGATGACCTGCTGCTGGAGATCGCCCGCCGGGCACCCGCAGGGAGCGCGCAACTGCGCGGACTGCGCGGTTTCCCCTCGGGCATGAACGACGACCGGGTACAGGGCCTGCTGGAGGCGATTCGGGCAGGACGCGAACGTCCGCAGTCGGAATGGCCGGCATTGCCGAAGCAGAAGCCGCTGTCCGAAGCCGACGAGGTGCTCGCCGACATGGCCATGGCCCTGCTGCGCGAACTCGCCCGCCGGCAGGAGATCACGCCCGCGGCCATCGCCCAGCGCAAGGATGTTGTGGAACTGGTGCGCGGACGCGCGCAGGACAGCCGCCTCGGCAGCGGCTGGCGCCATCACGTGGCGGGTGCCGAGATCCAGCGCTGGCTGAACGGCGAAACCGCGTTGTCACGCGACCCCGCAAACGGACTCGAACTGAAATCCACGGCCGGATGAGGCCGTCGGCTTTCCCCCGCGGGACGGGAGGGGGAGGGGCGGACCGCCCGCTCCCGGGTGCCCCTTTCTCAGGCGGCCTTGTAAACGCCGCGACGCGGCGACGTCAGACGACCCTGACGCTTGAGGTAGGCCAGCGTCTGGCTGATGTTGCGGGTATCCAGCCCGGCCTTCTCGGCCTCGGCCTTGATGTCCTTCACGCTCATTTCGGGCTGAGAGGCCACGATGTCGCACAGTTTCTGGCTGATGGAACCACCGCCGCCGCGACGCCCGCCGCGTGCGGACGAGGCCTTCCGCCTGCCCCCGACGCGCCCGCCCAGTTCCTCGATCTGGCGATCGATTTCGCGCAGTTCGGCCTTGTGCCGGGCGAGCATTTCGCGGCGCTTTTCTTTCAGCGCCTCGCGTTTTTCCTTGCGCTCGGCTTCCTTGCGTTCCTCTTCCTCGCGCTCGCGTTCGCGCGCCAGGGCATAAAGTTCCTCGGCCGAGAGTTCGGAGGCCTTCTTGTCATCCACGGTCATGCTTTTCTCCATTGTTCGTTGCGTTATCTGCCCGCTCCGGAGGACTTACATACCGGAGCGGGCCACAGGCACAAAATGTTGCGTTCGATCCATCTTTTGACAAATATGCCACGAAACCCGGCGCAAAACCAAAACATCGCATGAATCTCGACCCTGAAACCCGCGACCGCATTTGCCGACGCACGCGTTCCTTTTATATCGAGGCCACCGGCCACCCGGCGTCTTCCACCCCGGCGGTTCTTTTTGATCTGCGCGGCCGCGCCGCAGGTCAGTTCCGGGTCCACCGCGGCCATCCAGCCATCCGTTTCAATCCCGAGGCTTTTGTCCGTGACTGGAATACACATTTCCCGGAAACCATTGCACACGAAGTCGCCCACGCCGCGGTGCATGTCCTTTATCGCGGACGCCGGGTCCGTCCGCACGGCGCGGAATGGCAGGCCATCATGCATCACCTGGGGGTGGCACCGCGGGTGCGGCATGCCACCCCGCTCACACCCGCACGCCGGCAACGAACCTATGCTTATATCTGCGACTGCACCCACCACGCGCTCAGTCCGCAACGACATGCCCTGATCCAGAAAAAGGGGTATCGCTACCAGTGCCGGCATTGCGGGGGCTGGCTGCGCCCGGCCGAATAACGAGCCCACGGACTCCGCAGCCGTGCCGCGGCAGTCTGTTATCATGCCTGCCCGGTTTCGCAGCCAATCCCGCAGCCGGCGTTCCGACCAGGACCCCGCAATCGCATGAAGAGAAAAGCCCTCGACGCCACCCACCCCAGCGCCGGCGAATCCTGGCGCCTGTTCCTCCGCATCTTCGAGTTCATCAAGCCCTACTGGCGCATGGGGATCGTGGCGATCATCTCGATGATCCTGGCCGCCGCCGGACAGGCCGCCTTCGCCTGGATCATCCAGCCGCTGGTGGATGGCACGTTCATCGAACAGGACCCCGATGCCCGCATCTGGGTCCCGCTGGGGCTGGTCGGGATCTTTTTCTTCTATGCGTTCACCACCTTTGCCGCGCAGTACACCGTGGCCTGGGTCGGGCGCAAAGTGGTCAAGGACATCCGGCAGGCGGTATTCGATCAATATCTGCGACTGCCCGCAGGGTTCTTTGACCGCCATTCCTCCGGCACCCTGCTCGCCAAGCTGACCTATAACGTCAATCAGATCAGTGCCGCGGCCTCCAAGGCGATCCTGATCCTGGTCAAGGACAGTTTCACCATCCTGTTCCTGCTGATGTACATGACCTGGCTCAGTGGCTGGCTGATGCTGATCGTGTTCGGACTGGCACCCGCGGTAGCCCTGGTCATTACCGCAGCCAACAAGCGTTTTCGCAAGTTCAGCCGGCGTATGCAGCGCTCGGTGGGGGATTATGCCCAGGTCGCGGAAGACAGCATTCGCGGGCATTCGGAGGTCAAGATCTTCGGCGCCGAAGACTATGAATCCAGCCGCTTCCGCAAGATCAACGAGCGCCACCACCGACAGTTCATGCGCTACAAGACGGTGGAGGCCGCCAGTCAGCCCCTGTCACAGTTCGGTGCGGTCATCGCGCTCGCGATCATCGTTTATCTCGCCACCATGGACATGGTGATGGAAACCATCACCCCCGGGGGCATGATTTCGTTCATCGCGGCCATGCTCCTGCTGCTTCCGCCGCTCAAGCGGGTGGTCAAGGTCAACTCGGAGATCCAGAAGGCGCTGGCCGCGGGCGAGAGCGTGTTCGAGGTACTGGATACCGCCCCGGAGCCGGATCACGGCGAACGCCGGCTGGAACGGGCCGAGGGACATATCGAGGTCGACCATGTCTGGTTCCGCTATCCCCAGACCGAGGAGTGGGTGCTGCGCGACATCTCGCTGGAGATCCGGCCCGGGCAGACCGTGGCCCTGGTCGGACGGTCCGGCAGCGGCAAGAGCACCCTGGCAAGCCTGGTCCCGCGCTTCTACGAACCCGAGCATGGGGAGGTGCGCCTGGACGGCCATCCGGTGCGGGAATATCCACTGCGCGACCTGCGCGGGCAGATGGCGCTGGTCAGCCAGCAGGTGGTGCTGTTCAACGACACCGTAGCCAACAACATCGGCTACGGCCTGGCGCGCGAACCATCCGCCGAGGAGCTGCACGAGGCTGCGCGCGCGGCCAACGCCCTGGAGTTCATCGACGACCTGCCCGACGGCTTCGACACCGTGGTGGGCGAGAACGGCGTGATGCTCTCCGGCGGGCAGCGGCAACGACTGGCGATCGCCCGCGCCCTGCTCAAGGACGCACCCATCCTGATCCTCGATGAGGCCACCTCGGCGCTGGACTCGGAGTCCGAGCAGAAGATCCAGGACGCCCTGGAGCAGCTGATGCGCGGGCGCACGACCCTGGTGATCGCGCATCGCCTGTCCACGGTGGAGGACGCCGACCGCATCCTGGTGCTGGACGACGGTCGGGTGGTGGAATCCGGCACGCACAACGAGCTGATGGAGGCCGGCGGGCATTACGCCGCGCTGCAGAAGGGCCAGTTCGGCGAGGAGGAACAGGCCGGCCCCGAAGAGTGATCTTCCGGCGGTGACCGGAGATGCTGCGATTCAAACGGATGCGCCCGGAGAGTGAGTCATCCGGCGGTTCCGGGGAGTGACCCGGGCCCTGTCGGTTCGCGTGCGAGCACGCTTCCACGGGCGGGGTGATGCGAACAGAAAGGTGGGAGCGTGCTCGCACGCGAACATGGCCGGTGGACGCCCTCGATCCGGCCATAACCGATCGGCAGGTTCTGTGCCAGAAAGCCAGGCGGCGCCGGCACGGAATCAGCCTGCCGCCACCGTCTCCTCCAGCACACCCAGGACCCGCGCCACGGCACCGCGCCCGGAGGCCACCACATCCTGGCCGGCCGCGGCCATGCGCCGCCCTCGTTCCGGGTCGTCGAACAGTTCGGCCAGTGCCGCGCCCAGCGCGTCGCCATCGGCGACCTCGATGCGGGCATCCACGGCATCCAGGGCGCGAGCGACGGAGGCGAAATTCGACACATCCGCACCGGTGAGCACCGGTCGCCCCAGGGCCGCCGGCTCCAGCAGGTTCTGTCCGCCCAGTGGCACCAGACTGCCACCGACGAAGGCCACGTCGGCCGCCGCGAGATAGAGCCCCATCTCGCCGAGGGTATCCCCCAGCAGCACGTCGGCCTCGCGGTCCGCGCGGCCGGGCGCGTCCGCCAACAGCGAGCGTCGCGCCACTGACAGGCCCGCGTCCGCGGCCGCCCGCGCCACGGCATCGAAACGCTTCGGGTGACGCGGCACCCAGATCAGCCGCGCGTCCGGATGGCGCCGGCGCAAGGTGGCATGGGCCGCCAGCACGGCCTCGTCCTCGCCCTCGCGGGTACTGACCGCCGCCCACACCGGCACCTCCGCGGACCACAGGGCGGCGCGCAGTGCCGCGCCCCCCTCGGCGCCCGCGGGCGGATCGCGATCGAATTTCAGGTTGCCGCCCACCTCGACCCGCGACGGCGGCGCGCCGAGGATGCGAAAGCGCTCCGCCGCGGCGGCATCCTGCGCGAGGATCCGCCGCGGCACGCCCAGCACCTCGCCGATCAGCGGCTGCCGGCCCTGATAACGCCGAAACGCACGATCCGAGAGCCGACCGCTGGCCAGCACCAGGGGCACCCGGGCGCGCTCGCAGGCCGCGAACAGATGCGGCCACAGCTCGGTCTCCACGATCACCCCGGCACGCGGTCGGGCCGCGGCCACGAAGCGCCGCACGGCACGGGGGAGGTCCAGCGGCAGAAAACGGTGGTGGACGTCGTCGATGCCCGCCGCCGTGATCCGCGCCGCACCCTCGGGCGTGGTGGTGGTCACCAGCACGGGCACTTCGGGGAACCGCTCGCGCAGGCCCCGTATCAGCGGCAGGGCGGCCTCCACCTCGCCCACCGAGGCGGCATGCACCCACCATGCCCCCGACGGCGGCGCGGCACCCCGGCCCAACCATTCCAGGCGGCGCGCCGCCGGGACGTGGTTGCGCGCGGCACGCCGCCACAGGACCGCGCCCATGACCGGCGCCAGCAGGCGCGACAGGACCGCGTAGCCGGCGCGCCGCATCAGGAGCGTTCCGTCTCCAGCAGCGCCGCCGCCTCCTGCAGGGAACGGATCCGGCGTGCCTGCGGATCCGCCTGCAGCGCGGCGGCCTGTTCCGCGTCCGGGATCTCCGGGGCGAACAGCAACCGCGTGCCCACCCCGGCACGGCGCGCGGCCTCCAGGTCGGAAGGACGATCCCCCACCAGCACCGAATGCGCCAGATCCACGTCCAGCGCGTCCCGCGCCCGCAACAGCATGCCCGGGGCCGGCTTGCGGTCCGGGCAGTCGCGCCGCCAGGGCTCCAGCGCATCGCGCGGATGGTGCGGGCAGTGATAGACCGCATCCAGACGTCCGCCGCGCTCGGCAAAACGGGCCCGCATCCACTGCGTCAGCCGCTCGAAGTCGTCCTCGCCGTAGTACCCGCGACCGATGCCGGACTGGTTGGTGACCACCACCACGGGGTAGCCGGCGGCACCGGCCCGGGCCACCAGCTCGAAGATCCCGGGCATGAAATCGAAGTCCTCGGGCCGGTACACATAGGCGTGATCCACGTTGATCACGCCATCACGGTCGACGAACAGCGCCGGCCGGCTCACGGCGCCGCGTCGCCCTGCGCGCGGGCGACCAGGGCATCTTCCACCACGGCGCACAACAGATGCCCGATCAGCCCGTGCACCTCCTGCACCCGTGCGGTCGCGGCGTCCGGCACCGCCAGCAGGTGGTCCACCGCGGGACCGACGGGCAGCCCCCGCGCACCGGTCAGCGCGACCGTGGTCAGGCCCTGGCGCCCGGCGGTTTCCAGCGCGCGCAGCACATTGGGAGACTCGCCCGAGGTGGTGAAGCCGACCAGCACGTCGCCGGGGCGCCCCAGCGCCTCGACCTGCCGCGCGAATACTTGCTCGTAACCGAAGTCGTTGGCGATGGCCGTCAGCACCGAGGTGTCGGTGGTCAGCGCAACCGCCGCCGCGCCCGGCCGCACCACGCGGTAACGGCACACGATCTCGGCCGCGATGTGCTGGGCATCCGCCGCACTGCCGCCGTTACCCGCGAGCAGGATCTGGCCGCCGGCATCCAGGCTGGCCAGCCAGCGCCGCGCGACGGCCTCCACCTCGCCGAGGAATTCCGCATCCTCGGCCAGTTGTCCGAACAGCCGGCTGGCGGCCTGCAACTCTGCTGCGATCCCTTCCTGCACGCGTTCCTCACTTTCGGGGGGCGACCCCGGAGACGGCCACCGGCGACGCCCCGTCCCGGCGGTCCCGAATGTACAATGCGCAACATTATCTACCCGACAGCCGACTTCGACCAACGATGAGATCGCAACGCCGCGAACAAGCCTGGCATCCGGCCAACTGGGGACAGGCCCTGGCCACCGCCCTGCTGTGGCTGCTCGCCCGCCTGCCCTGGCGCTGGGCGATCCGCCTGGGCACCGGGCTGGGCCACCTGCTCTACTACCTGGCGCGGGACCGGCGCTACGTGGTGCGCCGCAACCTCGAGCTGTGTTTCCCGGACCTCGACCCGGAAGAACGCGAACGCTGGGTGCGCGCGAACTTCGGCTACACCGGTCGCGGGGTGGCCGAGGTGGCACTGGGCTGGTTCGGCGGACCGGCGGTGGATCGCGTGCCGTGCCGCTTCCACGGGATGGAGCACCTGAAGGCGGCGCACGAGGCCGGTGACCCGGTGATCCTGCTGTCCGGGCATTTCTCCTGCATCGAGATGGCCGGTCGGCTGTTCGGCGCACAGGTACCGATGGCCGCGATCTACAAGCCCATGGACAAGAAACCGGTGCTGGAACGTGCCCTGCGTTACGGCCGCGAACGCAAGCTGGAGCGCGTGATCTCCAAGGACGACATCCGCGGGATCCTGCGCAAGCTGAAAAAGGGCGGGACCATCTGGTACGCTGGCGACCAGAACATGCGGCGCACCGAGCAGGTGTTCGCGCCGTTTTTCGGCATGCAGGCCTCCACGACCACCGGCCTGTCGCGGCTGGCACACATGGGCCGGGCGCGGGTGCTGCCGATGTTCTATTACGTAAACGACGCCGGCGACGGCTACGAGTTCGTGGTGGGGCCGCCGCTGGAGGACTACCCGAGCGAGGATCGCGCCCGCGACGCCGCCCGCATGAACGCGGTGCTGGAAGACGCGGTCCGGCACGCGCCGCAGCAGTATTTCTGGGCCCATCGGCGGTTCAAGACCCAGCCCGAGGACGCACCCGACCCGTATCCCGGCCTGCGCACCAAGCATATCGGGCGCATGCCCTGGCAGAATAACAAGAAAAAGAAGGCCCTGAAGAAAAAGCGCAAGAAGGCCGCCCGCGAACAGGGCCCGGACGATGCCTCCTGAGTATTCGGCCGACCGCCCGCTGATCAATGCCCCGCCGGACGAGCTGTGCCTGCTGCGGCTGTCGGCCCTGGGTGACTGCACCCACGTCGTCCCGGTGGTGCGCAGCCTGCAGGCCGCCTGGCCGCAGACCCGCATCACCTGGATCATCGGGCGGCTGGAACACCGGCTGCTGGAAGGACTGCCCGGGGTCGAGTTCGTGGTCGTGGACAAGAACCGCGGCCGCCGCGCCTACGGCGACCTGCGCCGCGCCCTGCGCGGACGCCGCTTTGACGTCCTGCTGCAGATGCAGGTCTCGCTGCGCGCCAGCCTGCTGGGCCTGCAGGTCCCCGCGCGCCTGCGCCTGGGCTTCGACCGCCAGCGCGCGCGCGACTTCCAGTGGCTGTTCACCCGCCACCGCATCGCCCATCGCCCGCGCGAACACGTACTCGACGGCTTCTTCGGCTTCGCCGAGGCGCTCGGGGTGCGCGAACGCCTTCCGCGCTGGGACATTCCGGTGCCGGATGCAGCCCGGACCTGGGCCGCCGGCTACCTGCCCGCGGACCGACCCTGGCTCGCCATCAACCCGTGCTCCAGCGCGCGCTTTCGCAACTTCCGCAACTGGGCCCCGGAACGCTACGCGGCGGTCGCCGACCACGCCGCCGAGGGCCATGGCATGGACATCGTGCTGACCGGCGGCCCCACCGACCTGGAACGCGAATACGGCGAGGCCATCGCCGCGCAATGCCGGCACCCCGTCACCAACCTGGTCGGCCGGACCGACCTCAAGCAGCTGCTGGCCGTGCTCGAACGCGCTCAGGTGCTGGTCTCGCCCGACTCCGGCCCCGCCCACATGGCCAACGCCACGGGCACCCCGGTGATCGGCCTGTACGCCGGCTCGAACCCCGACCGCACCGGCCCCTATTGCAGCCGGCAATGGGTGGTCAACCAGTACCCCGAGGCCTGCCGGGCCGCGTTCGGCAAGCCGCCCGAAGACCTGCGCTGGGGCCGGCGCGTGCGCGAACCGAACGTGATGGAGCGCATCACGGTGGCCGAGGTCACCGAGCGCCTGGATGCCCTGCAGGCAGCCCCGTCCGATGCGTGATCGCGCCAGAGCCCCCGTCGCCCTGTTCTTCGCGACCTCCGGACACAGCGGGGTGGATCGCGTGGTGGCCAACCTGGTCCGGGAATTCGCAGACGTGGACCGGCCATTCGACCTGGTGACGATCCGCGGGCACGGACCGTATATCGACGAGCTGCCGGACAACGTCCGCCATGTCCCGCTGCGGGCCGCCCACCGCAACACCGTCCTGCCCGCGCTGATTGCTTATCTCCTGCGCCACCGCCCCCGCGCCCTGTACACCGCCAGCCACCGGCTAAATCGCGCGGCGCTGCTCGCGCGCGCACTGGCCCGACCGCGCATGCCGGTCGCGATCCGCATGGGCATGTCGCTCGCCGCCACTCTGGAGTCCCTGCCCGGGCGCAGAGCCCGGCGCCTGCAGCGCTCCATGCAACGCTGGTATCCCCGCGCGGATGCCGTGATCGCCCCGTCGGCCGGTGTCGGTGAGGACCTGCGGCGACTCGCCGGCGTGGCTCAACCGCATCTGCACGTCATCCCCAACCCGATCGTGACCCCGGCCCTGCTGCAGCAGGCCACCGAGGATCCCGATCACCCGTGGCTGGCGGACCACCGCGACCCGGCCATCCCTGTCATCCTGGGCGTCGGCTCCCTGGAGCCGCGCAAGGATTTCGCCACCCTGCTGCGCGCCTTCGCGCGCCTCCGCCAACAACGCCCGGCCCGTCTGATCATTCTCGGCGAAGGCCGCGAACGCCCGGCCCTGGAAGGACTGACACGCGAACTCGACATCATGGACGACCTGTGCCTGCCCGGCTTTCAGGGCAACCCCTACGCCTGGATGGCCCGCGCCGATGCCTTTGCCCTGACCTCGCGACGCGAGGGCTCCGGCGCAGTACTGGTGGAGGCCCTCGCCTGCGGCACCCCGGCCGTTACCACGGACTGCCCCACCGGCCCCGCCGATATACTCGGCCACGGCAACTACGGCCCGGTCGTGCCCATGGGCGACGACGCGGCCCTCGCCGATGCACTGAAACAGCTCCTGGACAGCCCACCCTCGGCGGACACCCTGAGACAGGCCATCACCCCGTTCGATGCGGCCCGCTCCGCCCGCGCGTATCTGGCCGCACTCGAGCTCGCTCACCCGCCGGCATCCACCGACCACTGATTGGTCGCGTTCCCGCGCCTGTGATCTAATCCACCCAGCCAGTCGCCCGACAAGGCCCTTCATGGTGATCATCTCGCACCGCAATCGCTTCATCTTCATCAAGACACGCAAGACCGCCGGCTCCAGCCTGGAAGTCGGGCTTTCGCGCGCCTGCGGGCCCGAGGACATCATCACCCCTTTGAGCGCCAATCGCGGCGAGGAAGAGCTCCGCCGGGCCGAGGGCGGCCGGGGGCCCTCCAACCACCATAAACGGCTGCTGGAACACCGTGGCTGGAAGGAATGGCGACGGTTGCTGCTGCGCAGACAGCGTGCCGAATACGGCGAGCACTCAACCGCCCGGGAGATCCGCGCACTCGTCGGGCCCGAGACCTGGCGGACCTGTTTCCGCTTCACCATCGAGCGCAACCCCTGGGACCGGGCCCTGTCGCGCTACTGGTGGCAGAAACACCGCTGGGAAGAGAAGGGGCGCGACAATTTCCCGAACCTGAGCGAATACCTCGCCTGGCTGGAGGAACACAAGCCGCACTGGCTCAGCAACTGGGATCACTACACCATCGATGACGAGATCGCCGTGGACCGGGTCCTTCGCTACGAAAACCTGAATGCCGAACTGTTGGAACTGCAGCAGGATCTGGGCCTGGATGCCGACATCCGGCTGCCCGAGCAGCGGGCCAAGGGCGGCTTTCGCCAGGGGCGACAGGACTACCGCGAGATCCTGACCGATACCGACCGGGCGATCATCGACCGCGTCTGCCAGCGCGAGATCGACGCCTTCGGCTACCGCTTCGAGGACGGCTGAACATGGCTGCCATTTCCCGCAATCGCGGCCCGCTACGCCGCGGTGTCCAGCGCATCCGGCGCCGCTGGCGGCGCCGGCGTGCGGATGTCCACCTGATCTCCTACCCCAAATGCGGGAGGACCTGGCTGGTCGTGCTCCTCAGCAAGTCCCTCGAACTGCATTACGGCATCCGTCTGCGCAAGCCGCTGCGCCTGCGGGGCTATGCCCGTCCCTGGCGCGACATCCCCTACATCCTGCAGCACCACGACGGCGGTCCGGAGTTCCTGCTCCCGGAGGAGCTGGAGCAGGACAAGTGCGACTATGCGGGGCGCAAGGTCGTCTTCATGGTCCGCGACCCCCGGGATGTCCTCGTTTCGTCCTATTTCCAGAAGACCCGCCGCAACGCGAACTATCAGGGCCGCATGGAAGACTATGTCAGGGAGCGGCGCGGCGGGATCGAGACATTGGTCGATTTCTACAATATCTGGGCGCGCAACCGTGACGTGCCGGGCGATTTTCTGTTGCTGCGCTATGAAGACCTGCACGCCGACACCGCCGACCAGCTTCGGCGGGTGCTCGAATTCATCGGCATGCAGGACGTATCCACGGAAACCCTTCGGGCCGCGGTAGACTTCGGCCGCTTCGACAACATGCGCCAGCTGGAATCCCGCAACGCGATGGGGAGCAGTTCGCTGGCCGCCCGCGACGCCGACGACACCGAAAGCTACAAGACCCGCAAGGGCGAGGTCGGCGGCTACCGCGAATACCTCGACGGCGAGAGTCTCGAATACGTCGAGACCATCATCAACGAACGCCTGGACCCCTGGTACGCGGGCTACCGCTATTTCAGCACGGCATCATGACCACTCACGCGACGCCCCCGGTCATCATCATCGGCATGCACCGCTCGGGCACCAGCCTGCTGACACGGGTACTGCAGCAGGCCGGATTCTTCATGGGGGTCGGCGCCAGCCGCAACGAAGAGGCGGCCTTCACCAACGCGATCAACGCCTGGCTCTTCCGCGAAGCCTCCGCGACCTGGGACCGCCCGGAGTCATTCGACTGGCTGCTGGAAGACGACACACTCAGGCCGTGGCTGCTGGACTATATGGAAGGGGTCGTGCGCGGCCCCGCCAGTCTGCGCTTCCTCGGGTTCCGCCGCGGGCTGCGCGGCGGCGGCATGCCCGGACAGAACCGGCCCTGGGGCTGGAAGGACCCGCGCAACACCTACACCCTGCCGCTGTGGCTGGAGCTCTTTCCACAAGCCCGCGTGCTGCACATCACGCGGCACGGCGTGGATGTGGCGGCAAGCCTGCGCGCCCGCCGCCGCGGGGTCTTCAACCGGCGCGTGCGCCGCTATCGATCCCTGCGGGGGTGGTATCGCAACCACCCCGGCGCCCCGGCGCGGCGCGGCTTCGCTCCCCAGGTACGGTGCCGTACGCTGGAAGGCGGCTTCTCCCTGTGGGAAAGCTACCTGCAGCGGGCCCGGGAGCATGTCCGGGCCCTGGGCCCCAATGCCATGGAGATCGCCTACGAGGACCTGCTGACGGATCCGGCGCGACTGCTGCCGCAGGCCCTGGAGTTCTGCGGCTGCCCCCCCGATGCCGAGCGGGTGGCCGCAGCGGCCGCGGCTTTTCGTCCCGACCGGGCCCACGCCTGGCAGCATGATGAAGAGCTGCGCGCCTTTGCTGCCAGCGTATCCGACCGCCTGGCTCGGCTCGGTTATGCCCCGCCTGCCGAGAACACCCCGGGCAGAACCGGATAATGGCAGGCCCGCAAGGCGTCACGAACGGGCCGCAGTCGACTCTGCCTTCACCAGCCCCATGACCTGCGCATACCGAAGGGCGACGCGGTCGCTGCGGAAGCGGTCCAGGCCTTCCCGGATCCGCTCCTCGCCGGGCGGGTTTTCCAGAGTCGCCTCCAGGGACCCGGCCAGGGCATCCGCGTCTCCCACCGGCACGAGTGGCCCGATCCGACCGTGCTGGAGGATCTCGGCCGGCCCGGACGGACAGTCGGTGGCCACCGCCGGCGCTCCGGCTGCCAGCGCCTCGATCAGGACGTTACCCAGCCCCTCATAACGCGAAGAAAGGCAGAACACCCCGGCCCGCGCGAAATAGGGCAACGGGTCCGGGACATAGCCGGGAAGGTCAACGGCCTCCGCCACCCCCAACCGCCGCGCCTGGTCCAGCAGGGTTTCACGCAGGGGTCCCTCGCCCAGGATCACCAGTCGCACCGCACGCCGTTCGTGCAGCCGGGCGAAGGCCTTCAGCAGGGTGGCAAAGTCCTTCTGCGGTGTCAGGCGACCGGCCCCGACAATGACCGGCGGTCCGTCACCGGCGAACCAGGGATGCTCCACGGGCGCCTTAACACGCTCGGGGATATCCGGGGTTACGGTCGGGTTGTAGATCACCTCGATCCGTTCGGGATCCACGTCAAAATGCTCGATCAGGTCATCGCGGACGCCTTCGGAGATCGCGATGACCCGGTCGGCATGCCGGTACAGCCAGCGCGCCGAACGGCGCTTGAATCGACGGCGCAACGTCTGGCTCGGCGTGTTGGTCACCTTCACGAACACCGGCGACGGAACCCATCCCAGCATGCGCCCCAGTACGGCCACCTTGGCCGAATGGTCCTTGGCGGTCAGCACCGCCGCGGGCGGATCCTGCCGCAGCAGACGCCGCAGCTTGAACAGACTGTCGAACTTGCCCCTGCTCTGAAGATCCACCACCTCGACGGCCGCCGGCAGTTCCTCGGGGTAGGGCACCTGTCCGCCACGGGTCAGCACAAGCCGGGGCCGGATGCCCAGTTGCAGGAACTCCCGACTCAGAATCAGCATCTTGCGCTCGATCCCGCCCCAGGCCTTGAAGGGTGCAAAAATCACCAATTGCGAGTTCAATGCCACCGCTCCCGTTCCTCGGCCGGAATGAAGGCGCGCACGCACCATACTCGATCTCGTGTACACATATGATGCATCCCGCGAAATCCCACAGCCGGCTTAAGCGTGTCAGGCTCAAGTGAGCCGCTAATCTGGTCCGCCCTGCTCGGTTTGTGGTGTAATAAGGCCGATATTCTCGCCAAACACCGGGGCCCCGCCGGATGATCGTTTGCCACCGGCACCGCTTCATCTTCATCAAGACCCGCAAAACCGCCGGCAGCAGCATCGAGATCGCGCTCTCCCGCCTTTGCGGCCCCGGAGACATCGTCACGCGCCTGAGCTCGGAGCGGGGTGAAGAAAGACTCCGACAGGAAGAGGGCGGCTATGGCCCCACCGGTGACCGGAAGCCCGTTCGTGCACACCGTGGGTTCCGGGAGTGGCGCCGGCTGCTGACGCAGGGACAACGCGCACGCTGGAGGCAGCACACTACCGCGCGAACTCTTCGCGCGCTGCTTCCTCGCCATGTATGGGACAGCTATCTCAAGGTCACGGTCGAGCGTAACCCATGGGACCGTGCCCTGTCGCGGTACTGGTGGATGAAGGGCCGACGCGAAGAACAGGGGCAGACAGATTTCCCCAGCGTGTCCGAGTACCTGGTCTGGATGGAGAAAAACAAGCCTCAGTGGATCTCTAACTGGGCACACTACGCCATCGACGATGACCTCCTCGTGGACCGGGTTCTTCTTTACGAACGGCTCGAGTCGGATCTGGCGGAACTCGCGCAGACGCTCCGAGTCGACGCGACGCAATTGCAACTGCCAGAACAAAAAGCCAAAGGCGGGTTCCGGAAGGACACCCGCTCATACCGGGATGTACTCGGCCAATCAGACAGGACCCTGATCGAACGGGTCTGCCAACCCGAGATCCGAGCCTTCGGATATCAATTTTAAGCGACGCGATGGTCATGATGGAATCAACCGCTGAGCCCGGCACCGAGGGCAAACAAGGTCTCGGGCCACTCAGGCACTGGGCCATTGGCTCGGCATACGGCTTCGCCTTCTTCGGGTCCATCAGCATATCCCTGGGCCAACTGTTCCAGGCAATCATGCTGGTGCTGGCCATCACTATCGTCATCCGGCACTGGTCTTCACTGCGCAGTTCCCCGATGCTCTGGGTAACGGCGGGGTTCATCCTCTACGTCATAGGGCGGGGGGCAGCAGCGGCGCTTTTAGAACGCCCCGACATGACCGCCGAACAATGGGAGGGAACCGGTGACTGGGTCCGAACCGGGCCACTCCCCATCCTGCTGGTGGGCCTGATGCTGGCAGCGAGCGGCAACTGGATCCGTCATTCGCTCGGCGTCGTGGTCACCTGGGCACTGGGCTTCCTCCTGATGCTGGCCAGCGGCTTTTCCTTATCGGAGCTGCATGCCGCCATTTTCGAAGGACACCGCTACAAGGAGGGTGTCAACCCCTGGATCGATGGCCTCAAACTCGCGACCCTGGTTCTAGCAGCTCTCGCCCTGGCCCCCGCCCTGCTGGGGCAGACACGGGGGTGGGGACTGGTATGGCGCATCACCCTCTGGGTCTGCGCAACGACCGTGGCGTTGGTCGGCATCGTCGTCTTTCAGGCCCGGACCATCTGGCTTGCCGGTCTGATCGGTCTCGTATTCCTGGTGCCGGCTATGCTCTGGTTCGGCCGCCTGGAACTCTCCGCGAAACATTCTCGCACGGTCGGCGTCACCATTCTCCTCGGCGTAATCACCACGGCAGGGGTACTCCCCGCATCATGGGACAACATTCAGGACCGGTGGGCCGCTGGAGACCAGGGGGAATTTCTCCGGGAGATGGTCACCACGCCACCGAGCAATTGGATCGAGGAGCTGCCCTCGGACGGGCAGGCCATCCGGGCCGCTTATCTGGTGACGGGGTTCGACTATCTCATTGAACGCCCCATAATGGGATACGGGCCAGCTGATCCGCGATATCTCCGATTCGAGGACCCTGATCTTCCCGAGGTCCTTGAAGGCCGACAGGGGCATTTCCATAACGGCCACCTTGAGATAATGCTCCGGTTTGGGAGCATCGGATACGCATTCATCATCATGACAATCCTGCTCTCCACCAATGAAATACGCATTCAGCTGAGACGAAACAATGCAGCGCGCTTCCTGGCACTTGCGGTCGCTGCATTCCTGGTGACGTTCCTGGTCGCATCACTGGCCAGTGCAAATCTCAATCGTTTCCGGGTTGAACACCTGTATGGAATCATGTTCGGGGTGATGTGGGCCGCCGCTTTCGCCCGAAAACTCGGATGGGACGGCATCCGACCAACTAATCCCCCCATTCAATCCAACGAACCGAGCTAACCGTGCGGATTGTCGTCTTTTCCTACAACCGCGGCCGTTACCTGCACAATTGCCTCGACTCGCTGTTTCGGCATGCACCCCAGTATCCCGTTACGGTGATGGATGATGGCAGCACCGACCCCGCAGTGGACACCGCGCTGGAAGCGTTTGGCGAGAGCATCCGTGTCATACGCAACGATCGCGCAAGCACTGCATATCTGGGCGGTCTCTACGCCAACATGCAGCAGGCCCTGGATGATCGTGACGGTGACGACCTGGCCCTGTTCATCCAGGACGACCAGCAGATCGTGCGGGATCTGGACGAACGGGACGAGCAACATTGGAAGCGCTTTTTCGCAGCCCATCCGGAAGCCGTGGAACTTGCCACCACGTTCCTCAAGGCCAACCGGCGCCCCGGTTCGCTCAACTTCCACATCGACCCGGAAGTGCCAGTTTATTTCCGCGATGACTCAGTCAGCCGCCGCGCCCATTTTGCTGCCACCGGCCTGTTTCACACCGCTCGCCTGCGTAAAGCTAACTGGGGCTTCATGCCCACCGAAGGCGAAAACAACCAACAGGCTCGCGAACTCGGCGTCAGAATGGGGTTTACACCGTATCCATTCATGATGTGGCTCCCCAATGCCGAGAGCTCAAAATTCCGGCGCAAGAGTCTCCTTCACCGCTTCGCCGAATGGTATCGGGAAGTCGGATTCTATCCGTACGAACCCATGACCCCGTCCGAAGTGAAGTGGCTCTACGAACGTGACCTGAGCAGATTGCCGCTTGCCCAGGAGGTCCTTCGGCCGACGGGCATGAAGGAAGACCAACAATGGCTCTTCGAAGACGCGACGAAATCCATTCGCTTCATCCATCGACGTCTGAAACGCAAGAAAAAGAAGGAGGCCGCTCGCGCAAGGAACAAGGGCCGCAGCCATGAAGGAGGCTCCGGTGAATGAGCTCCTCATCCACGTCGGGATACCAGGGACTGAATCACATCCAATCGCGGACAACACGCGTGGACTGCCGATGGAGCTGCATGGGAAACATGCAATACCGGGAGCGGCTAACGGAATTCCCGATTCTGGATTTGTGGGCACGAGTAAAGGAAACGGTTCATGGCGGCAATACAAGGTTGCCCCAATCGCTTGCGACCGATCTTTCCGAGACAGGCTATTGACATGCTGATCTCACATAAATACAAGTTTATCTTCATCAAGACCGGAAAAGTCGGCGGGACATCACTGGAGATGGCCCTTTCAAGGTTCATGGGCCCCGAAGACGTCATAACTCCACTTACCTGGGATGATGAGAAGGAACGCTACCAACGCGGCTACCCTACAGCACAGAACTTCGAACAGGCATTGCGCGGCCTGACGCCCCGACAATGGCCACGCTGGCTTCGTTCATCTGTCGGCACTCGATCAGGCAATCCGGAAAAGGCCCTGCGAGCGAAAACCCGCGCCCCCAAGCGCTACTGGGACCACATGCCCGCCCGGGCGATACGTGAGCGCGTGGGCGAAGAAATCTGGAACTCGTACTACAAATTTTCCATTGAAAGAAACCCTTGGGATAAAATGGTGTCTCGGTACTTCTGGGACCCCAAGAAGCGGAAGGCGGGGCTTTCATTCCGGGATTTTATCCTTTCCGGGAACGGACTGAAGAGCAATTTCGACTACTACACCGTCAACGGCATCCTTGGCGTAGATCGATTGATCCGCTATGACCGGCTGAACGAAGAGCTGGGCGACGTGTCCCGTGAGCTTGGACTACCGGAGGATGTAGGTGAAACTCTGCGGGGCCTTTCTGCCAAGGGGGGGTATCGCAAAGGCCGAGATGTGGTAAGCCTTTATGATGACGAGACGCGAAGGATTGTCGAGGTCTTCTTCGCAAGGGAGATCCAGTTGCTGGATTTCGAGTTCGAGGAGTGCCCGTGACGAAAAGCAAGATTTTTGTGGTCTCCCTTCACCGCACGATGACTCGCAGCACGGACATCCTTCTGTCCAGCCTGGGGTACACCACACTCCATTTCCCCAAATTCTTCAATGGCGAGAATCTGATGGAGGCAGTACGTGGGCTGGAGGATAAGCCTGAACAGGTACTGCAACGGCTGACCCCACTCATTGAGTCGCGTGACGCCTTCAGCGACGTCCCGTTTCCGGGCCTTTACCCGCAGCTCGCCAAGCGCTGGCCAGATAGTCGCTTCATACTTGTCCATCGCGATCCTGACCAATGGGAACGTAGCGCCCGCGGACATATGAAGGATCGGAAACTGTCACCCTACAACCGGATTCAGTACCGTCTCTACGTGGATGCAAACATCCAGCGATTGCCTGAGCTTCCTAAGGGAAGGCTTGCAGAAATCCACGAACAACACACGCATCAGGTACGGGAGTATTTTGAGAAACATCTGGGCGAGGCAGATCGGCTCTGTACTGTGGACATCGCAGACGGCAACGCCGGGGAACAAATCTGCACATTTCTGGGGCACGATCCGATACCCCTCCCCCGGCTTTCGGGACGCCCATCCCCCGAGGATATGAAGACAAGCCGCGAGTGGGTGGAGGCTTGTCCAAACAAATCTGATGCTCGGTATTTCCTGGCTACCAACCTCCTGAATGCCGGGAGGGTTAGGGAAGCCCGGGAGCATCTGCGCTGCGCGATCCAGCACGAGCCGGACCAGCCGAAACCCTATGCCATGTTGTCCGAGATTCTCGAACGGGATAACGACCGCGAAGCCGAGATGATGGCTCATCACGCAGTCCGGTGCGGGCTGATACGCCCGAGGCTCTGCTCCCGCGCCGCCCGTGGACGAGCGCGAGCGGGCCACTGGAAAGAGGCTTTTGCGCTCTGGATGACCGGTCTCACCCATCGCGTGCGACGCCACTGAAACGTCGTGTGTCTCTCAAGAGACCCTGGGTGACGAGTGCCAGCGGAACATGGACCCTCATCCTGCCATTCCCCGACTGGAATACCAGTGATCCTCATGGAAAATCCACGACAGGTCGACGAGCCCGCGCTTGAACACTGGCACTCCCATCCGCGGAGGCGACAGTGCCGTATCCTGTCCGACCCCGGAATGCTCCGGGAGTGCAATAACGACCTGTTCGACCCCGAGGCATTGCGGGCACGAGGCCAGTGGACCGGCAGTAGCAGCGGTCGGCGTGCGACCCACTTCCTGCATCACGAGGGGCGCGACTGGGTCCTGCGCCATTACTGGCGGGGCGGACTGATGGCCCGGGTTGCCACGGATACCTACCTGTGGGCCGGGCTGGAACGCAGCCGGCCGGTGCGCGAGTGGCGCCTGCTGGCGCAACTGCACGAACTGGGTCTGCCGGTCCCGCGTCCGGGGGCCGCACGGGTCTGCCGCCACGGGCCGGTGTATCGTGGCGATCTGCTGAGCGAACGCATCCCGGACAGCCACCCGCTGGACGAATGGATCGGGGATGGAAAGGACGCGCCCGAATTGTGGGACGCAATCGGCCGGGTGATCGCCCGGTTCCACGCCCATGGCGCCTGGCATGCGGATCTCAACGCCCGCAACATCCTGATCCAGGGCAACGGGCAGGTCTGGCTGATCGACTGGGACCGGGGCCGGATCGGCTACCATCGTGCGCTTCAGGACAACCTGTCGCGTCTGCGGCGTTCGCTGGACAAATGGGCGGCGACCCGCGAACGCGGCGCCCTCGGCTGGCCGCACCTGCTTCAGGCCTACAACGAGGAACGGAAACCGGCATGACAACCCCGCGGCTGGCCGTACTCGTTTCCTACACCGGGGATGGCGGCGTCGAAAAGATGATGAACCATCTGCTGCGCGGGTTCGTGGATGCCGGCGTGCAGGTGGACCTGCTGCTGCTGAAGGCCCGCGGCGGCCATGTGGAAGGCATTCCGGCAGAGGTCAATGTGATCCGGCTGGATGCGCGCACCTCCCTGCTGGCACTGCCCGCGGTCACCCGCTACCTGCGTCGCCAGCGCCCCGACGCGTTGCTGGCAGCCAAGGATCGCGCCGGCCGCGTGGCCCTGCGCGCGCGCCGGCTGGCTCGGGTCCCGACGCGGATCGTTCTGCGGATGGGGATGCACCTCAGCGGCTCGCTGGCCGACAAGACCGCCCTGCAGCGATGGCTGCGTTACCGCCCCGTCCGGCGACTGTACCCGCTGGCGGATGCCATCGTTGCCGTGGCGCAGCCGGTAGCCGACGACCTCGCCCGCATCGGGGGCATCCCGTCGGAGCGTTTCCGCGTGATCGCCAACCCGGTGATCTCGCCATCCCTGAGTGCCAGGGCCGAAGAAGCCGCGGAGCATCCATGGCTGGAAGCGGCCACACGGAGCGAAACACCGGTCATCCTGGCGGTGGGCCGACTGCGGCCGCAAAAGGATTTCGCTACCCTCCTGCGAGCCTTCGCGCTGCTGCATGCCCGGCGACCGTTCCGGCTCATCATCCTGGGGGAAGGACCGGAGCGGGACCGCCTGCAGGGCCTGGCGCGGGAACTGGGTATCGCCGACCATGTCGATCTTGCGGGTTTCCGCTCCAATCCGTATCCGCTGATGCGCGCTGCCAGCCTGTTCGTGCTGTCATCCCGCTTCGAGGGGTCGCCCAATGTCCTGGTCGAGGCCATGGCGCTCGGGACACCGGTAGTGTCGACGGACTGCCCCAGCGGTCCGCGCGACATCCTCGCCGGGGGCCGCCTCGGCCCGCTCGTCCCCGTGGGCGATGCCTCCGCGCTGGCCGAAGGGATGGCCCGCGGGCTGGAGGCACCCATCGAACCGGGGCTGCTGCAACAGGCCGTCGCCAACTACACCGTCGAAACGAGTGCCCGCGCCTATCTGGAGGCGCTGGGCATCGCGCCAACGACCAATCCGGAAACACACACCCCATGAAACCGCCCGTCCTCGTCGACCTGCCCACCCGGGAACTCCGGCGCTACCTCGCCAAGCGCGATCCGGCATCCAAGGCCCGGTTTTTCATGGACGGGCTGTTCCTGCCCCGCCGCGTGCGTCGCGGGCAGTGGCACCGGCGGACCGAACCCTTCGACCTGCACCCGATCTACGCCCTGCTGGAACATCTACTGGACGAAGAACGCAGCCGCTCCGAACACATCGAGGCGCTGCATCGCTACTATCGGGCCCGTGGAAAAACCGAGGACCAGGCCGAAGAGAAGATCGCGCGCTCACTGGACAAGTACCTCGAGCGGTACCGCGGCCTCGCCCGCAACATGGCGGAGAACGGATACGTCGCCGGTCTGGGCAAGGACGAGATCGGCGTGGCCATCGGCCCGGAGGGCGAATTCATCAAGGTGGCGAACGGCAACCATCGGCTGGCGGTGGCCCGTCTGGCCGGGGTATCGCAGGTCGTCGGAGAGATCCAGTTCGTGCACCGCGACTGGCTGCGCCGCCAGTCCTCGCGGCGGGACGCCGACGAGGCCGTACTCCATGCCCTGCGCTCACTGAACGCGCGGCGCAACCCCGCGGATTCCTGATGCGGCCGCGGTTACAATACCGCGACCGTTCGCAGCCGAACCCCGATCCATGCTGATCTCCTATCGCAAGAATTTCCTGTTCGTGCACATCGCCAAGACCGGCGGGACCAGCATCCGGGCGGCACTGCGGCCGTATCGCTGGGGCGGCTGGTACAGCATCCCGCTGTGGGCGGCCAGCCAGGTCAGCCAGCTGACCCGCCCCCGGCACAAGCTGGGGCTGAAGTTCCCGCGGCACGCCAAGGCGATCGCGGCCAAGGAAATGCTGCCGGAGCCGGTCTACCGCGAGCTGTTCAAGTGCGCGATCGTGCGCAATCCCTGGGATCTGCAGGTCAGCTCCTGGCACCACATCCGGCGGGAGAAGCCGGAGGTCCTGGAAGGGGTCAAAACCTTCGGCGATTTCCTGCGGCTGAAGTTCGACCCCGAACGGCCGTATGACTACATGCTGGACACCTCGGCGGAGCTGCAGCACGAGTACATCGTCGATCTGCAGGGTCGGGTGATCGTGGATTTCATCGGCCGCTACGAGAACCTGCACGAAGATTTCGCCACGGTCTGTCAGCGCATCGGGATCCCGACGCCCGAGCTCCCGCATCTGCGCCGCGCCAGCGAACGCGACGACTACCGCAGCTACTACGACGACACCCTGGCGGAGATGGTGGCGCAGCATTACCGCCGCGACCTGGACCTGCTGGGCTACGAATTCGATGCCCCGACTTCCGCAAACCGGTGACCGCCCGGAGATCCCGGGCCTCGGGACCCTCGCGCTGGAGGACTGCCTCCACGAGTACCCGGGCAAGCGGCGGATCTTTCGCGCCCGGTTGCCCGACGATCGGCCGGTAGTCGCCAAGTTCTATCTCGGGCGGATCGCCCAGTGGGCCGAATGGCGCCGTGGCACCCGCGGGGCGCGCCGGCTGGAGGCGGCCGACGTGCCGGCGCCGGCGGTGCATCATGCCGGCTACTGCCCGCAATACCGCGCGTGGCTGCTGGTGCTGGACCTGGTCGAGGCGGATGCCCCCTGGCCACCGCCCGGCGGCGACCCCGGCCACGAGGCCCATGCCCGGCTGCTGGCCACCCTGGCCGAACACCACCGCGCCGGCGTCGTGCAGAACGATCTCAACTGGCTGAACTTCATCCCCCGCGACGGCAAGCTGTACGCGATCGACGGGGACCGGGTACGCCGGCGTGGAGCCGCCCTCGGACGGCGAGCCGCCCTGCGCCACCTCCAGCGGCTGTACGCGTCCAAGACCCGCGTGCCCGAGGCGCGCATCCGCGAGGGCTTCCGGCGCTACCACGAGCTGCGCGGCTGGGGCCCGAGCGAGGCCGAACTGGAACGTTTCCTGCGGGTACTGCGCCAGGCCCGCGTCCGCCATGCCCGCCGGGTGGCGCACCGCGCGGCACGCGGCTGGAAACACTACCCGCGCTTTCGCAGCGAGGACCTCGGGATCATCCACGACCGGCGCAGCCTCTCGCGCGAGCAGGCCGGCGAGATCGCCCGCCAGCTGTACGCGACCGGCGAACTGCCCGAGACAGCCGCCTCATCGGACACGCCCGAACTCTGCGCCCGGCGGATTGATGCACCCTGGCAGACCCTGCCGGCCCTGCTGCGCCCGGCCCTCACCCGCCGGATCGCGCGTCGGGTCTGGAGCCATGCGCTCATTTTCCGACGGCTGGGGCTGGCGGTGCCGCGGCCGGTGGCAGTGGTCGCCGCGGATTGCGGCATGATCTGGCTGGTCCAGGAGGCGATCGAGGACATGCACCCGCTGACGGACGGCGGCCAACCGCCCGGACCGGAAGCGGCCGAGACCCTGTGGGCGGGCCTGCGAGACTACGGGATCCGGTTCCGCGGGCGGGATCCGCGCATGCTGGGCAGCGACGGCCATGCGTTGTGGATCCTCGATCCGCTGCCGCTGGCCTTTGCCCGGCCGGGGGCGCGCGGTCTTCTGCGCGCCGCGCAGCGCGACCGGGAGTGGCTGCTGCAGGTCAGCGAGCGGCGCTGATCCGCCACTCGCCCGGCGTCAGTCCAGCCCCCAGCGACGCTCCTTGGCGTCGTTGGCGACCCGACCGGGCCAGGCGATCACGTTCTGGATGCGCTGCATGTACGGCGGGATCACCTGCTTCCAGGCATCGTCCGGCCAGATCACACTGCCCTCGGTCTTGCGAAAGACATCCGCCGAACCGATGTTGTGATGCGCCATCTCCGCCCAGGAGTCGAGCTGCGGGCGCTCGAACTCCAGCCCCAGGCGCTCCATCAGCTTCGGCAGCTGGTCCTCGGGGTCGTAGGCCAGCTTCTCGTAGTTCACCACGATGTGCGGCTCGTTGCGCAGCAGGTGGTACAGCCGCAGCGAACGGTGGGAATAGGAGAAGGTAGGGAGGTAGTTCTGCTGCTTGCGCTTGCGCAGCGACTGCGCCCGCCCGCGCGGGTCGCGCAGCACGTGGATTGGCACCACGTCGATGTCGGGCGCGGCCATCAGCCGGCGCAAGCGCTGCACCGACTTGGAATTGTCGGTCACGAACGGGACCCCGCTGACCTCGGAGACCACCTCGAACAGCGTGCGGTTGTGCTCGTTGAAACGGGCCGGGTCACGCGCATGCACGTCCAGGGTCTCCAGGTTGCAGCCCAGGCGCTCCTCCAGCCGGGCGTTGACCGCCGACCAGAACTCGCATGCCCGGAAGCTGGGCGCGCCGCAGGGGCAGGGATGCTTGCGCGCGTAATGCGCCAGGCGCCGGACCCCGCCCAGCGCGCGCACCTGGCTGTGCGCGTCCAGCAGGATGTCCAGCAGGGTCGAACCGCTGCGGCCCATGCCCACGAGATAGAGTACTTTCATGTGTGTTTTTGCCCCGGAATTCGTCTCAGTAATGGCCCTGTCGGATACGCTCCATCACCGCGCTGGTCGAACAGCCGTCGACGAAATCCAGCACCTCGACCCGGCCGCCGGCCGCAGTGACGGCATCATAACCCGCGATGTCTTCCGGCCTGTAGTCGCCGCCCTTGACCAGCACGTCGGGCAGGATCTCGCCGATCAACTCCGCCGGGGTGTCCTCGGCGAACGGCACTACCCAGTCGACCGCGGCCAGCCCGGCGAGCACGGCCATGCGGCCCTCCAGCGGGGTCACCGGTCGCCCGGGGCCCTTCAGGCGCTGTACCGATGCGTCGTCGTTGACCGCCACCACCAGCCGGTCGCCGCGAGCCCGGGCCTGCTCCAGATAGGCCACGTGCCCGGCATGCAGCAGGTCGAAGCAGCCGTTGGTCATCACGATGCGCTCGCCGGCGGCCCGCGCGCGCTCCAGCGCGGCCATCAGCCCGGCGCGGGACAGCACGCCGCGATCGGCGCCCCCCGGCTCGTGCCGCGCCGCGCGCAGTTCGTACGGCGAGACCGTCGCGGTGCCCAGCTTGCCGACCACGATCCCGGCGGCGAGGTTGGCCAGATGCATCGCATCCTCCAGCGTCTCGCCGGCCGCCACCGCGGCCGCGAGGGTCGCGATCACCGTGTCGCCGGCACCGGTCACGTCGAACACCTCGCGTGCCCTGGCCGGCTGATGCACCGGCGGCCGGTCGGGACGGAACAGGGTCATGCCCTCCGCGCCGCGCGTGACCAGCAACGCCTCGATACCATGCTCGCGGAGCAGACCCGTGGCCGCGCGCTCCAGCGCCGCCGTGTCCGGACAGGGACCGGCCACGGCCTCCAGTTCCGCGAGATTGGGCGTGACCAGACTGGCGCCGCGGTAGGCGGAGAAATCGGTGCCCTTGGGGTCCACCAGCACCGGGCGGCCGGCGGCCCGCGCCGCGCGGATCAGCGGCTGCGGGTCGCGCAGCGCCCCCTTGGCGTAGTCGGACAGCACCACCACCTGGCAGTCGCTCAGCAACGGTTCGAAATCCGCCATCAGGTCACCGGCCGTGGCGCCGGGGAAACCGTCCTCGAAATCCAGCCGGATCAGCTGCTGATGACGACTGATGACCCGCAGCTTGGTGATGGTTGCGGCCCCCGACCGGCGCCGGAAGTGGCAGCGAACGCCCGCCTCCTCCAGCAATGCGGACAGATCGGACGCGGCCGTGTCGTCCCCGGTCACCCCCACCAGGTCGGGACGACCGCCCAGCGCGGCCAGGTTCAGGGCGACGTTACCGGCCCCGCCCGGACGCTGCTCGATGTCGCGCACGTGCACCACGGGCACCGGCGCCTCCGGCGAGATGCGGTCGGTCGCGCCGTGCCAGTAGCGATCCAGCATCAGATCGCCGGCGACCAGCACGCGGGCCTGATCCAGGGGGGGCAGGGTCATGGTCGTACCTGCGCCCGGGTCCGGGATCGTGCCGGGCCCGGGCGGGGGGATCAGTCGGCGGCGTCTTCGAGGATGTAGATCGTGCCGCAATAGGGACACTGGTAGCGCCCGTCCTCGGTCTCGTCGATCGGGATGAACACCCGCGGATGGGAAGCCCACAGGGCCGTGCCGGGCGTCGGGCAGTGCAGCGGGAGATCCCGCTGGGTCACGCGTACCGTCGTCTCGGCATTGGCGGTCGTGTACTGGTCCTGATGGCTGGCGGTATCGGGATTCACCATGGTTCGGGTCTCGCTCCGGGTCGGGGTCGCGCCGTTCAGACGTAGGTCAGCCAGTCCTGATGCCGCGAGTCACGGCCGTGGACCACGTCGAAATAGCGCGACTGCAGCAGTTCGGTGATGGGGCCGCGGCTGCCGGTACCGATCGGCCGGTCGTCCACCTCGCGGATCGGGGTGACCTCGGCGGCGGTCCCGGTGAAGAAGGCCTCGTCGGCGATGTAAACCTCGTCGCGGGTGATGCGTTTCTCCACCACGCGGAAGCCCTCCTCGGCCGCCAGTTCGATCACGGTGCGGCGGGTAATGCCGTCCAGCGCCGAAGTCAGGTCCGGCGTGTAGATCACGCCGCCGCTGATGATGAAGATGTTCTCGCCGCTGCCCTCGGCCACGTAGCCCTCGGTGTCCAGCAGCATGGCCTCGTCATATCCGCAGCGGGTGGCCTCCTGCAGGGCCATCATCGAGTTCATGTAATTGCCGTTGGCCTTGGCCTTGCACATGGTCACGTTCACGTGGTGCCGACTGAACGACGAGGTACGGATGCGGATGCCGTTCTCGATGCCGTCGTCGCCGAGGTAGCTGCCCCAGCTCCAGGCCGCCACCATCACGTGCACCTCGAGATTGTCGGCGCGCAGGCCCATGCCTTCGGAACCGAAGAAGGCCATCGGCCGAAGATAGGCGCTCTCGAGATTGTTCTCGGTGATCGCCGCCTGTTGTGCACGGTTCAGACGCTCGGCGGTGAACGGCAGGGTCATGCCGAGGATCTTGGCGGAGTTGAACAGGCGCCGCGTGTGATCCTCGAGACGAAAGATGGCCGGCCCGTGATCGGTGGGATAGGCCCGGACACCCTCGAACACCCCCATCCCGTAGTGCAGGGTGTGGGTCAGAACATGGGTCTTCGCATCCCGCCAGGGCACCATCTCGCCATCCAGCCAGATCACCCCGTCCCGGTCGGCCATCGACATCGCTTGCGTCCTCGGTTTCGTGTTGTTCCGTCGGGTCAGCCTCGGGAAGCAGCATCAACATCGGCATCGCCGAATACGCTCTCCCAGGCACGCATCACCCGCGCGCGCACCGCCTCCAGCTCCGCATCCGGCTGTTCCACGCGGGCGTCGCGCCCGGCAAGGGTCAAACGGTGGATGCGGTTGCGCAGATCGCGGTAGGCATCGGCCAGTTCGCTGCTGAACCCGGCGTCGATCACGCCACTGGCGCCCAGGGCCTCCAGGGTGCGGATCTTGTCCGGGTATTCGCACACTGCCGGATACTCGTGCGCGGCAACCAGAACCCAGTATTGAACCATGAATTCGATATCGGTGATACCGCCACGGTCGCGCTTGAGGTGGAAGCCATCGCCCGGTTTCGACGCGTGCTCGGTCAACATGCGCTGGCGCATCTCCACCACCTCGCGGCGCAGGGCATCGGCATCGCGCGGACGGGTCAGAACCTCCCGGCGCAGGGCGGCGAAGTCCTCGCCCAGCAGACGATCCCCGGCGACGAAACGCGCGCGCACCAGTGCCTGGTGTTCCCAGGTCCAGGCCGACTCGTCCTGGTAGCGACGGAACGCCTCCAGCCCGGAAACCAGCAAACCGGCCGTACCCGAGGGGCGCAGCCGCGTGTCTACTTCGTACAGCCGCCCGGAGGCGGTGAACGCCCCCAGCAGATGCACCACCCGCTGGGCGACCCGGGCAAAGAACTCGCTGTTGTCGATCACCTTCGGCCCGGCGGTGCGGGCACTGGCGCTGTCATCGCTGTCGTGCAGGAACACCACATCGAGATCCGAACCGTAGCCCAGCTCGAAGCCACCCAGCTTGCCGTAGCCGATGACCGCGAAACGCGCCGGACGGCAGGCGCTGGCATCCTCGCCGCACTGCGGCGCGCCGAAACGCTGCACCATGTGCTCCCAGGCCAGGTGCAGCACCTGTTCCAGCAGCACCTCCGCCAGCCAGGTCAGATGATCCGAGACCTTCATCAGCGGCAGGAACCCGGTAATGTCGGCCGCCGCCACGCGCAGGGTCTGCACCTGCTTGAACTGGCGCAGGCGGTCCAGCATCTGCTCGTGGTCCTGCCCCGGGAAGCGTGCCAGCTCGTCTTCCAGTTCCGCCTGCAGGCCCTCGCGGTCCGGCGGAGCGTACAGCGCGCGCGGATCCAGCAGTTCGTCCAGCAGCAGGGGATGATGGGTCAGCTGGTCGCTGATCCACGGACTCGCGCCCACCAGGCGCACCAGCTGGGACAGCGCCAGCGGGTTTTCCACCAGCAGCGACAGATACACCGAGCGCCGCGCGATGGTGCGAATCAGCTGCAGCGCCCGCGGCAGGACATCGTCGGGCGCGTCCTGCTCGGCGATGGCCCCCAGCAGCAACGGCATCAGCCGGTCGAGACGCTGACGCCCGGTGGTGCTCATCGCCCGCACCCCGGGGCTTTCGCGCAGATCATTGATGCCGGCGAAGGCCGACCCGGGATCGTTGAAGCCGAGTCCGGCCAGCGCCTCACGGGCCTCGTCCTCGTTCAGCGTGCCCATCCACAGCCGCTGGATCTGCTGTTCGCGATCGGCCTCCGGCGAGTCCTCCATGCTTTCTTCGCCGGCCCGCTGCGGGGCAACGAAGACCTGATCGAAATGGGCATGGACCCGGTGCTGTTCGCGTACCAGCGCGGCCTCGAAACTGCCCTCGTCCTCGAACCCCATGGCCAGCGCCAGGCGCGCGCGGTCATCGCCCTCGCGCGGCAGACGGTGGGTCTGCTGGTCGTTGAGCATCTGCAGGCGGTTTTCCACCCGCCGCAGGAAACGATAACCGCGCTCCAGCTGTTCCACCACGTAATCGGGCAGCAGCTCGCGCTCCCCGAGCACCGCCAGCACGCCCAGCAGGTCGCGCCGCTGCAGGGCCTGATCGCGTCCCCCACGGATCAACTGGAAGGCCTGGCCGATGAACTCGATCTCGCGGATCCCGCCCTCGCCGTGCTTCACGTCCTCGAACCGGCCCTTGCGTGCGGATTCGTCGTTGATCATCTGCTTGAGCTGGCGCAGGTTGGCCAGCGATCCGTAATCCAGGTAACGGCGATAGATGAACGGGCGCAGCCGGCGCATCAGGCGCCCGCCGGCCTCGACGTCCCCGGCGATCACCCGCGCCTTGATCAGCGCGTAGCGTTCCCACTCCCGACCATGGGCCTGGTAGTAATCCTCCATCGCGTCGAAGTGCATCGCCAGGGGGCCGGTATCCCCGAACGGCCGCAGGCGCATGTCGACCCGGTAGCAGAAGCCGTCCGCGGTCACCTCGGACAGCGCGGCGATCAGCGCCCGGCCGAGGCGCTGGAAATAGGTCGGGTTGTCCAGCGGCTTCGCGCCGTCGGTCTCGCCATTCTCCTCGAAGGCAAAGATCAGATCGATGTCGGAGGAGAAATTCAGCTCGCCGCCACCCAGCTTGCCCAGCCCCAGCACCACCAGCGACTGCGGCGATCCGTCCTCGGCGCTGCGCGGCTGGCCGTGGCGCTCGCGGTAACGCGTATCCAGCCATCCCAGCGCCGCACCGATCAGGCCATCCGCCAGGCGGCTGAGATCGTGCATGACTTCTTCCAGGTCCGCCGCGCCGGCCAGGTCGCGCCAGCCAATCCGCAGCAGCTCGCGATGGCGCGTCTCGCGCAGCGCCCGACGCAGGCCGTCCTCGTCCTCCGCGGCGTCCACCCGGGCCTGCAGGGCCGTATGAAAGTCCGCGTCGGTGCAGGCCGGTATGCGGCCCTCGGCATCCAGCGCCTCCACCAGGTAGGCCGGATGGCGCCGCACCGTCTGCGCCAGGTAATGGCTGAAGGCCAGCGGCCGGTGCTCGGCGGGGGGCGAGTCCGGCGCTACGCCTTCTGCCGGTTCCATTTCCTCCCACAGGCGCCGGATCTCGTCCTCCAGAGCGGCGGGCAGCGGGGCGGGGGTCTGCGGCAGTGGCTTGTCCATGGGTCTCAGATTAGGGAAACACCGATCGATGTGCACGTCCGGGTCGGGCCGCCGCGACAAACAATCCGGCTAATAGGACTTGACCACGGAAGATAATACAAATAACAATCGTTCTCGCTTTTATGGCGAATCAATCACAGGAACCACCCGTTTCGAGGAACAACAGCCATGCATACCCGCCCCCTGAACTGGATCATCGGTGCCGCCGCCATGGTGGCCATCACCCTGCCGCTTGCCGGCTGTGGCCCCGACGCCGATAACGGTGCCGACGACGCAGCCACCGCGGACGCCGGTGAGGTCAACCTCTATTCCGCACGCCAAGAACAGCTCATCCAGCCGTTGCTGAAAGACTTCACCGACGAGACCGGGATCGAGGTCAACCTGGTGACCGGGGGTGCCGACGCCCTGCTTCAGCGGCTGCGCCAGGAAGGCCGCAATTCGCCCGCCGACGTGTTCATCACCACGGACGCCGGACGTCTGCACCAGGCTCACGCGGCCGGGGTTCTCCAGGGCATCGAGAGCACGACCCTCGAGAACAACGTTCCCGAGCGCTACCGCGACCCGGATGGCGAGTGGTTCGGCCTGTCCATGCGCGCCCGCCCGATCATGTACCACACCGACCGGGTCGACCCGTCCGAGCTGTCGACCTACGAGGCCCTGACCGACGAGCAGTGGGAAGGCCGGATCTGCATCCGCTCCTCCGACAACATCTACAACCAGTCGCTGGTCGCCTCCATGATCGCCACCGAGGGCGAGGACGCAGCCCAGCAGTGGGTCAACGGCATCGTGGCCAACATGGCCCGGCGCCCGCAGGGGGGTGACCGCGACCAGATCCGCGCGGTGGCCGACGGGGTGTGCGACATCGCCATCGCCAACACCTATTACCTGGGCATCATGCTGGAAGGTGAAGGCCGTGACCGGGAGGTGGCCGAGCAGATCGGGGTCTTCTGGCCCAATCAGGACGACCGCGGCACGCACGTGAACATCTCCGGCGCCGGGGTCACCGCCCACGCGCCCAACCAGGAGAACGCCGTGCGGCTGATCGAGTACCTGACCTCCGAATCCGCCCAGGAGTGGTACGCCGAGGCCAACCAGGAATACCCGATCCGCGACGACGTTCCCGCCAGCGACATCCTCGCCGGCTTCGGTGATTTCGTCTCCGACGACATCGACCTGCACCTGCTGGGCGAGAACAACGCCGAGGCGGTGCGCATCCTCGACCGGGGTGGCTGGCGCTGATCCCGCCTGACCCGGAGACCCCCGCAGCGCCCCGGCCACCCCGTGGTCGGGGCGCTTGCGTGTGGACCCCCGGAGCGCAGCAGTGGCCGTACTCCCCGCAGACTGCGGGGTCACCCATGGAATTCGAAACAAGAACCTTTACTATTTGCACTCCATGACCCAAGCCACCACCAGCACCGGGGCCCGCATGCCCGCCTTTCGCCGCCCGCGGCTGCCGCTCAGCCCGTGGTCGCTGGTGGCGGTAATCACCGCGCTGGTCCTCGCCCTGCCGGTGCTGGTGATTTTCGGACACGTGTTCATCCCCGCCGGGGAAGTCTGGGAACACCTGCGCCAGACGGTGCTGGCCGACTACGTCACCAACTCCCTGGTGCTGCTGGTCGGGGTCGGGATCGGCGTACTGCTGATCGGCGTGCCGGTAGCCTGGCTGATCAGCATGTGCGAGTTTCCGGGCCGCTCGGTCTTCCAGTGGGCGCTGATGCTGCCGCTGGCGATGCCCGCCTACATCATCGCCTACACCTACACCGGCATGCTCGACTTTTCCGGGCCGGTGCAGGGGCTGATCCGCGAGCTCACGGGGCTGGGCTACGGTGAGTACTGGTTCCCCGAGATCCGCTCGCTGGGCGGCGCCATGGTCATGCTGCTGCTGGTGCTCTACCCCTACGTCTACCTGCTCAGCCGGGCGGCCTTCCTGGAACAGTCGGTCTGCGTGCTGGAGGTCTCGCGCACGCTGGGCGCCGGCCCCTGGGAGGGCTTTCGCCGGGTCGCACTGCCCCTGGCCCGTCCGGCGATCATCGCCGGGCTGACCCTGGCACTGATGGAGGTACTGGCCGACTACGGCACCGTGGCCTATTTCGGTGTCAGCACCTTTACCACCGGCATCTTCCGCACCTGGTACGGCCTCGGCGACCCGGCGGCGGCCGCCCAGCTGGCGGCCGTGCTGCTGAGCTTTGTCTTCATACTGATCCTGCTGGAGCGCTGGTCGCGCGCGAAGGCCCGCTTCCATCACACCAGCCGGCGTTATTCCACGCTGCCGCGCTATCGCCTGCGCGGCTGGAAGGCGACCGGGGCGTTTCTGGCCTGCCTGCTGCCCATCCTGTTCGGCTTCCTGATCCCGACGGCGCAGCTGGCCCTGTGGGCGGTACAGACCACCGATCAGTGGATGAATCCGCGGTTCTACGGTCTGGTGTTCAATACCTTCTGGCTGGCGACTGCCGCCGCGATCATCGCCGTCGCCCTGGCTCTGGTGCTGGCCTACGCCCAGCGCATGGAGGGAGGACGGATCACCCGCGTGGCGGTGCGCATCGCCGGCATGGGCTACGCGGTACCGGGCACGGTGATCGCCATCGGCATCATGATCCCGTTCGCGGCCTTCGACAACGCGCTGGACAGCTTCATGCGCGAGACCTTCGGCGTCAGCACCGGACTGCTGCTGTCGGGCACGGTGTTCGCGCTGCTGTTTGCCTACGCCGTGCGCTTCCTCGCGGTGTCGCTGCAGACCGTCGAGGCCGGACTGGGCAAGATCCAGCCGAGCATGGACGACGCCGCGCGCTCGCTCGGCCTGCATCCGCTCAAGACCCTGTGGCGGGTGCACATGCCGATCATGCGCGGCACCCTGCTGACGGCACTCCTACTGGTGTTCGTCGACGTCCTCAAGGAACTGCCGGCCACGCTGATCCTGCGGCCGTTCGATTTCAACACCCTGGCGGTGCGCGCCTTCGAGCTGGCCGGGGACGAACGCCTGCGGGAGTCGTCCAGCGCCGCCCTCGCCATCGTGCTGGTGGGGCTGGTTCCGGTTATCCTCCTGTCGATGACCATCGGGCGCTCGCGCCCCGGCCAGGGCGCCGAAACCGCGCAGGCCACCACCGACGACCCCGACCGCCGCCCGCGTTCGCGGCCGCTGGCGATGCCCGCGGGCACGGCCGCGAACCCGCGCGCCGACGACCCACAGGAACGCTGATGCAGGTACCCCATACGCCGCTTCTGGATCTCGACCACGTCGACATCGGCTACGACGGGCAGCCGGTCGTCCACGACGCCTCGCTGCAGCTCCCGGAGGGCCAGATCGGCTGCCTGCTGGGCCCCTCCGGCTGCGGCAAGACCACCCTGCTGCGTGCGATCGCCGGCTTCGAGCCGGTGATGCGCGGCGAGGTCCGCCTGAACGGTCAGGCCATGAGTCACCCGGGGTTCACCCTGCCCCCGGAAAAACGCGGTGTGGGCATGGTGTTCCAGGATTTTGCCCTGTTCCCGCACCTGTCGGTGGGCGACAACCTGCGCTTCGGCATCCGCCACTGGAGCCGGGAAGCCCAGGACGAGCGGGTCCGGCAGCTGCTGCGGCTGGTCGGCCTGATCGGCTATGAACCGGGTTACCCGCACGCCCTGTCGGGCGGGCAGCAACAGCGCGTCGCCCTGGCCCGTGCCCTGGCACCACGCCCGGGCCTGCTGCTTCTGGACGAACCCTTTTCCAGCATGGATGTCGAGCTGCGCGGCGAACTGGCGCGCGAGGTGCGCGAAATCCTGCGCGCGGAGAACACCACCGCGGTCCTCGTGACCCACGATCAGAACGAAGCATTCGCCTTCGCCGACCGTATTGCGGTGATCCACGAAGGCCGCATCGCCCAGCTCGACAGCGCCTACAACCTCTACCACCGCCCGGCCAACCGCTTCGTCGCGGATTTCATCGGCGAGGGCACCCTGATCCCCGGCATGGTGGAGCCCGGCAACCAGGTCGACACCGCCCTGGGCCACCTGCAGGGCCCGCTGTCCGAGGCACTGGCCCCGGGGACCGCGGTGGACGTGCTGGTGCGTCCGGACGACATCGCCATCGACAACGAGCACGGGGAGGTCCGCACCGAGGTGCTGGACAAGGCCTTCCGCGGCGCGGATTTCCTCTACACCCTGCGCCTGCCCGATGGCCTCAGCGTGCAGTGCATGGCACCGTCGCACGACAACTTCGTGATCGGGGAGCATGTCCGCCTGCGCCTGGATTTCTCCCATCTGGTGGTATTCTCGCGGGAAAGTGGCGTCGACTGCCCGAGCGGCTGACCCTCGCAGGAAACGAGCGAGCGCGGAACCCGCAGCCCGCGTCGGGACTCGGAAGAGAGACCCGTCAGGCCTGTCGACACCCATTCGGCCCTTCCCCCGTGATCGCGTGACCCGCCATCGATGACTTCCATCCCCGTTCCCGCCCGGTTGTGCCGTCCCTGCCTCGCGGCCCTGCTCGCGCTGCAGCTCCTGCTGGCCGCGCCGGCAGCGGGGGACGAACGTCCACGCCTGGCACTGGAGGGCGGCACCGCCGAACAGCGCGACAACATCGAGGCGACCCTCAACCTTGCGCGCCAGCGCTGCGACCTGCCCGAATTCCGCGAGAGCCGGGTATTGCGCGACGCCGAAAGCCGCTCCCGCGACGCCCTGCGCGCCATCGGCCACTACCATCCGGAGCTGGAACTGTCGCTGGACCGCGATGCCGGGCCCTGCTGGACCCTGAACCTGACGTTCGACCCCGGCCCGCCCACCACCGTGAAATCGCTGGACCTGCGGGTAGAGGGAGAGGGCCGCACGGACCCTGCGTTCGAGGCCATCCTGATGCAGACACGGATCGCCATCGGTGACGTACTGCGCCATGACCGCTACGAGGCCCTGCGTTCGCGCTTCACCCGGGTGGCCGCCGAACGCGGTTATTTCGATGCCGAGCTCACCATGCGCCGCCTGGAGGTGGACACCGAAGAGCGCACCGCTTCCATCCGCCTGCACATGGATACCGGCCCGCGCTACCAGCTGGGCGAGATCCGCATCGAGCAGGACATCCTGCGCGGGCGTTTCATGCAGCGTCTGCTGCCATTCGAGCCCGGCGAACCCTATGCCTCCGCGCGGATCATCGAACTGCAGCGCAATCTCAACAACAGCGGCTATTTCGAATCGGTGCGCGTGCGCCCGCTGCGTGACGAGGCCGAGGAGCGCCGGGTACCGGTGATGGTTGAACTGGAGCCGCGCAACCGCCTGGCCTTCGAGGCCGGCATCGGCTACTCCACCGACATCGGCCCGCGCACGCGCTTCGGCATGGAAAACCGCTACGCCAACCGCCGCGGTCACCGCTATACCGGCGAGGTGGAGGCCTCGCCCGTGCGTTCCGGCGTGGCCTTCAACTACGAGATCCCGCTGCGCGACCCGCTGCGCGAACGCCTGAACCTGTTCACCTCCTGGCGCACCGAGGACACCAGCACCCAGCAGTTCGACCGCTTCCAGCTGGGCACCAGCCGTGTACTGCAGCGCGAGTCCGGCTGGCAGACCACCGAGATGGTGCGCTACGAATACGAGGATTACACCGTCAGCGATCAGACCGACACCTCCCGACTGCTGATCCCCTCCTACCGCGTCAGCCGGACCGAGGCCGACGACCCGATGACCCCGCGCCGGGGCTACCGCCTGGAGGGCACGGTCCAGGGGGCCGCGGAGGAACTCCTGTCCACCACCAGCTTCGCCCAGGTGCGCGGCAACGCCCGCTACATCCGCGGTCTGGGACCGGGACGCGCGCTGCTGCGCGCCGATGTCGGCTTCACCGAGGTCGATTCGGTGCGGGAACTGCCCAGTTCCCTGCGCTTCTACGCCGGCGGCGACGGTTCCATCCGCGGTTATGGCTACCAGAAACTGGGGCCGAAGAACGAGGACGGCGACATCATCGGCGGACGACACCGCCTGGTGGGCAGTGCCGAATACGAGATCCCGGTGGTGGGTGACTGGAGCGCGGCGATCTTCGTGGACGCCGGCAACGCCTTCGACGACTTCTCCGACTTCGACACGGTCTACGGCGCGGGTGTCGGCGTACGCTGGCGCTCACCGGTCGGTCCGATCCGTCTGGATATCGCCCACGGACCGGACTCCGACGATGATTTCCGCATCCACTTCTCCATGGGGCCGGATCTGTGAAGCGCTGGCTGCGCATCGGGGGCCGCGGGCTGGGGGTGCTGCTGGTCCTGCTTGCGGGGCTGGTGGCCGCCCTGGTCACCCTGCTGGCCACCGAATCCGGCACCCGCTGGCTGGCCGAACAGGGCGAACGCCACGCCCCGGTGGATCTCGCCATCGCGGAGGTGGAAGGCAAGCTGTTCCGCGGCCTGTCCGTGCGCGGACTGACCCTGGAGCTGCCCGAGGGCCCGAACATCGCGGTGGACGAGGCCCGCGTGGCCCTGGACATCGCCGGGCTGCTGGCCCTGGATGTGCGCGTGGCCGAGCTGGGCGCGCGCGGCCTGCGGGTGGATCTGCCGAAGGCCCCGGAAGAGGTGCCCGAGCCCGAGGAGGTGGAAGATCCGCCGGCCTTCGAACTGCCCGAGCGGATCGCCATCCCGCTGCTGGGCCTCCATCTCGACCGCCTGTGGCTGGCCGATCTGCGCGTGACCCGGACCGGCGACGATCTGTTCGCCCTCACGCACCTGGAGGCCCGTGCCAGCGCCCGCGATACGCAACTGCACCTGCACCATCTGGACGTGGCCCTGCCGGACCCGGCGCTGCGGCTGAACCTGCACGCCCGGCTGCAGGCCGACGGCGACTTCCCGCTGGAGGCCGGCGGACGCTGGCGGCTGGGGCTGCCCGAGGCGGCCGGCGAATGGCTGGAACGCGAGGACGTCGCCGGGGTGCTCGAGCTGGAAGGTGATCTGCTGCGCAGCCTGCGCCTGAACCACCGGGTGGAGGCCGGCCCGGCGATGGAGACCCGCGCCACCCTGCACGACCCGTTCGACGCGCCCGCGCTGGAGCTGGAACACGCCTGGGAGGCGTTCGCGCTGGCGCTGCAACCCGACACCCGGCTGACGCTGGACGCCGGACGACTGCAGGCGGACGCGACCCCGGACGACTGGGATCTGGCGCTGGCCACCGGTGCACGGCTGGACCCGTGGCCCGCGCTGGCCCTCCAGCTCGCGGCCCACGGCGACCTGGCCTCCGCGCGCGTGGAGACCCTGAATCTGCGCTCCGCGGCGGGGAATCTCGCCATCAGCGGCGAGGCGGGCTTCGCCGACGAGCTTACCTGGGACCTCGGACTGGATCTGGACGATCTCGATCTCGCGGCGCTGGAAACGGCACTGGACGACATGCCGGAGCTGGATGCCGGAATCCGGCGCCTGAGCGCGACCAGCCGGGGACGCCTGCCACCGGGGGCGGAGAACCCGCTGGCCGCGCTGGAGGCCGCGGTGACCCTCACCGAACTGGAGGGCCATTTCGAAGACCAGCCGCTGACCGGCGAACTCGACCTGCAGCTGGCCGAAGGCCGGGCCCGTTTCGAACAGGGCCAGTTCCGCCTGGGCGATGCCCGCCTGAGCCTGCAGGGGCACCTGGACGGGCTGCAGGCGGCGGCCGATGATCCCGAGACCCGCTGGCCGTTCGCCCTGGACCTCGACCTCGAGGGAGTGGATGCGGCGCAGTTCCGGCCCGATGCCGATGCCCGGCTGGACCGCCTGCGGCTTGCCCTGACCGGCGCCCTGGCACCGGCCGAAGCCGATTTCGAAGCCGGCCTGGCGCTGACCGCGCTGGAGGCGAGCGCCCAGGGGGTCGGGGTGCGTGGCGACGGCCGCGTGGAGCTGGACGCCCGGCGCGCCCTCATCCGCGAACTCAACCTGCGCAGCGACCCCGGAGCGCACCTGGGCCTGAGCGGCGAGGTCGGCTACGGCGCCGGCCTGGACTGGGACCTCGACCTGCGCGCGCGCGAGCTCGATCCCGGCCTGGCCGCCCCCGATTTCCCCGGGCGCCTCGCACTGGACCTGCACACCGCGGGCCGGCTGGACCCGGAAGACGGACCGACCGTGGAGGCCCGCATCCGCCGGCTCGACGGCCATCTGCGCGATCAGCCGGTCTCCGGAAGCGGCGAACTGCGCCTGGAAGACGAGATCCTCGACATCCGCGAGCTCGTACTCGGGCTGGGGGACAACCGGGCCCGGATCGCGGGGCGCGTGGCCGACACCCTGGACCTGGACCTCGCGCTGCAGGCACCCGGGCTGGACGCCCTGATGCCGGGACTGGGAGGCGAACTGGAGCTGGATGCCCGCATGCATGGCGAACGCGAGGCCCCGCGGATCACCGCCCGCGGCCACGGCGCGCAACTGCGTTACGAGGACTTCGCCCTGGAACGGCTGGAACTGGAGGCGGACACCGGGCTCGCGGAGACCGCCCCGGCCGAGATCGACCTGAGCCTGCACGGGGGCGCGAGCGCGGGGCAGACTCTGATCGAACGCCTGGAGCTGAGCGCCGATGGCACCGCCGACGAACATCGGGCGCGGCTGGATCTGGAGTCCGCCGAATTCGGCCAGCTGGAGCTGGCCGTGGATGGCGGCCTGGACACCGAAGCGCTGCACTGGAGGGGTCGCATCCAGCAGCTCGCACTCGACCAGCCGCTCGCCGGCCGCTGGTCCCTGGCGGAGCCGGTGGCGGTGGAAGGCGGTCCCGAGTCGGCGCGCCTGGAACGGCTGTGCCTGCAACGCGACGGCGGCGAGATCTGCGCCGAAGGCCGCCTGGACCCCTCCGGGGAGGCGAGCTTCGCCGCCCGCCTGGGAGCCATCGACCTGGCCTGGCTGGAACCGCTGCTGCCCCCGGAACTGGCGCTGCAGGGCACCGTGGATGCGCAGGCCGACGGGCGTCTGGATGCCGACGGCCGGATGGATGCGGATCTCGCGGTCACCCCGAGCGATGGCGTGCTGCAGGTGCGCGACGGCGACGACCTGCTGCAGGAGGTCCCGTGGCGGGACACCCGGCTGACGGCCCGCGTGCGCGACCGCGACGTGGATGCCGAGCTGCGCATGGACTTCCTCGACAACGGCATGGCCCGGGCCGATATCGCCCTGCGCGAGGAAGACGGGGTGACGGGCATTCAGGGCGACCTGGAAGCGCGGCTGGAGGATCTTGCCTGGCTCGCGGCCACCAGCCCGGAGATCGAGAACCTGCGCGGCGCGTTCGAGCTGGCGCTGGGACTGGACGGGCCGCTGCAGGACCCGCTGGTGGAGGGCGGGCTGCGCTTCCACGACGGCGGGGTCACGATCCCCGAGGCGGGCATCGACGTGGCGATCCCGGAGCTGCGCGCCGATGTGCTGTCCGCGCGCGAGATGACGATCAGCGGGGCCCTGGAGTCCGGCGAGGGCCGGATCGACCTGGACGGCCGTGCCGATCTCGGCGAGGACGGCCCGCAGGTCCTGCTGCGGGTCGACGGGGAAGACTTCCTCGCGGTCAACCGTGCCGATGCGGAGGCCCTGATCGAACCGGCCCTGCGCATCCGCTTTCGCCCGGACGAGGGCCTGGCGATCCGTGGCGGTATCAGCGTGCCGTGGGCGCGCCTGCGCCCGCCCGACCTGCCGCCGGGCGCGGTGCGGGTATCGGGCGATCAGGTCATTGTCGGTGAGGAAGAGGAGCGTCCGGCGGCGCTCCCCATGGATATCCGCGTGCGCCTGCATCTGGGCGATGACGTACGTTTCGACGGCTTTGGCCTGACGGCCCGCTTTGCCGGCGAAGTGGACGTGGAACAGGTCACCGGGCGCCCGACGCAGATGTTCGGCGAGATCCGCATCCCCGAGGGCGAATACACCTCCTACGGCCAGGACCTGCAGATCGACCGCGGCATCCTGCTGTTCCAGGGACCGCCGGAGGCGCCCGATCTCGACCTGCGCGCGGTACGCCGGGTGCCCGAATACAACGTGACCGTGGGCCTGGAGATCGGCGGCACCCCGGATGCCCTGCGCAGCCGGATCTTCTCCGAACCGCCGATGGACGAGACCGAGGCCCTGTCCTACCTGCTGACCGGGCGGCCGCTGTCCGGGGCATCGGAATCCGACGGCAACATGCTGGCCGCCGCAGCCGCCGGCTGGGGCCTGGAACAGGGGGCGATGATCACCCAGCGCATCGGCACCGAGCTGGGCCTGGACGAGGTGGAGCTGGACACCGATGCCGGCCTCGACCAGAGCGCGCTGACCCTGGGGCTCTACCTGTCGCCGCGACTGCTGCTGCGCTATACGGTCGGGCTGTTCGACAACACCTCGCGGGTGCTGCTGCGCTACGAACTCACCCGCTCGCTGAGCGTGGAGACCTCCTCGGGCAGCGCGGGCCAGACGATCGACCTGATCTACCGCCACGAGCGCTGATCCCGCCCCGGACCGGGGCTGCGGACCACGCACCTGTTGCCCCGGGATATCCCGTGCGATACTTGCGGGAGTTGCCCCGACATGCCGGAGGGCCCCTTGCCGGATTCCACCGAACCACCGCTGTTCCGCGACGAGGACCCACCCGCCGCCGCCACCGAAGAACGCGCCTGGCGGGTACTGATCATCGACGACGAGCCCGAGGTACACCGCGCGACCCGGTTCGCCCTGGGCGATGTCCGTTTTCAGGGACGCCCGCTCGAATTCCTCAACGCCTACTCCGCCGCCGAAGGGCGGCGCGTGCTCCAGCAGCAGGACGACATCGCGCTGGTCTTCCTCGACGTGGTGATGGAAGACGACCACGCCGGGCTGGAACTGGTGCGCAGCATCCGCGAGGAGATCGGCAACCGCGACGTGCGCATCGTGCTGCGCACCGGCTACCCGGGGCTGGCACCCGGGTACCAGGTGATCGCGGATTACGACATCAACGACTACCGGGTAAAGACCGAGCTCAGCGCGGAGCGGCTGTACGCCACCACGCTGGCGGCCCTGCGCGCCTATCGTGACCTGATGATCGTGCATCGGAGCGAAGAAGGCCTGCGCTTCATCGTCGACACCGTGCCACTGCTGCTGCGCGACCGCGAACGGCGCCGCTTTGCCGAAAACATGCTGCAGCAGCTGGCCCGGGCGCTGGATGTCGCGCCGCACGGCGCGGTGATCGAGGGAACCGATCCCCCACGACTGCTGGCGGTCGCCGGCATCGACGCCGCTCCGGGCGAGGCGCTGGACAGCCAGGGGTCGGGCATGCCCGTGTCGGCAATTCGCCGCAGCCTCGAACGCGGCCTGGGCGATGACGGCAACGGGGATCTGTTCGTGCATATCGGCTCGGGCGAACACGAGGCACCGGCGGTGATCTGGCTGCATGTGGGGCGGCCACTGGAATCGGTCGAGCGCCAGCTGCTGCAGGTCTTCGGCATGAATCTGGGGGTGGCGCTGGACAACCTGTCACTGTACGAGCGCACCCGCCAGCTGGCCTATTTCGATACCCTGACCGGACTGGGCAACCGCGCACTGTTCGCCCAGCAGCTGGAGGCCATGATCCAGCGCAGCACGACACCGGCGGAATCGCTGAACCTGCAGATCGCGATGGTCAACATCGTGCGCTTTCGCGAGTTCAACTCGGTCCTGGGGCGCGCCGCGGGGGATCGTCTGCTGGTGGCCCTGGGGCAGCGGCTGGTCGAGCATTTCCCCGAGGCCCATGCCGCCGGTCGCATCAGCGGCGACACCTTCGTCCTGCTGCTGCCGGCGGACACCCCGCCGGAACGCCTGTTCCAGGCCACCGCCGACCCCTTCGATATCGTCGATACCCCGCTGCGCCTGGAGATCAGTGCCGGACTCACGCGCTACCCCGAGGACGGCACTGACGCCGAGACCCTGCTGCGCAACGCCGACGTGGCCCTGGGCCTGGCGCGGCGCGATCACCCGGGCGAGATCGCGACCTATTCACGCTCCATCGACGAGGGGCTGGCACGTCGCCTGAACCTGCTCCAGGACCTGCGGGGCGCGGTGGAACGCGACGAACTCATGCCGTGGTTCCAGCCCCAGATCGACCTGGCCACCGGCGAGACCGTGGGTGCGGAGGTCCTGCTGCGCTGGCGTCGCCAGGGCGAACTGGTGTCACCTGCGGAGTTCATCCCGATCGCGGAATCCTCCGGTCTGATCCGCCCGATCGGGGAACGGGTGCTGGAACTCGCGCTGGAATACCAGCGTGCGCTGGCCCGCCGCTACGACCGCCCTTGCCGGCTGAGCGTCAACCTGTCCGCGATGCAGCTGGCGGACGAGGAGTTTCCGGCTCGCCTGCGCCGGCTGCTGGGGCGCCACGAGCCGCTGGAGGCGCCGCTGGAGATGGAGATCACCGAGACCGTATTGATGGAAGACGTGGAATCCAGCATGACCAGTCTGGACGCCCTGCGCGAGCTGGGCCTCGAGCTGGCGATCGACGACTTCGGCACCGGCTACTCGTCCCTGGCCTATCTGCGGCGCGTGCGCCCCGACCGCCTGAAGATCGACCGCGCCTTCATCACCCCGCTGGAGACCAGCGAGGACGCGCGCAGCATCACCCGCGCGATCATCGAGCTGGGGCATCATCTGGGCATGCGGGTGATCGCCGAAGGGGTGGAGACCCCCGCGCAGCGCGACCTGCTGCTGAGCATGGGTTGCGACGAGGGGCAGGGCTTTCTGTGGGCCCCGGCCCTGCCGGCCGACGAATTCAGTTCGTGGCAGGCCCGCCCCGCCGGGGGAGACGCAGGATGAAGCGGGCGCCCTGACCCGGCTCGCTCTCCACTCGCACGCTGCCGCCCAGGCGCCCGGTCACCTGGTTCCAGACGATGTGCAGCCCGAGCCCGCTGCCGCCCTGTGAGCGGCGGGTCGTGAAGAAGGGTTCGAACACCCGGGAACGCGTCGCGGCGTCCATGCCCTGTCCCTCGTCGGCGCACTCGATCTCCACCCAATCGTTGTCCAGCACCCGGCCACGCAGCCATACCCGGCAGCCCTCGGGACAGGCATGCTCCTCGACGTTGATCAGCAGGTTGGTCAGGATCTGCGACAGGGACCCCGGCCAGGAATCAAGGATCACGCCTTCCGGAATCGCGTTCGCCACCTCGATCCCGGCGCGTGACAGGCGCGGCGACAGCCCGTGCAGCACCTCGTCGACAAAACCGCGCAGCTCGAATTCGCGCCGTTCGTCGCGCTGGCGGTCCACCGCCACCTGCTTGAAGTCGCGCACCAGACCGGCGGCGCGTTCGAGGTTCCAGGCCACGATGTCGTGGCCTTCACGCGCGCGTTCCAGCAGCCGGTCCAGATCGGAACGGGTCATCTCGCCCGCGGTGTAGCGCCGCTGCAACGTGTCCAGATCCGACTTGAGCTGCGAATCCGTGGTCATCGCCACGCCCAGCGGGGTGTTGATCTCGTGTGCCACGCCGGCCACCAGGGAACCCAGTGCCGCCATCTTCTCCGATTCGACCAGCTGCGCCTGGGCGGCCTCCAGATCGGCATAGGCCCGGCGCAGGCGGCGATTGAAATACAGCACGATGGCAAGGATCACCAGGGCGACCCCGGCGACCAGGGCGGCCAGCCGCAGGGCCCGCCCCCAGTCGATGTCCTCCTCGATGGTGATCGTGGTCCAGCGCTGCTGGATCGCCGCCGCCTCGGCCGGGGTCACGCTGTCCAGGCCCCGGTCGAGGATCTCGCGCAGGCGGCCCTCGCCGGGCTGCACCGCGAGGCGCAGGCGCTCGTCCGCGCCATCGACGGTGGAAGCGACCTCCAGCAATCCGGCGTAGCGCGCCCTGACCGGCCCCGCCACCACCAGCAGGTTGTCCAGCGCGACCTCGGCGTCGCCATCGGCCACCGCCCGCAGCACCGCATCGGTGGAGGGGCGCTCGACAATCTCCGCGTCCGGCTGCGCACGCTGCAGATCGGCCAGCATCCCCGAATCGGCCAGGACCGCGACCCGCCGACCCGCCAGATCCGACAGCGACCCGACCGACGGGCCGTCCACCGTGGTCACCAGCGCCAGCGGGATCTCCAGATAGGGACGGGTGAAGTCCATGAATTCATCGCGTTCCGGGGTCCGCTGCACGCTGGTCAGAAGATCGACCTCGCCGTCCCGGAACAGGCGCACGGCCTCGCTCCAGGAGTCCACCGGTACATGCTCGAAGACCAGCCCGGTGCGTTCCGCCACGTGCCGGAGGAACTCCGCGCTGATCCCCCGATGCTGGCCCTCGGGGCCGAGGTCGTCGAACGGCGGCCAGTCCGGGGTGGCGGCGTAGCGGATTGCGCCGTGCTCGCCCAGCCAGGCGCGCTCCTCGTCGGTCAGCTCGACCAGCCGTCCGGTGCCCCAGGCCGTCACTGCGTCCGCCATCCACGGACGCCGAAGCTCGGCGTGGGTGGGATCATCCATCGCCTCCAGTTCCCGCTCGAGCGTATCCCGCAGCGCCGCATCCTCCGGCCCGGTCACGAAACGCAGCGAACCGGTGGCGAAGGGCAGTGGCCCGCGCACCTGCAGGTTGGCGAGGCCATGGCGTTCCGCGACCCAGGCCATCACCAGCAGGCTGCCGGCCCATGCCTCCACCTCGCCGGTCGCCACGGCCCGCAGCGCGGTCTCGGCGTCCGCAAAACGCTGCAGATCGATCTGCGGATGGGCGTCGGGGATCAGCTGATCCAGGGCGTGACCGCGTTCGACCGCGAGGCTGCGGCCCGCGAGGTCCTCCAGACGGCGCAGGTCCTCCGTGTCCCGCCGGGTGACCAGAACGACGGGATTGTCGACATAGCTTTCGGTGTAGTTCAGCGCTTCGGCGCGGCCCTCGACCCGCGCGAAGGAGCCCGCGACGTCCGCGTCTCCGGTCTCCACCGCCTCCAGGACCGCGTCCCAGTCCGGGACCACCACGGTCTCCAGCTCACGACCCTGGCGCTGGGCGATCAGGCGCAGGTAATCCGAGGTCAGCCCGGACCACTCGCCCCGATGGTCGAGATACTCGAACGGGGGCCAGCCCGTCTCGGCCACGGCCACCCGCCACGGCTCGTCCGCAGCGTGCGCGGGGACGGCCGACAGCAGCAGCCCGGCCAGCAGCCAGGCGAGCGCAAAGAAAGCCGCGACCGACCGGAAGCAGATGGTACGGCGCGAATTCGGACCCCGGCGGAATGCGCTTGGCATGACCCTCCCTGTCGCGGCAGCGGACGACGCGCGCTCGGCGGTCATCGCGATTTTCCGGGAGCGTACACAAAAAAACCCCCGACCGCGAAAGCGGCCGGGGGTCCGGCACTCCGATCCGGAGCGGGGTCGATCAGTCGACCCGGCGCTCCACGTCGGAGGTCACTTCCACGCGACGGTTGGCCTCGCGGCCTTCACGGGTGGAGTTGTCCGCGGTGGGACGGTCTTCGCCATGCCCCATGGACTCGATGTCGCTCTCGCGGATGCCCTCGGAAGCGAGGAAGTCCGCCACGCTCTGCGCGCGACGCTCGGACAGGCCCTGGTTGTAGTCCGCCGGACCGATCGTGCAGGTGTGACCTTCAACCAGCACGGAGGTGTAGGAGGCACCGTCGGCGGTCAGGTCGGCCACCAGGTCACGCAGCTCGGCACGGCCTTCGGAACGCAGCTCGGCGCTGTCGAATTCGAACAGCACTTCGGCGCTCAGGGTCGTGGTTTCGAATTCCGGCTCGGGGCTCGGGGCCGGAGCGGGTTCCGGATCCGGCTCGGGCGCTTCGGCGGTTTCTTCGATGTAGCCGGCGCACTGCGAATGGCGCACGTACTCGGGCGCCCAGCTCGAGGTGCGCACGCACTCGCCGGAACCGTCGATGACCACGGCACCGGAGGAGTCGGTGACGTTGGCGGCGGGGGTGGAGTGGCTGCCCGCCACGGCCTGGCCGGCCGCGCCGAACATGAGCGAGGCCACCGAGGCGGCCAGCAGGTTCTTGACAAGCTTCTGATTCATTCTTTGCCTCCTTGGAGAAACGATGACGACGGATTGCGGGAATTCAGGAAGCGACGCCTGCACACCGATCCCGGCCCTATCCGGACGGAAGGACGGCTCACGGCCCGGACCCTCCACATCGCCTTGATAGTGGCACACCATTCACGGTTTTGCACGCAATCAAACGTGGATTCTGTCTCGGTGTCACAACGCTGTGCCATACATGAGACATTTTGACGTCGACTCCATCAAAAAGACCCCGCCGAAGCGGGGTCCCGGGGGGCTGGCCGGTGAAGCCGGGCCGGCATTACATCATGCCACCCATGCCTCCCATGCCGCCCATGCCGCCCATGCCGCCCATGTCGTCACCGCCGCCACCGCCGGCGTTGTCGTCGCTCTTCGGCAGATCGGCCACCATCGCCTCGGTGGTGATGATCAGGGCCGCGACCGATGCCGCGTTCTGCAGCGCCGAACGGGTCACCTTGGTCGGATCCAGGATGCCCATGTCGATCATGTCGCCGAACTCGCCGGTTGCGGCGTTGTAGCCGTAGTTGCCCTCGCCTTCCAGCACCTGGTTGAGGACTACGGACGGCTCGTCACCGGTGTTGTAGACGATCTGGCGCAGCGGCTCTTCCATCGCGCGGCGGGCGATGTTGATACCGGCGTTCTGCTCCTCGTTGTCGGTCTTGAGGTCGCGGATGGCATTGCAGGCCCGCAGCAGGGCGGTACCACCGCCGGGCACCACGCCTTCCTCGACCGCCGCACGCGTGGCGTGCAGGGCGTCCTCGACGCGCGCCTTCTTCTCCTTCATCTCGACCTCGGTGGCCGCGCCGACCTTGATCACCGCAACACCGCCGGCCAGCTTGGCCACGCGTTCCTGCAGCTTTTCCTTGTCGTAGTCGGAGGTGGCTTCCTCGATCTGCTTGCGGATCTGGGCGACACGACCCTGAATGTCGTCGTTGTTGCCCATGCCGTCGATGATGGTGGTGTTTTCCTTGGACACCTGCACCTTCTTGGCGCGGCCCAGATCTTCCACCGTGGCCTTCTCCAGCGACAGGCCGACCTCTTCGGAGATCACCTGGCCGCCGGTCAGCACGGCGATGTCCTGCAGCATGGCCTTGCGGCGATCACCGAAGCCCGGGGCCTTCACGGCGGCGACCTTGACGATGCCGCGCATGGCGTTGACCACCAGCGTGGCCAGGGCCTCGCCTTCGATGTCCTCGGCGATGATCAGCAGCGGCTTGCTGTTCTGGGCGACGCCTTCCAGCACCGGCAGCAGCTCGCGAATGTTGGAGATCTTCTTGTCGACCAGCAGGATGTAGGCATCATCCAGCTCGGCGCTCATGCTCTGCTGGTTGTTGACGAAGTACGGGGACAGGTAGCCGCGGTCGAACTGCATGCCTTCGACCACGTCCAGCTCGTTCTCCAGCGAGGAGCCTTCCTCGACCGTGATCACGCCTTCCTTGCCAACCTTGTCCATCGCGTCGGCGATGATCTCGCCCACGGCGGTATCCGAGTTGGCGGAGATGGAGCCGACCTGGGCCACGGCCTTGTGCTCGGTGCACGGCTTGGACAGGTTCTTCAGCTCTTCGGTGGCGGAGGTCACGGCCTTCTCGATGCCGCGCTTGAGGTCCATCGGGTTCATGCCGGCGGTCACGGCCTTCATGCCTTCGTGCACGATGGACTGGGCCAGCACGGTCGCGGTGGTGGTGCCGTCACCGGCGCTGTCGGAGGTCTGCGAGGAGACTTCCTTGACCAGCTGGGCGCCCATGTTCTCGAACTTGTCTTCCAGCTCGATTTCCTTGGCCACGGACACGCCGTCCTTGGTCACGGTCGGGGCGCCAAAGGCCTTGTCGAGCACCACGTTGCGGCCCTTCGGACCGAGGGTGACCTTCACGGCGTTGGCGAGGGTGTTCACACCCTTGGCCATGCGGGTACGGGCATCGTTGCCAAAGCGGACTTCTTTTGCACTCATGTCGGATTCTGCTCCTGAAATTGAATAAAACTACGTGACGCGAATGCGGGCTCAGCCCTCGATGACGGCCATGATGTCGTCTTCGCGCATCACCAGGACTTCTTCGCCGTCGACCTTGACCTCGGTGCCGGAGTACTTGCCGAACAGCACCTTGTCGCCGGCCTTGATGTCCAGCGCACGCTTCTCGCCGTTGTCCAGGATCTTGCCGTTGCCCACGGCCACGACTTCACCGCGGATCGGCTTTTCGGCCGCCGAATCCGGGATCACGATGCCGCCGGGCGTGGTGCGTTCTTCTTCCATGCGCTTCACAATCACGCGATCGTGCAAAGGCCGCAGATTCATGGTGGAAACTCCTTTCTGTCTGTTCATAACAGGGGTCTGAGGGAACCGGATGGATGCCCTGTTAGCAGCCACCCGCAACGAGTGCTAATCATAGGGGCGAACGAACACGAGTCAAGAGCACGGAAACGCGTCCGACAAGGGGTCAGCGACGCCGATCGTCGTCGCCGGAATCGTGGTCGAGCACGTCGCGACCGCCAGCCTTGTCATCGTGCCGGCGGAACTCGCCCTCGATCGGGCCGCCGGCATCATGGCCGGGCCCCTGGAACGGGCCGGTCCGCGCCCGCACCAGACCGCGGCGCAGGATGCCCGCGGCAATCAGCCGGCGCAGTGGTGGCACCAGCAACACGGCCCCGGCCGCATCGGAGAAGAATCCCGGGACCAGCAGGAGCACTGCGGCCGCCATCAGCAGCCAGCCCTCCAGCAGACCGCGCGCGGGGACCTCGCCGCGCGCCAGGCTCTGCTGCAGCCGCCGCCAGTGGTAGAAGCCCTGCACCCGGAACAGCACGATCCCGCCGGCCGCGGTCGCCACGACCAGCGCCACTGTGGCGAGCGCACCGACGGCATCCCCGACCCAGGCGAACCCGAAGATCTCGAGCAGGATGAAACCGAGAAAGACCAGAAGCGGTAACAGGGGATTGCGCATCGCGAGGAGGATTCGACAAAGAGGGGATCATTGGAGCACGTCACGGGTACGGGTGTCGATTCGGCCGGGTTCCCTTGCCGTGACCCCGGAATTTCGCGACCCTCCCCTGCGTCTCAATGACAGAAGACGCCCACCGGAGAAAGGAGGCCACATGAAACGCAGCCCGCTGTCCCAACGAGTGATTCCGGTCCTGCTGCTGACCCTCGCGTTCATGCTGGCCGGAACGGCCGTCGCCCAGGACGACCCGCGTGATCCGGAAGAACACTTCTTCCAGCCGACCTTCGGCGATTTCCAGGAGGAGCTCGAGCTCGCCCGCGAGGAAGGCAAGAAGGGCATCCTGATCTTCTTCGAGATGGATGCCTGTCCGTTCTGTCATCGGATGAAGAACCAGGTACTCAATCAGCCGCAGGTGCAGGACTACTACCGCGAACACTTCGCCATCTTCAGCGTGGACATCGAAGGCGACGTCGAGATCACCAACTTCGACGGCGAGACCCGGCGGATGGCCGATTTCGCCACGCGCGACTTCCGTGTGCGCGCCACGCCGGTCTTTCAGTTCTTCGACCTGGACGGCGAACCGGTCCACCGCTTTACCGGGGCCACCCGCGATGCGGACGAATTCCTGACCCTGGGGCGTTTTGTCGCCGAGGGGCACCACGAAGAAACCAACTTCAATCGCTTCCGCCGCGAGCAGCGCGGCCGCTGAACGCAAAGGAGCGGACATGACTCCTCGTCTCCCTGTCCGGGGGCGCCGTGCCGGCGCCCTCCTGACGGCGTGCCTCGTGCTGGCCGTCGGCACGGGCGGTCCCGCGTCGGCCGAGGTGGTGCCGGACATCGAGCCGCTGCCCCAGCCCCTGCGGCTGCAGCATGCCATCGAGGCGGTGAATGCGATGCACCCCCGCGTGCAGCAGGCCCGCGCCCGACGCGAAGCGGCCGAAGCGGAGCTGGAAGCCACGCGCGCCGACCGTGACCTGCGCGTGGACGCGCGGCTGGAAGCCCGCTGGATCGAGCCCAACGACAACATCGCCGACGACCGCAACAACGACTCGCGTGCGACCCTGGTCGCGCGCAAGCTGCTGAGCGACTTCGGCCACTCCCGGGCGCGCGAGGAGGCCGGGGCCAGCGCGCTGGAGGCCGCGCGCCAGGAGGAGTGGCTGGCGTTCGCCCGGCACCGCCTTGAGGTCCTGGAGCGCTACTTCGACGTGGTCCTCGCCGATCTGGCCTTCGCCCGCGACACCGAAGCGATGGCCGCCGCATTCGTGACCCTCGAACGCATGCAGGAGCGCAACGAGCTGGGCCAGGTCTCCGACATCGACCTGTTCGAGGCGGAAGCGGAATACCAGGAGCATTTCACCCAGCGGCAACGCTCGCTGTACCGCCAGCAGCGCAGCCGCGCCGAGCTGGCCGAGGCCCTGCATCACCGCGGACGCCCGCCGGCCGACGTCCTCGGCCCGCCGCTGCCGCTGGACCTGCCCGAGCTTCCGGAGCTGCGCAGCCTGCTGGCGGACCTGGAGTCCGGCAGCCCGGCCCTGGCCGCCGAACGCCAGCGGGTCGAGGCCGCCACCGGCCGCGTGCAGGCGGCCCGCAGTGAAAGCCGCCCCCGGCTGTATGCCGAGGCCGAGACCGGCTACTGGAACCGGGAGTTCGGCGGAGACCGCAACCCCTTCGCCGCCGCACTGGTACTGGAGGTGCCGCTGTTCGAGGGGCGCCGCGGCGATGCCCGAGTCGGCCGCGCGGTGGCCCAGCGCCGGGAAGCCGAAGCCGAACGCGACCAGGCCATGCTCCGGGCCCGCAACCGGGTACGCGAACTGGTTCACGAAATCCGGACCCTGGAGGTGCAGCGCGACGAGGCACTGGCACGCATGGACTACCGCGACCTCTACATCAGCCGGGCTCGCTATCTCTACCAGATGGAAGACGAGGCCGACCTCGGCGACTCCATGGTCCAGCAGAGCGCGGCCGCGCATTTCAATGCCCGTACCGAATTCGAGCTGGCCCTGGCCTACGAACGCCTTGCCCTGCTGACCGGCCGCGAAGACCTGAGTCCGTTCGCCGCCGACGCCACCGCCTTTGGAGGGACCCCATGAACACCCGCATTCACCCCATCCCGCACACCACCCGGCGAGCGATCGGCGCGAGCCTCGCGCTGTTGTTGCTGAGCCCGGCCGCGGGCGCCCAGACTGTGGACGCGGAGCTCGCCTGGAGCGAGCAGTACCGGATCACCGCGCCCGTCGCGGGCCAGGTCCGGGAGATCGGGGTCCGGCCCGGCGACCGGGTGATGGAAGATGACACCCTGTTCCGCATCGACGATCGCCGGGCCCGTGCGGAACTGTCCGCAGCGCAGGCCGAGGTCGAACGCCTGGAGCTGGAAGCCTCGGAAACCGAACGCGAACTGCGCAAGGCCCGCGACCTGTACGACCAGACCCTGATCGCCGAGCGCGAACTGGAACTGGCCCGAATCGACCACACCGCGGCCGAATCGCGCCTGACCGAGGCCCGCGCCCGGGTCCGCCAGGCCCGCGCGGACGTGCACGACACCGAGATCGCCGCGCCCGGAGAGGGCCGCGTGCTGCGTCTGGACGTCACCCGCAACGAATACGTGAACCCCGCGCTGGTTCCGCCGGTTCTCGCGGTGATCGGACGCGACGCTCCGATGCATGCACGCGGCCGCGTGGACGCGGATACCGCCGCACGCCTGGAACCCGGGCACCCGGTCACCGTCATCCTGAACGACACCCGCGTCGACGGCCGGGTGGAGCACGTGGACTGGGAGCGCAGCGGCGAAGAGGACGCCCCCGCCTATCGTCTGCGGGTCGAGTTCACGCCCCCTGAGGGCCTCGCCCCGCGGGCGGGCCAGGCGGCACGGATCGAACTCGGCCTGGAATGAGCATCCGGACTGAACCAGGAGGACGCACTTCACCATGAGCGAATCCGACCCCGCACCGGCCTGGCTGGTCATCACCACGCTGGACGATGCCGACGCCGCCGAACGCCTGGCCGGCCACCTGGTCGAGGCCGGCCGCGCCGCCTGCGTGCACATGCTCCCGCCCGGCCGCTCGATCTATCAGTGGCAGGGCCGCATCGAGGTCGACAGCGAAGTCACCCTGCTGATCAAGACCTCGCGCGAGGCCTGGCCCGAACTTCGGGCCACCCTGCACGATCAACATCCGTACGACACGCCCGAAATCATCGCCCTGCCGATCGAGGACGGACTGCCCGACTACCTGAACTGGATCCGCGAATGCACCCGATGAACCTCCGTTACTGGCTTGCCGCCCTGTTCACCGCGCTGTTGCTGCTGCCCGGAGTGGCCGCGGCACAGTTCGGCATGGACGACGACCTGCTCGACCCGGACGACGCCTTCGCGATCAGTGCCGAGGCGGTGGATGAATCCACCATCCGTCTGACCTGGGACATCGCGGACGAGTACTACATGTACCGCGAGCAGTTCGAGTTCGAACCGGAAAGCCCCGGCCTGGAACTGGGCGATCCGGCGATCCCGGACGGCGAGATCAAGGAAGACGAGTTCTTCGGGCGGGTCGAGACCTATCGCGGCGAGGTCAGCATCGAGCTGCCGGTACTGGCCGCCGAAAGCGAGACCATCGAGCTGACCGCACGCTCGCAGGGCTGCGCGGATGCCGGCATCTGTTACCCGCCGCATTTCCAGACCGTGTCGATCACCCTGCCGGGCCTGCCGGGTGACGCCGAGGCCGAGGCCGACACCGCGGCGGCCGGGGAAGGCGCACTGGACGAGCTCGGCCAGATGTCCGGCGAGCTTGCCGGGGACGAGGATCTGCTCGACCCCGAGGATGCGTTCGCCGCCTCCGCCGAGGCGATCAGCCAGAACGCCGTGGTGCTGCGCTTCGACATCGCCGACGGCTACTATCTCTACCGCGACCAGCTGGACGTGCGCGTCGCCGAAGGGGAAGGCATCGAGCTGGGCAACATCAGCCCGCCGGACGGCGAACTGCACGAAGACGAGTTCTTCGGCGAGACCCGGATCTTCCGCGACGAGGTGGAGATCCTGGTGCCGGTGCAGCGCGATGCCGACGACGTCGCCGACATCGTGCTGGCGGTGGACTACCAGGGCTGCGCGGACGCGGGTATCTGCTACCCGCCGCTGACCCAGGAGGTCGCGGTCAGCTTTGCCGCCGATCTGGCCGAGGAGGCCGACCCGGCGGCCATGCCCGATGAAGGCGAAGCCGCACCCGAGGACGACGACGCCGTCGCCCCGCCGGCCTCGGAACAGGACCGCATCGCGGCGCAGCTGGCGGACGGGCGCGTGTGGCTGGTGGCCCTGGCGTTCTTCGGCTTCGGCCTGCTGCTGACCTTCACGCCCTGCGTGTTCCCGATGATCCCGATCCTGTCCAACATCATCCTCGGCCAGAAGGAGATGAACACCCGCAAGGCGTTCTTCATCTCGCTGGTGTTCGTGCTCGCGATGGCACTCACCTATACCGTGGCCGGGGTGCTGGCGGGCATGGCCGGGGCCAACCTGCAGGCCGCCTTCCAGAATCCCTGGATTATCGGCACCTTCGTCGCCATCTTCGTCGCGCTGGCGATGTCGATGTTCGGCTTCTACGACCTGCAAATGCCCGCGGGCGTGCAGAGCAAGCTGTCGAACATCAGCAATCGCCAGGAGGGCGGCACCCTGTTCGGCGCCGGTGTCATGGGCTTCCTCTCGGCCCTGATCGTCGGGCCGTGCGTCACCGCGCCGCTGCTGGGAGCCCTGCTCTACATCAGCCAGACCGGCGACGCCGTGCTGGGCGGGATCGCGCTGTTCTCCCTGAGCATGGGCATGGGCGCCCCCCTGCTGGCGATCGGCACCTCGGCCGGACGCCTGCTGCCGAAGGCCGGCCCGTGGATGGATACCATCAAGGCGGTGTTCGGCGTGGGCCTGCTGGCCATGGGCATCTGGCTGCTGGAACGGGTCATCCCGGGCGAAGTGGCGATGTTCCTGTGGGCTACCCTGTTCATCGTGGTCGCGGTGTACATGGGGGCGCTGCAGAGTCTGCCCGAAGGCAAATCCGGCTGGCACACCCTGTGGAAGGGGCTCGGCCTGGTGATCCTGATCTACGGCATCCTGCTGATGCTGGGGGCGGCCACCGGCGGCAAGGACATGACCCGCCCGCTGGCCACCCTCAGTCAGCCCGCCGTCACCACCGCGGACGGCGGACCGACGGAGATGGAGTTCACCTACATCGACAGCCTGGAAGATCTCGAACGGGAGGTGGCGGAGGCCGCCTCACGCGGCGAACCGGTGTTCGTGGACTTCTATGCCGACTGGTGCGTGGACTGCGTACGCCTGGAACGCACCACCTTCCAGGACCCGCAGGTCATCCGCGCCACCGCGGATGTCCATCTGCTGAAGGCCGACGTCACCGACAACACCTCGGAGCACCGCGAACTGATGCAGCACTTCGAGCTGTTCGGCCCGCCGGCGATGGTGTTCTACGACCGCGACGGCGAACCACTGCCGCAGTTTCGCCGCGTCGGTTACCTCAACGCCGAGGCCTTCCTCGAGCACCTGGACAATGCCCTGGGGGTGCGCCCGTGAACGGGAACCGCTGGTGGCTGGCACTGGCCATCGGGCTGTGCGCCCCGGCCCTGACCGCCTGCCTGGATAACGACCGGTCCGGCGACACCGCGACCGGCGGCGACCCGGATGTCGATGCCGCCGACGTCGCGGGGCCGGAGGACACCCCGACCGGCGAGTCGCGCGTCGACTTCACCCTGCCGGACCTGGACGGCGAGGAGCAGGCCTTCAACCAGTGGGACGACGACCTGGTGGTACTCAACTTCTGGGCCACCTGGTGCCCGCCCTGCAAGAAGGAAATGCCGCTCTTTCAGGAAACCTGGGAAGAATACCGGGACGAGGACTTCAACATCGTCGCGGTCGCGGTGGACGAACAGTCGGCCACCGAGCAGTTCGTCGCCACCTACGGCATCGAATTCCCGATCCTGATCGGGCAGGACGAGGCCATGCAGATCCAGACCGAATACGGCAACCGGATCGGGGCCCTGCCCTACACCGTGGTCATCGATCGTGACGGGACCGTGCGCGAGACCCACCGCGGCGAGGTTACCGAAAACGACCTGCACGGCTGGCTGGAGCAATACCTCTGACCCGCGCGGGCACGCTCCGGCGCACGGCGAAGGTGCTGGACACCCCGCGCGCCCTGCGGCAGAATCGCGGCCATGGATTCGCCGGCATGTTCCGGCGCGTTCGCCCCCATTCACGTCCGGATCGCCGCCGATTCCCGTCATGGCCACCATCCTGCTGCTCAACGGCCCCAACCTGAACCTGCTCGGACAGCGGGAGCCGGAGCGCTATGGCCATGCCACGCTGGCGGACATCGAGGCGGATCTGGAGAACCGGGCGCACGAGGCGGGGATCCGCCTGAACTGCTTTCAGAGCAATCACGAGGGCGCCCTGATCGACCGCATCCACGCGGCGCCGGGCGAGGACGTGCGCCGTATCCTGATCAACCCGGGCGGACTGACCCACACCAGCGTCAGCCTGCGTGACGCCCTGCTGGGGGTCGCGATCCCGTTCTACGAGATCCATATCAGCAACGTCCATGCCCGCGAGGCGTTCCGGCAGACATCGCTGCTGGCCGACGTCGCCGCCGCTACCCTGGCCGGTTTCGGCCCCCGGGGGTACCGGCTGGCGCTGGACGCGGCGATTGCAGCCATCAAGGAGTCATAGGCACCCATGGATATCCGCAAGGTCAAGAAACTGATCGACCTGCTCGAGGAGAGCGGGATCCACGAAATCGAGATCAACGAGGGCGAGGAGTCGGTGCGCATCACCCGCTCGCCCGGGGGCGTCCCCCAGGCACAGCCCGCACCGATGCCGGCCGCCGCACCGCCGCCCGCACCGCCCGCTCCCGCCGCCGCGGCCGAGGAAGCGGGCGCGGATGAACCGGAGGAACTCGAGGGCCACCGCGTGACCGCGCCCATGGTCGGCACCTTCTACCGCGCCCCCAGCCCCGGCGCCACGCCGTTCGTCGAAGTCGGACAGCAGGTGGAGGTGGGCGACACCCTGTGCATCATCGAGGCGATGAAGATGCTCAACCCGCTGGAAGCGGACCAGGCCGGCACCGTCCGCCAGATCCTGGTGGAGAACGGCAACCCGGTGGAATACGGCCAGCCGCTGTTCATCATCGCGTGAGCCTTCACCGTCTTCGCCGAACACAGGTCCGAGCATGTTTGAAAAAATCCTGATCGCCAATCGCGGCGAAATCGCCCTGCGGGTACTGCGCACCTGCCGCGAGATGGGCATCGCCACCGTGGCCGTGCACTCCGACGCCGACCGCGACCTCAAGCACGTGCGCCTGGCCGACGAATCGGTCTGCATCGGTCCCGCCCCCTCGAACGAGAGCTATCTCAACATCCCGGCGCTGATCGCCGCGGCCGAGGTCACCGATGCCGGCGCCATCCACCCCGGCTATGGCTTCCTGTCGGAGAACGCCGACTTCGCCGAACGCGTGGAATCCAGCGGCTTCGCCTTCATCGGCCCGCGCGCCGAGACCATCCGCCTGATGGGCGACAAGGTCTCGGCCAAGCAGGCCATGCTCTCCGCCGGGGTCCCCTGCGTGCCGGGCTCCGGCGGCGCGCTGGGCGAGGACCCCGACGCCAACCTGCAGCTGGCCCGCGAGATCGGCTACCCGGTCATCGTGAAGGCGGCTGCCGGCGGCGGTGGCCGCGGGATGCGCGTGGTGCATACCGAGGGTGCGCTGCTCAACGCGATCTCCCTGACCCGCAACGAGGCCCGTCAGGGCTTCGGTGACGACACCCTGTACATGGAGAAATTCCTCGAGCGCCCGCGCCACGTGGAGTTCCAGATCCTCGCGGACACCCACGGGAACGCGGTATGCCTGGGCGAGCGCGACTGCTCCATGCAGCGGCGCCACCAGAAGGTGATCGAGGAGGCCCCGGCCCCGGAGATCACCGCCACCCAGCGCCGCGACATGAGCGAACGCCTGATCCGCGCCTGCCAGGAGATCGGCTATCGCGGGGCCGGGACCTTCGAGTTCCTGTACGAGGACGGGCAGTTCTTCTTCATCGAGATGAACACCCGGCTGCAGGTCGAGCACACGGTGACCGAGCAGGTCACCGGCATCGACCTGGTGCGTGAGCAGATCCGCATCGCCGCCGGCGAACCGCTGGGCATCACCCAGGACGACGTCACCATCCACGGCCATGCGATCGAATGCCGCATCAACGCCGAGGACCCCGCGACCTTCGTCCCCAGCCCCGGCACCATCCAGCAGTACCACGCCCCCGGCGGCCCCGGGATCCGCATGGACACGCATATCTACAACGGCTATGCGGTACCGCCGCATTACGATTCCATGGTCGGCAAACTGATTGCCCACGGCACCACGCGCGACATCGCCATCGCGCGCATGCGCGGCGCCCTCGGCGAAATCATCGTCGACGGCATCCGCACCAACATCAGCCTGCATTCCGACCTGATGAACGACGCCAATTTCCAGCGGGGTGCCACCGACATCCACTACCTGGAAAAGAAGCTGAAGGCACACTGAGGGCCGCATGAGTCTTGCCGAACTGGAATGCCGGGTCGAACCCGGCGATGCCGAGGCCCTGGAAGAGCTGCTGTTCGAACTGGGCGCGGTCAGCGTGGAACTGTTCGATGCCGCCGACGAACCCCTGTTCGAGCCGCCCCCGGGCACCCACCCGCTGTGGTCGGACATCCGCCTGAAGGCCGTGTTCTCCGACCGCACCGCGGCGGAGCTGGCCTCGGCCTCGATGCTCCAGCGCGACCCCGCCCCCTCCGAGCTGCAGGTCACCGACATCACCGACCAGGACTGGGTGCGCGCGGGCCTGGACGGGCTGGAGGCCATCCACTGCGGCGGGCCGCTGTGGATCGTGCCGTCCTGGGAGGAACAACCGGACGTCGAGGACGGGGTCTTCGTGCACCTCGACCCCGGCCTGGCCTTCGGCACCGGCAACCACCCCACCACCGCGATGTGCCTGACCGCCCTGGCCGAGGACCCGCCGCGTGACCTCGAGGTGCTGGACTACGGCTGCGGCTCCGGGATCCTCGCGATCGCCGCGCTCAAGCTGGGGGCGCGCCACGCCCTCGGGATCGACAACGATCCCCAGGCGGTCCAGGCCACGGAATCCAACGCGGCCGCCAACGGCATCGGCAGCGACCGTCTGCAGGCCGGACTCACCGATCACCCGCTGCCCGAAGGCGGCTCCGATCTGGTGCTGGCCAACATCCTCACGCGCCCGCTGATCGAACTGGCCCCGGTGCTCACCGCGGCCACCCGTCCGGGCGGGCGCATCCTGATGGCCGGACTGCTGGATCGTCAGGCGGAAGAGGTCATGGAGGCCTATGCCCATGCATTCGATATCGGTGTCCGCGATTCCCGCGATGGCTGGGCCCTGCTGGACGGCCGCCGCCGCTGACCCACCGGCCGGACGGCCTGCCGCGTAATGCTGGTCCGCTGCCCGCATTGCAGCGTTGCCCATGTGGTGGCCCGCCCGCCCGGCAACGCGCACCACGCACGGGTCCGCTGCGAGGCCTGTGGCCGTGCGTTCGCCTGGTTCCCCGCTCTGGAGATTGCCCCGGCGGGCGAACCCGCAAACGGGGCCGGCCTGCAGCCGGTCCCCGCCGCCCCCGGCAGGCCGGACGAAGGAGCGCCCACCCTTTCGCACCCGACCGTCGGATCTCCCGACACCCAGTCCGCGCGCTCCGTGCCGTACCCGGAACCGTCCACGCGCCCCCCCGCAGCCCCCGATCCCGAGCCGGAGCGCGAGCGTCCCGCCCGGGGGGCTCCGGGGCGCCCGGACGGCCCGCAGATACGACCCGCCCGAAGCGCACACCGGACCCGTTTCGGCGGTGCCGCGCTGGCGGGCCTCCTCCTGCTGGGGCTGATCTTCCAGTTGCTGGCCTTCCCGCCACGCGCCATCACGCAAGAACCCGCGCTGGAGACCCTGCGGACCTCGCTGTGCGAGCGCCTGCACTGCCCCGAACGCGCCCATCGCGCGCCCGAGTCCGTTCGTGTCTCCACTCCTTCGCTGCACCCGGCCGGCGCCGGCAGCGGCCGCTGGCTCATCTTCGAGCTCTACAACCGAGAATCACGCGCTCAGGCCTGGCCGCTGCTGGATATTGCCCTGTCGGACACCCTGGGCCGCACCCATGCCCGCGAGCGCATCCATCCGCGGGTCTATGCCCCGGACGGTGATCCCCCTCCGCAAATGGCCGCCCACCGACCCTGGCCCGTCGCCCTGCGCATACGCACCGAGCACCCGCGCCTGAGCGGGGTCCACGTCCGCCCCCGCTGACGCGGATTCCTGCGCCGGGCGTGCGGGCTGCTAAACTGACGGCATGCAGCTCGGCCGCCACCATTTCTCCGACCCGCCGGTCTTCCTCGCGCCCATGGCCGGGGTCAGCGACCGGCCTTTCCGCCTGCTCGCACGACGCCTGGGGGCCAGCGCGGCGGTCTCGGAGATGGTCACCTCGCAGCAAAACCTGTGGGACAGCGCCAAGAGCCGGCACCGCCTGGATCACGCGGCCGAACCGTCACCGCGCATCGTCCAGCTGCTGGGAAACGAGCCCGGAGCCCTGGCCGACGCAGCGCGTGAAAACGTCGCCCGCGGTGCCGATATCATCGACCTCAACCTGGGCTGCCCGGCCAAGAAGGTCTGCAGCCGCGCCGCCGGTTCGGCGCTGATGGGCGACACCGGGCTGGTCCGCGAGCTGCTGCAGGCCCTCACCGACAACGCCGGCGTACCGGTCACCCTGAAGATGCGCCTGGGCCTGGACCCCGAACGCATGAACGCGGGAACCATTGCCGGGATCGCCGCAGATGCCGGGATTGCGATGCTCACGGTGCATGGCCGTACCCGGGCGGCGGGGTATCGCGGCGCGGCCGATCACGAGGCGATCGCCCGGGTGGTGGCCGCCACGGACCTGCCGGTGCTGGCCAACGGGGACATCCGCGACGTCGAGGATGCCCGGCGGGCCCTTGCCCGCACCGGCGCCACCGGGATCATGATCGGGCGCGGCGCGCAGGGACGCCCGTGGCTGCCGGGACGGATCCGCGCCGCGCTGGCCGGCGAGGTCCTGCCGGACGAACCCGGCCCCGCGTCCATCGCGGCGCTGATGCGCGAGCACGTCGCCGCCCTGCACCGGCAATATGGTCCGCATCAGGGCGTGCGTATCGCCCGCAAGCACATCGGCTGGTATCTTGAGCAGCTGGGGAGAGGCGAGGCAGAGACCCGCGCACTGCGGGCCGAACTGTTCGCCCTGGAGGACGCCGGCGAACAGCTCCGGCGCCTCGAGGCAATGTTTCCATCAGGCGATTCGCCTGCGGACGATTCGGACAGGGCCGCATGAGCAGCAACGGGAATCCCGCGCGTCGCAAGGACGGCAACGGACAGACGACATGGCCGGGACAGGGTCCGGCCGCGCCGCCGGAATCGGACAGCGTCCTCGCGCAGTCCGTCCATCAGGCCATGGAAGACTATTTCGACACCCTGGACGGGCAGTCCAGCCACGGCCTCTACGCCCTGGTGATGGAGGAGGTCGAACGCCCGCTGCTGGCCTGCGTGCTGGAACGCTGTGGCCACAACCAGAGCCGCGCGGCGGCCGTGCTCGGCCTCAACCGCGCGACCCTGCGCAAGAAGCTGCGCAGCCACGGGCTGCTCGACTAGCCAGCTCGGCGGGTCACCCCCAGGCGAGACGCTCGCGCAGGGTGGCGTGCAGCTCGGGGGTGCCCGCCGCCAGCACCGTGCTGGTGTCGAGGTCCAGCTCGCCGCCGGCGAGGTCGGTGAACGTCCCGCCCGCTTCGCGCACGATCACGGCCAGGGCCGCAATGTCGAGGATGTTCACGTCCGACTCGACGATGCAGTCGATGCTGCCGCGGGCCAGCAGGTGGTAATGGTAGAAGTCGCCGTAACCGCGGACGCGGTTGACCTCGGCGACGATCCCGCCCAGCGCGCTCCAGCAGTCGCCGCGCGCCGCCAGCGAGCGGAGGTTGCCGGTGGACAGGGTCGCGCGATCGACCGCGGTGATGCCCTTCTCCACGCCGATGCGCTCGCCGTTGAGCCAGGCGCCCTGTCCCTTCTCGGCCCAGGCGCGCTCGCCGAACTGCGGCCCGCTCGACAGGCCCAGAATCAGCTCGCCCTTGTACATCAGCGCGATCTGGGTGGAGAAGAACGGGTAGCGGCGCACGAAGCTCTTGGTGCCGTCGATCGGGTCGATCAGCCAGACATAGTCGGAGTCCATGTCCGACTGGCCCGTCTCTTCGCCGTAGAAACCGTGATCCGGAAAGCGCTCGCGGATGATCGAGCGGATCGCCTCTTCGCTCTCCACGTCGGCACGCGTGACCGGCGTGTCGTCGGCCTTGGTTTCAACGTCCACGCCGTGTTCGTAGTAGTGACGGATCACCTTCTCGGCGGCGTCGGCCGCAGCCTGCGCGGCTTCCAGGAACGGGCTTGCCTGCATGTTCTCGGTCCTCGGGGAAAAGCCGCTATCGTAGCAGGAGCGGCACGACGCGACGAACCCGCCATGATTGCGGACGGTTGTGGCCGGGCCGGGCAGCCCCGATAATGCCGCCGATTCATCCGAGGAGCCCGGCATGTCCAAAAAACTGCCCGACGTGAGCAATATCGAACGCCTCGAACTGTTCGGCGAGGACTACAACCCCACCGCCACCATCGAGAACCAGGAGGGGCAGAAGCTCTCCCTGCAGGTGTACTACCAGCTGGCGCTGGATTTCGGCGGGATCGGCCCCAAGGCGGCCAATTCCGGTCTGCTGATGTACGGCAGCCATGCCGACGAGGCCCGCGCCAACCCGGGCAGGCACCCCAACATCGACCGTCTGATCGACATCCTCGAGAACGACTACTACCTGTCGGTGAAGGCGGTCCCGAAGCGCAAGAGCAACGCCGGCTGAGTCAGTCCGCCACGACCCGGTTGGTGAACGCCAGCCGCCAGCCGCGGTCGGTCTGGCGATGGATCCGGGTGAGGCTGGCGTAGTCGCAGTCGAGCTGGAACAGGTGGCCGTCCGGTACGGCCATTACGCCGCCGACCAGCGCACGGATCACGCCGGCGTGGACCACCAGCAACACGTGTTCGTCGGACCGGCCGGGCGCTTCCACGCTCTCGGCAAAGGCCGCCGCCACCCGCTGACGAAACGCATCCAGCATCTCCGCCCCCTCCGGCCGGTTGTGCTCGGGGTCGGCGTAGAAGGCGCGGTATTCCTCCGGACGTTCCTCCTGCAGCTGGGCGCGGGTGCGGCCCTCCCAGGCGCCGAAGCCGATCTCGCGCAGGTCATGCGCCGTCGCCAGCGCCACACCACGCTCGTCCGCCAGGTGTTCGGCAAACGCGCGGCAGCGCGCCAGCGGCGAAGTCACGATCCGCTGCCATCCGGTCTCGGCGGCCGCGGCGCGCTCCATCTGGCGCCAGCCGGTCTCGCTCAGGGGGTCGTCGCAGCCGTGGCCGCGAAAGCGCTGGCCGCCGGCGGGCTCTCCGTGTCGCATCAGGTCGACGATCATCTACTTGCTCCAGGGGTGGATTCACCAGGGGGCGATGGCTCGAGGCTCCCCCAGCAGGGCGTGCAACCGATCCCAGTCGAAGCACGGACCGGGGTCGGTCTTGCGCCCCGGGGCGATGTCGCTGTGCCCCGCCAGGGCGTCCGCGGCGATCGCCGGGAAATGCTCCCGCAGCCAGCGGATCAGCGCCGCCAGCTCGGCATACTGCACCGCGGTGAAGGGGGTATGGTCGTCCCCCTCCAGTTCGATCCCGATGGAGAAATCGTTGCAGCGCTCGCGCCCGCGCCACGCGGAAACGCCGGCATGCCAGGCGCGCCGGCTGAACGGGACGAACTGGGTCGCCCGGCCCGCGCGATCGATGAACACATGCGCCGACACCCGCAGGTCACGGATCCCGGCGAAGAACGGATGCGCGGCCGGGTCCAGCCGGTTGTGGAACAGGGCCTCGACGTGCGGTCCACCGAACTCGCCCGGCGGCAGACTGATCGCGTGCACCACGATCAGCTCCGGCTGCATCCCGGCCGGGCGCGCATCCTGATTCGGGCTCTCGCTGCGCCCGGCGGTCGGCCACCAGTCGCACGCCCCGACGTCCTCGCCGGCCGCGCTCACGGGGCCTCCTCCGGCGGCTGGCGCAGGCGTGCCTCCAGGGCCTCGCGCAGCAGCGGCACGCGCGGCGGGGCCTGCAGCGGGCCGTGGTACTCGCCGTCCAGAAACACGAACAGTGCCGGCAGGTGAAAGACCTCGAACTCGCGCACCAGTGCGGTGTCGATCTCGGCATCCACGCGAAACAGCTCGGGCGCATCGCCCTCGGCGCGCCAGCGCCGCAGGGCGTCGCCCATCGCGTGGCAGGCGCTGCAGCCGGGCCGCGTGAACATCACCACGGCCGCCCCGTCCACCTCCTGCAGGCGGTGGTGGAAGCCCCCGGCATCGAGGGCCGGAAGGCCCCCGCTGGCGGGTGATTCGTCGACACGGGACGGTTGCGGCACACTGCCTCCATGACGTGCCCGCCGGGAGCGACGACAGCCGACCGGCGGGGCTTTATGATCAATGACGCGTGGGGTAGTTTACGCGCCCGCGTCCCGAGGAAGCGACCCGCCGGTGTCCGAACAGCTCAACCCCCAGCAACACGCCGCCGTCTCCACCACCGACCGTCCGCTGCTGGTCCTTGCCGGCGCGGGCTCGGGCAAGACCCGCGTGATCACCGAGAAGATCGCGCACCTGGTGGAAAAGCGCGGCCTGGACGCGCGCCAGATCGTCGCGATCACCTTCACCAACAAGGCCGCGCGCGAGATGCGCGAGCGGGTGCAGGGGCGGCTGTCGCGGGAACAGAGCCGCGGGCTGGGCGTGTCCACCTTCCACACCTTCGGCCTGCAGTTCCTGCGCCGCGAACTGGCGGCCACCGGCCTGCGCCCGGGCTTCTCCATCCTCGATCCCGGCGACTGTCGCCAGCTGCTGCGCGAGATCACCCACCGCGACGACACCGCGGCCGAGGTGGATGACCTGATCGGCCACATCAGCCGCTGGAAGAACGACCTGTTGACCCCCGACGAGGCGCTGGCCGAGGCCAGCCAGGCGGGCGACGAAGCCCCCGGGGCCCTGCTCGCGGCCAATCTCTACCCGCGCTATGAACAGGCCCTGCGCGCCTACAACGCGGTGGATTTCGACGACCTGATCAAGCGCCCGGTGGACTGCCTGCGCGCGGACGCCGAGCTGCGCAACCGCTGGCAGGACCGCATCCGCCACCTGCTGGTGGACGAATACCAGGACACCAACTCGGCGCAGTACCAGCTGGTACGTCTGCTGGTCGGGGTCAGCGACGGCCTGACCGTGGTCGGCGACGACGACCAGTCGATCTACGCCTGGCGCGGCGCGCGCCCGGAAAACCTCGCGCGCCTGCAGCAGGACTTTCCGCGTCTGGAAGTGGTCAAGCTGGAGCAGAACTACCGCTCCACCAACCGCATCCTGGCCACCGCCAACGCGCTGATCGCCAACAACCCGCACGTATTCGAGAAGCGCCTGTGGAGCGCGCTGGGCGAGGGCGAGAAGGTCGAGGTGATCGACTGCGCGGACTCCGACGCCGAGGCCGCGCGGGTAGTCTCCGAGCTGATGCGCCGGCGCTTCCGCCTGAACGCCGGCTGGGGCGATTTCGCCATCCTCTACCGCAGCAACCACCAGTCGCGGCTGTTCGAGAAGCTGCTGCGCGAGCAGGGCATCCCCTACCGCCTGAGCGGCGGGCAATCGTTCTTCGAGAAGGCCGAGATCAAGGATCTGGTGGCCTACCTGCGCCTGCTGGCCAACCCGGACGACAACACCGCCTTTCTGCGCGTGGTCAACGTACCGCGCCGCGAGATCGGCCCGGCCACTCTGGAAAAACTCGGCCAGTACGCCAACCAGCGCGGGGTCTCGCTGCTGCAGGCCGCGCGCGGGGCCGGCCTGGCCGAATACATGGACGAGCGTGCCCGGGCGCGTCTGGAACGCTTCGTCGACTGGGTCGACGGCTTCCGCGCACGCGCGGCCGAGGAGGCCCCGGATGCCCTGCTGCGCGCACTGGTCGAGGACATCGACTACGAATCCTGGCTGCTGGACAACAGCGCCAACCCGCGCGCCGCCACCCGGCGCATGGAACAGGTGCGTGAATTCATCGACTGGGTCGCACGCCTGGCCGGCTCGCGCGCGCCGGAGGCCGAATACGGCGACGACACGGCGGACGACGAGGACGGCATGGAACTGGCCGACATCGTCAACCGCATCAGCCTGATGGACATCCTCGACCGCAACCGCGATGCCCAGGACGATACCGAGGCGGTGCAGCTGCTGACCCTGCACACCGCCAAGGGCCTGGAGTTCCCGCACGTGTGCCTGGTCGGCTTCGAGGAGGAGCTGCTGCCGCACCGCGTGAGCCTGGAGGACGACGCCATCGAGGAGGAGCGCCGCCTGGCCTACGTCGGGCTGACCCGCGCGCAGCAGACCCTGCTGATCACCTACGCGCGCAGCCGCAAGCGCTACGGCGAGACCCTCGACTGCGAACCGTCGCGCTTTCTCGACGAGCTGCCCGAGGAACACCTCGACTGGCCCGACGCAAAGCCGCCGGACCCGGAGACCCAGCAGCTCACGGCGCGCGCCCATCTCGCCGGGCTCAAGGCCATGCTGGAGAAATAATCACTCCTTCTTCAGCAGCTTGAGGCCGACCCGGGTGATGCGCGCGCCCTCCATCTCGCGCACCACCAGGCGCGTGGGCCCGAGATCCACAAAGTCCCCCACCACCGGCTCGGTCTGCAGTTCGGCGCGCAGGAAGGCCTCCAGAGTCTCGCCCTGACGTTCCGGCGGCACCGGCGCGCCGTAGGTCATGCCCACCGCCCCCAGCAGGGCATCGCCGTTGAGGGCAAACTCCCCGAACACGCTGCGCTCGGTCAGGCGTTCCGGCACCTCTTCCTGCGGCACGAACAGACGGTCCAGGTCCGGCAGATCGGCCGGCGCGACCATGATGTAGAGATGGTCGCCGGCCTGCAGGTCCAGCAGTTCCAGGGTCTCCAGCAGCTGGCCTTCGCGCAGATGCGCGACCACCCGGGCCGATCCGGGCAGACGGAAACCGGACCAGGCCTCGCGCACCACCGGCGTGGTCTCCGCCAGCCGGTAGCCCACCAGCTCCATCTCCTGCTGCCCCGGGATGTCCAGCTCGGTGCGCTGGACCCGGGTGGTGGTCGGCGGCAGTTCCAGCCCCAGCCAGCGCGCCGAGGAGGCCACGGTCCAGCCCTGCACCATCAGCGAGATCAGCACCACGAAGAACACCACGTGGAAGAAGTATTCCGCCAGCTCCAGCCCCGCCAGCAACGGAAACAGCGCGAGGATGATGGGCACCGCCCCGCGCAGCCCGACCCAGGCGATGAACAGCTGCTCGCGCCACGGGAAGCGGAACGGATACAGGCACAGCGCCACCGCCAGCGGGCGTGCCAGCAGGATCAGCACCAGCGCCACCAGGCCCGCGTCCAGCGCCACCGGCGGCAGCTCCGAGGGCGTGACGATCATCCCCAGCATCAGGAACATGCCGATCTGCGCCAGCGCCGCGATGCCGTCGTGGAAACGCTTGATGTTCTGCGAGGCCTCCAGCGGGCGGTTGCCCAGCAGCAGCCCGGCGAGATACACCGCGAGGAAGCCCGATCCGCCCACCATGCCGGTCAGGCCGAAGATCGCCAGCGCCCCGGCCAGCGCGAACAGCGGGTAGAACCCGGCCGACATCGGCACACGGTTGATCAGCGCCAGCAGCGCGAGCCCGCCCCCGACCCCCAGCAGGGCCCCCAGCCCCATCTGCTGCACGAACTCGACCAGCACCACCACCCCGAAATCGGGCTGATCCATCAGGATCAGCTCGATCAGCACGATGGTGAGGAAGATTGCCATCGGGTCGTTGGATCCCGACTCGATCTCCAGGGTCGCCCCCACGCGGCTCTTCAACTCCAGCCCGCGCGAGCGCAGCAGGGAAAACACCGCGGCCGCGTCGGTGGAGCCGACGATCGCCCCCAGCAGCAGTCCCTCCAGCCACGACAGCCCCAGCCACCACACCGCGAACAGCCCGGTCAGGCCGGAGGTGATCAGCACCCCCACGGTGGCCAGCCCCACCGCCGGCTTCAGTCCGATACGGAAATTGCGCGCCGGCGTGCGCATCCCGCCATCGAACAGGATGATGGCCAGGGCCGCGGAGCCGATCAGATGGGCCAGGGTGATATTCTCGAACGACACGCCGCCGGGGCCCTCCGGGCCCAGCAGCATGCCGATGCCGAGGAACACCAGCAGCAGTGGTACACCCAGCCGCGAGGTGACCACGCTGGACAGGATGCTGCCGAGCAGGACCACGGCGACGAGAAAGATGATCTGACTGGAGAAATCCATGGCGCCATCATACCGGAGCATTCCCTGCCTCCGGCCCGCGGTCTCCGTAATCGCCGTCACCGCCCTGCTGTCGGGGTCGCTGGCGGGCTCGCCCGCGGCGGCCGAACGCGGCGGCGTGGATGCCCTGCATTTCGAGTTCGAGAACGACCTGTTCGCCGGCGAGGACCGCTACTACACCAATGGCGTGCGCGCCGGCTGGACGCGGCGCGGCGAACGGGTCCCGCCCTGGCTCCAGGACGTGGCGGACTTCTTCCCGCTGTTCGTCGATCGCGAGGAACGCGGCCGCCTGAAGACCTCGGTGCACCTGGCGCAGAACATGTACACCCCGGAGGACATCGAACGCGAGCAGCCGGACCCGGACGACCGCCCCTACGCCGGCTGGCTGTACCTGAACTTCAGCCTGGCCGAGGACCACGGCGACCGGCTCGACCGGCTGCAGGTCACGCTGGGGACAGTGGGCCCGGCGTCCCTGGCCGACCGCACCCAGGAGACGGTCCATGACCTGACGGGCGCCCCCGATCCGCGCGGATGGGACGCGCAGATCGGCAACGAGCCCACGCTGATGCTGGGCTACGAACGCCAGCTGCGCGGCCGATCCGGCCATCTGGGGAGCGGCTGGGACTGGGATCTGACCCCGCACTGGGGCGCCTCCATCGGCAGCCCCTTCACCTTCGCCAATGCCGGCGCGATCCTGCGCACGGGCCGCAACCTGCCACGCGATTTCGGCCCACCGCGGATCAACCCGGCACTGTCCGGGTCGCACACCTTCGAGGCGGTCGACACCGCCGGCGGCTACCTGTTCGCCGGGGTGGACACCCGCCTGATGGCCTTTGATCTGTTCCTCGACGGGCCGCTGTTCCGCGACGGCCCGTCGGTGGACAAGCACCCGGTAGTGGGCGAATTCACCGCGGGCGTGGTGTTCCACTGGCACGGGGTACGCCTGGGCTATACCCATGTCTGGCGCTCGCGCGAATTCAGCGGCCAGGCAACCGGCGCCGCGGAATTCGGCTCGCTGCACGCCACCTGGCAGTTCTGAACCCCGCCCGCCCCGGCGTTGTTACGATCGAGGCGTCGCCCCTTCCGGAGAACCCGCGTGCGCAAGATTTCCCGAACCTTCCTCACCGGCCTGGCCGCGATCCTGCCGGCGATGGTCACGCTGGCCCTGCTGTGGTGGCTGGGCAGCACCGCGGAACAGGTCCTGGGCGGCCTGCTGCAGGCCGTCCTGCCGGACCTGCTGTACGTACCGGGCATGGGGATCGCCGCCGGTGTCGGGCTGGTGTTCGCGGTGGGGGTACTGCTGCAGGCCTACGTGGTGCGCTGGCTGTTCAACTGGCTGGAAGGCCTGATGCAGCGGATCCCGGTGGTCAAGACCATCCACGGCACGGTGCGCGATGTTACCCGCCTGGTCTCCGGCGACATCCACCAGCAGTTCGGCCAGGCGGTGCTGGTCACGCTGCCGGGGCTGGAAGCGCGCGTCATCGGCTTCGTCACGCGCGAGGACTTCGAAGGCCTGCCGGACGCACTGGGCGGGGCGGAGACCCTCGCGGTCTACATGCCGATGAGCTACCAGATCGGCGGCTACACCCTGATGCTGCCGCGCGACCGGGTGGAACCGCTGGAGCTGTCGCTGGAGGACGCGATGCGCTACGCCCTGACCGCCGGGGTCTCCGCGCGCAGGGAGGATCCCGGGGCGTGAATCGGGTGGTGCAGCGCGGCGGCCGGCGTCAGCCGTCCTCCAGCGGGGAGATGTCGCGCACCGCGCCGAACGCGGCCGAAGTGGTCATCAGGGCATAGGCGCGCAGGGCCTGGGTCACCGGCCGATTGCGCGACTCGGGCTTCCAGGCCTTCGCCCCGCGGGCCTCCATCGCCTCGCGCCGCGCCGCCAGCGTGGCGTCGTCGACGTCGATGCGGATCTCGCGCGCGGGGATGTCGATCACGATGGTGTCACCCTCTTCAATCAGGCCGATCGCCCCGCCCTGCGCGGCCTCCGGCGAGACGTGGCCGATGGACAGGCCGGAGGTGCCGCCGGAGAAACGCCCGTCGGTGATCAGCGCGCAGTCCTTGCCCAGGCCCTTCGACTTCAGATACGAGGTGGGATAGAGCATCTCCTGCATGCCGGGACCGCCCTTCGGACCCTCATAGCGGATGATCACCACGTCGCCCGCCCGGATGCGGTCAGCGAGGATGGCCTCCACCGCGGCGTCCTGGCTCTCGAACACCCGCGCCGGGCCGGAGAAGGTCAGGATGCTCTCGTCGACGCCGGCGGTCTTCACGATGCAGCCATCCGGGGCCATGTTGCCGTAGAGCACGGCCAGGCCCCCGTCCTGCGAGTAGGCGTGCTCGATGTCGCGGATGCAACCGTTGGCGCGGTCGAGGTCGAGGCTGTCCCAGGCACGGTCCTGGCTGAACGCGGTCTGGGTGGGCACCCCGCCCGGCGCGGCACTGTACAGACGCTCGGATTCGGCCGCATGCCGCATCACGTCCCACTGTTCCAGGGCGGCGCCCAGGGTCGGGGCATGCACGGTCGGGATGTCGCGGTGGATCAGCCCGCCGCGGTCCAGTTCGGCGAGGATGCCGACCACGCCACCGGCGCGGTGTACGTCCTCCATGTGGTACTGCTGCGTCGCCGGGGCCACCTTGCACAGGTTGGGCACGTGGCGCGACAGGCGGTCGATGTCGGCCATGGTGAAGTTGACCTCGCCCTCGCGCGCGGCCGCCAGCAGGTGCAGCACGGTGTTGGTGGAACCGCCCATCGCGATGTCCAGGCTCATCGCGTTCTCGAACGCCTCGAAGGTGGCGATGGAACGCGGCAGGGCCGAGGCGTCGTCCTGCTCGTAATAGCGTTTCGCCAGGTCGACCACGCGCCGCCCGGCCTCCTCGAACAGCGCCTGGCGCGCGGCATGCGTGGCCAGCAGCGAACCGTTGCCCGGCAGCGACAGCCCCAGGGCCTCAGTCAGGCAGTTCATCGAGTTGGCGGTAAACATGCCGGAGCAGGAGCCGCAGGTCGGGCAGGCGGAACGCTCGACGGCCTCCACCTCTTCGTCGCTGGCGCTGGAGTCGGCCGCCTTGACCATCGCATCCACCAGATCAAGGTGGATCACGTTGTCCTGCCCGGGCGCCTGCACCTTGCCGGCCTCCATCGGCCCGCCGGAGACGAACACCACCGGGATGTTCAGGCGCATCGCGGCGAGCAGCATCCCGGGGGTGATCTTGTCGCAGTTGGAGATGCACACCAGCGCGTCGGCGCAGTGGGCGTTGACCATGTACTCCACCGAGTCGGCGATGATCTCGCGCGACGGCAGCGAATAGAGCATGCCGCCGTGGCCCATCGCGATACCGTCGTCCACCGCGATGGTGTTGAATTCCCTGGCCACGCCACCGGCCTGTTCGATCTCGCGCGCGACCAGCTGGCCCATGTCCTTCAGATGCACGTGTCCCGGCACGAACTGGGTGAAGGAGTTGGCGACGGCGACGATCGGCTTGTCGAAGTCACCGTCCTTCATGCCGGTGGCGCGCCACAGGGCGCGGGCCCCGGCCATGTTGCGGCCGTGGGTGGTTGTGCGGGAACGATAGGCAGGCATGATGGGCAGGTCTCGCGAACGTTCGTGGAAATGCGAAATCGTACATAATGCGAGCATCAATACCCAGTAGGGGAGGAAGCGTTCATGAAATTCGAGGTCGAGAACATCAAGTGCGGCGGCTGCGCCAGCTCCATCCGCAAGGGCCTGATGCAGGTCGAGGGCGTGGAGTCCGCCGAGGTGGACGTCGAGAACGGGGCCGTGGAGGTCACCGCGCCGGAGTCCGCCACCGACGCGATCCGCGAGAAACTGGCCCACATGGGCTATCCGGAGGTCGGCTCGGTCTCCGGACTGCGCTCCGCCGGGGCCCGGGCGAAGTCGTTCGCCAGCTGCGCGGTCGGACGCATGAGCGGTGACAGCTGAGCGCAGGCATCCGGCATGAACCATGACGCGGGGCATGCCCGGGGCCGGCCGGCCCCGGCCGTCCGCCACCGACATCCGGCACGGTGGCGGGCCGGCCTGGTCGTTCTGGTGGCTGCGGTGGCGCTGGCCGCGCCGGCCGCGGCCACCCCGCCCGAACACGACGGTCTGCCGGAGACCACCCTGGAGGTCGGCGAGCGGGAGCTCACGGTGGAACTGGCCGCGGATGACGCCAGCCGCAGCCAGGGCCTCATGTTCCGCGAGGCGCTCGCGGACGACCGCGGCATGCTGTTCATCTGGGATACGCCGGATCGCCGGGCGATGTGGATGCGCAATACGCTCATCCCGCTGGACGTCGCGTTTATCGACGGCGACGGCGAGATCACCAACATCGAGACCATGGCGCCCGAGACCACCCGCCTGCACTGGTCCGTGGCACCGATCGAGTATGCACTGGAGGTCAACGCGCAATGGTTCGCGCAGCACGGGATCGAGGCGGGGGAGCGCATCCCCGGCCTGGATGCCGCGCGCGAGGCCGCCCGGGACCGCTGAGAACCAGGCCGGGCGCCTGCTGACCATGTGCGCGCCGCCTCCGGAATCGATGCAGGCAACGGGACCGAGCCCGTGCCCGTCCGCCGCATCGCCCACATGTATTGGCCAACCGGATTGCGAGGGAGCCGCGTGAACCCGCCAGACCATCCAACCCGCCCGCAAGCCGCACGTCGCGCCCCGGCGCCCGGAGAGCTCGCGTGGTTCCGCGACGCGGTGCCATACATCGCCGCGCACCGCGGACGCACGATGGTCATCGCGCTGGCCGGCGAGGCCGCGCAGGCGGCGGAGTTCCCGGCCCTGATGCGGGACATCGCCAAGCTGCATGCACTGGGCGTGCGCGTGGTGCTGGTGTACGGGGCACGCCCGCAGATCGAGGCGCGCCTGGCCGAACGCGGCCTGCAGCCGCAGTACGCCGAGGGTCTGCGGATCACCGATGCTCCGGCGCTGGATGCCGTGCTGGACGCGGTCGGCCGCCTGCGGCTGCAGATCGAGGGTCTGCTGTCCCGCAGCCTGGGCCAGCCGGGCACCGGCAACGCACGCCTGCGGGTGGCCGGCGGCAACTTCGTCACTGCGCGCCCGCTGGGCGTCCGCGACGGGGTCGATTTCCATTACACCGGCGAGGTGCGCGGGGTAGACACCGCCGCGCTCACCGCACTGCTGGATCAGGAGCAGGTCGCGCTGGTCTCGCCGCTGGGGTATTCGCCCACCGGCGAGGTCTTCAACCTGTCGGGCGAGGAGGTCGCGACCCGCGTGGCGATCGCCCTGGACGCGGACAAGCTGATCTTCCTGACCGAGGCCGGCGTGCTGCGCGGGCCGCAGGACGACGTACTCGACCAGCTGACCGTGCCCGCCGCGGAGCGCATCCTGGAACAGCGCGACGATCTGCCGCAGGAACTCGCCAGCCACCTGCGCAGCGCGGTGGATGCCTGCCATGCACGCGACCTGCGCGTGCATCTGGTCGACCGCCGCGATGACGGCGGGCTGCTGACGGAACTGTTCACCCGCCAGGGCATCGGCACCCTGGTCTCGCGCGAGCCGCTGGAGCGCCTGCGCCCCGCGACCCTGGACGATGTCGGCGGCATCCATGCGCTGCTGGAGCCACTGGAGGCCGAGGGTGTGCTGGTGCACCGCGCCCGCGAGCACCTGGAGCTGGAGATCGACCGTTTCCGGGTACTGGAGGTCGACGGGCTGATCATCGGCACCGCGGCGCTGTACCCGTTCGGCGACCACGCCGCGGAGATCGCCTGCCTGGCGCTGCACGCCGAATACCGCGGCCACGGCCGGGGCGACCGGCTGCTGACCGCGATGGAAGATCTGGCACGCGAACAGGGGGTTCGCCGGGTATTCGTGCTCACCACCCGCACGGCGCAGTGGTTCCAGGAACGCGGTTACGCCCCCGGCAGCGTCGACGACCTCCCGCCGGAGCGCCGCCAGCGCTACAATCAGGCGCGCAACTCGCGGGTCTTCACGCGCGAGCTGGAGGGCTGACCCGGGGCAGCGCCGGGCTCAGCGGCCGCGGGCCTCGTCGCGTTCATGGGCCTCCTGCGCGGCCACGCTGAGGGTGGCGATGGGACGGATCTCGAGGCGCTCGAGGCCGATCGGCTCGCCGGTCTCCTCGCAGTAGCCGTACTCGCCGCGCTCGATGCGAGCCAGCGCCTCGTCGATCTTGGTCAGAAGCTTGCGCTCGCGGTCGCGGGTGCGCAGCTCCACGCCGGCATCGGCCTCGTGGGTGGCGCGATCGGAGGGATCCGGCTCCTGCCAGTTCTCGGTGCGCAGATGCTCCAGGGTCTCTTCCGACTCGGCGATCAGCTCGGCCCGCCACGCCTCGAGTTTGCGCCGGAAATAGTCCAGCTGGCGCGGATTCATGTAGGGTTCGTCCTCGGAGGGACGATAGCCGGGATCCACCATGTTGCACCTCCGGATCGTGACCCGAGCCACGGGCCCGCCACAACGGGTAAACCTGCACTAGAACACATGTGCCGGACTCAGTACAGACCGACAGACCACAGGGATCGAACATGCACGAACCGCTGCGCCTGATCCAGGTAACCGACAGTCACCTGGGGACCGAACCGGGCCCGGTGCGCGCGGGCTACCCGGACAGCGACCTCGCATTGCGCCACGTCCTGGAAACCGCGCGAGCGCGGGAAGGCCTGCCCGACCGCCTGCTGCTGACCGGCGACCTCGCCGAGAACCCGTCGCCGGAGACCTATGGGCGCCTGAAGGCACTGCTGGACGAAACGGGACCCTGGCCCACCAGCGCGCTGGCCGGCAATCACGACGACGCACGCGAACTGGCGGTGACCCTGGAGTCGGCCGGCCATGCGGTCCATCGCAGCGAACGCCTGGGCAGCTGGCAGCTGATCGCCCTGGACTCCTCGCAGCCCGGAGGGCCGGCCGGCCATCTGTCCGACGCCGAACTGCAACGCCTCGAGGGGGCCCTCACCGCGCACCCGGAACGCCCGGCCCTGATCGCCGTACATCATCCGGTGGTACCGGTGGGCAGCCCGTGGATGGACGGCATGGGCCTGACCAATGCCGACGCGCTGTTCGCCGTGCTCGACCACCATCCGCAGGTGCGGGCCTGCGTGTTCGGCCACGCGCACCAGGTGGTCGACACCTTTCATGGCGACGTACGCGTGCTCGGCTGCCCCGCCACCTGCGTGCAGTTCCGCCCCGGGGCCACGGAATATCAGCTCGACGATGACCCGGACACCGGGCGCCCGGGTTACCGCGTGCTCGAACTCTATCCCGACGGCCGCCTGGACACGCGGGTCGAGCGGCTGCCTGCGCCGCCCGCGTGAGGGCCGCATGAGCGCATCTTCGGTGCCGGAGGATACCCGCGCCACCGCCCTGCAGGCCTGGCTGGCGCAGCGACCCGGGTACTTCGAGGGGCTGCAACTGCTGCGCGCGGATGCCAGCTTCCGCCGCTATTTCCGCGCGCGACGCGACGGTGAGCCGGTGGTCATCATGGATGCCCCGCCGGAACGCGAACCGGTGGCCCCGTTCCTGCGCATCGCCCGTCTGCTGGAGGCCCTCGGCCAGCGTCCGCCACGCATTCATGACGAGGACCCGGACGCGGGTTTCCTGGTGCTGGAGGACCTCGGCGACCGCACGTTCACCCGGGCACTGGCCGAGGGCGAGGACGAGAAGGCCCTGTATCAGCGGGCCATCGACCGGCTGGCCGACCTGCACCGGGCCTGGCCACAGCGGCCTGCGGAGGCCACACCCGCGCTGGCCGCCTACGACACCCCGCGCCTGCTGGACGAGGCGCGCCTGTTCATCGACTGGTATGTCCCGGAACAACAGGGCCATCCACCGGCGGAGGCCGCCCGCGGCGCCTGGGAAACGGCCTGGACGCAGACCCTGGACGCCCTGCCGTACCTGGAGCCCACGCTGGTGCTGCGCGACTTTCACGTGGACAACCTGATGATCCCGCCGGAAGGTACGGGCTGCGCGCTGCTGGACTTCCAGGACGCGGTGCTCGGGAGCCCGGCCTACGACGTGGTATCGCTGCTGGAGGATGCGCGACGCGACGTTTCACCCGCAGTCGCGCGGGAGGCCCTCGCGCGCTACCTGCAGGCCACCGGGTGGCCCGATGAGGCCTTTCGCGTGCATTACCGGGTGCTCGGGGTCCAGCGCGCGATCAAGATCCTCGGCATCTTCACCCGGCTGCACCGGCGTGACGGCAAGCCCGACTACCGCCGCCACGAACCGCGCCTGCAGACGCTGGTGCGGCGCGGACTGGCGCACCCGGACCTGCAGCCCGTGGCGCAGTGGTTTCGGCGGCATCTCCCCGGCGATCCCGCGACTCCCGGACCCGCGCCGGAGGCACGCGCGTGAAACGGGCCATGATCCTCGCCGCCGGGCGCGGCGAACGCATGCGCCCGCTGACCGACGAACGCCCCAAGCCCCTGCTGGAGGCCGGCGGCAAACCCCTGATCGTCTGGGCCCTGGAACGCCTGGCCCGCGCGGGGTTTGGCGAGGTCATCATCAACACCGCCCACCTGGGTGAGCAGATCCCCCGGCGGCTGGGCGACGGCTCGGCCTTCGGGCTGAAGATCCGCTATTCGCCGGAACCCGCCGGCGCCCTGGAAACCGCCGGCGGCATCCGCCAGGCCCTGCCCCTGCTGGGCCCCGAAGCCTTCCTGGTGATCAACGGCGACATATGGTGCGACCACCCGCTCGTACCCCCCTCGCGGCTGCCGGGGGCCATCGAAGAACACGATGCCCCACTGGCCCATCTGGTGCTGGTGGACAACCCGCCGCAGCATCCGGACGGGGACTTCGCCCTGGGCGCCGACGGCCGCGTCACCACCGACACCGGCCCGGAACGCCTGACCTTCAGTGGCATCGGCTGGTATCACCCGGCCCTGTTCGCGTCGCTGGAGCCGGGCCGCCGCCCGCTGGGGCCGGTGCTACGCGAGGCGATCGCGCAGGGCCGGGTGAGCGGCGAACACTACCGCGGCCACTGGCGGGACATCGGCACGCCGCAGCGGCTGGCGGCGCTGGATCGCGATCTCGCGACCACGGATCAGGGCTTGATGTAGGTAAACCCCTTGCGCTGCAGGCGATACAGCTCGGTGATCCCGCTGGTCACCATCTCGTCGCGGATCACGTCGTGGAGATCGGCGCGCTCCAGGCCACGGGCCTCCATGGATCGCCGGCTGACCAGAAACTCGAAGCCCTGCAGCCGCAGGGTGTCGATGCGAATGGCGGTGGCGGTGTCCATGGAGGCCGATTCCAGCAGGCGCACCCCCTCGCCATGCAGCACGATGCGGACGTCGGCCGGCCCGTGGCCCGGGTCGCCCAGGTGCTCCTTGAGATAGCGCAGGACGTTGGAGAAATGCTCGCGGTCGCCGGAATCCAGGTGGTAGACGATCCGGGTGACGGAGGGGCCGGCGTCGGGTGCCGCGCCACCCTCCCCCGCGACCGCGACCGGCTGCAGGGCCGCCAGCAGCAGGCACAGGCCGGCCCAGCGGAGCAGCGGAAGCGTCCGAGAGGAGGGCACTCGACGCTCCCGCCCCGGATCAGACCTTGATGTAGATCCAGCCTTCCGCCTGACGACGGGCAGCTTCGGCCACACCCGAATCAATGCGCTCGGCCTGTGGCAGGATATCGATATCCTGCAGCCCCTCTTCCCGCGCCAGGCGGCCGAGGGTCTCGTTGCAGGCCGTAAACCGCAGTCCGGGGTGTTCCCGGCTCAGACTGTCGACCCGCTCCGGGAACGGGGCCCGGTCCGCGCGCAGCATGTTGATGGCCTTGTTGTGGACCACGACCTGGACGTTCAGCTGCCGGCCATCGCGCGCGGCCTCGTTGAACATCGCCTCGATGTCGTCCAGCAGCTCCTCCATCGCGACCCGGTCGGCGTCATTGACATGCAGAAGGATCTGATCGGTCTCGCTGGCTGCATGGACCGGCTGCGGTGCGGCGGCTCCGCCCGCGGATTCGGCTTCCGCCATCTCCGTGAACAGGGCACTGACGGTGTCGTCGAGCTCGGGCACCCCCTGGCCTTCGGACGCCGTCGCATGGGCTGCCGAGCCGGTCCCCGCCCCGTCCACGAACCAGCCGGCGTCCCGGGTCACCTCGTAACCGGCCACCGAGCCCAGCACCAGCGCCACGACACCGGCGGCCACCGATGAGAACCAGCCGGTACGCCGGGGACCACCCCTCGGCGAGCGGAGCAATCCCGCCCCACCGGAGCGGCCGCCGGCACCGCCGTGGTCATCCGCCCCGCCACGGTGACCCCGGGCCGGCGGTTCCACGTCCTTGTACGCCATCGCCACCAGCTCCTTGAGCTGGTGCATGTCACAGACCTCACGGCTCAGGTGCTCGCTGGAGGCGATCGCCTGCAGGGTCTGCAGCCGGTCCTCCGGAGAGAATTCGCCATCGACGAAGGCGTTGAGAATCTCTTCGCTCGGACGGTCCTGCGCCTTGAGTCGGTCTTCAGCCATTCTGGCTCCTTACTACCCTGAGTTGCGGCTCCTCTTCAGCGGGTTCCGCGGCGGATTCCGTCGCCGCTGTGTCCTGCGGGGCCTGCTGCTGTTCCAGCAGCTGCTTTTTCAGTTGTGCCCGGGCGCGGCTGAGGCGGCTCATCACGGTGCCGATCGGGACGTCCAGCACTTCGGAGACCTCGGCATAGGCAAAGCCCTCCAGGTCGACCAGCGACACCACCTGCCGGTGATCGCTGCTGAGCCGGGCCATCGCCTGGTGCACGTCCGCCACCCGGCGGTTGCGCTCGGTCTGCTGCTCCGGGCAGTCCTCGCAGGCCAGCTCCATGTTGTCGACGTCCACCGTGTCCTTCTGCCGCCGTCCCCAGTCGCGGTAGCAGTTGGTCATGATGCGGAACACCCAGGACTTCAGGGCATTCTCGTCCTGCAACGACTTCAGCCGGGTGAGGGCCTTCATCATGGCCTCCTGCACCAGATCGTCGGCCAGCGCGGCGTCGTGACACCAGGCATAGGCCATGCGGTACATCTGCGGCCGCAGGTCGCAAACCTGCTGGCGCAGCCGCCTTTGCGCGAACCAGGTCGCCATTGTTCTGTCTCCTCACATCCTGCAGGCCGTCTGTGCGGCCCTGCTTGTTCTTGTACCCTGTAGGACGCGGTCCCCGGGGACGCTATTCCCGGTTCCGGACCGGGTTGCCGCGCGCACGCGACACACTTCTCTGGCCAAGGATACGCAATGCCCTTCGATCCGCAACAGCTCGAGGCCTCGTTCGCCTTTGACCCGGACACCACAACGGACCTGCGCGAGCGCTGGGCGCAACTGATGACCGACGCAGTGTGGGCCGACCTCAAGACCGGCACCATCGGCGCGGTGCCACGCCTGCGCAAGCGCCTGCTGGAGCTGGGCGAAAACCTGCGCTCCCTGCTGTCCGATCGCGCCTGGATCCCGCACGAACGCGAACGGGTAAAAGGGGCAATGGCCGCCAGCCTCAACCTGCGCGACAGCCTCAACCAGACCGACCGCGCCGCCAAACTGCTCAACGGCGGCGAGGACTTCGAGCGCTTCGAGGCCGACTACCTGGCTTTCCGCAAGGCGCTGCTGGCGTTCATCGAACACCACGAGCAGCTCTGGGGGGACCTCCTCGAGTCGCTTTACGAAGACGCCCCCGACGACGCGGACACGGACGAGGACTGATCCATGGGCGAGGAGATCGGCTCGGAGTACTTCACCCCGGAGGACCGTGAACGGTTCCGCCGGGCCCTGGCCCACGAGACCGATCTGCTGCTGACCTGGCTGGACAGCCACCGGGATACTCCGCGGGGTCCGACCACCCTGGGCTTCGAAATCGAGGCCTGGCTGTGCGACGCCGAGGGCCGGGCGCTGGCGGAGAACGATGCCTTCCTGGAGGCGATGGACAGCCCGCTGGTGTCGCGCGAGCTGGCCCGCTTCAACGTGGAACTGAACACCAGCGTGTTCACCGCGGGCCCGGGCTGCTTCACCGCGATCCTGCAGGAGCTGCGGGACACCGTGAAACGGGCGGATCGCGCGGCCGCGCGCTTCAATGGCGGGATCCTGATGGCCGGCAGCCTCGCCACCCTGCCCCCGGAGGAGCTGGGCCAGCACCGCATGTCACCCCAGGCGCGCTTTCGCGCGCTGAACGAGGCGGTACTGGAGAACCGGGCGCGGCGGCCGCTGCACGTCGACATCCGCGGCCGCGAACACCTGCTGCATGACCACGACGACGTGATGCTGGAGGCCCTGGCCACGTCGTTCCAGGTGCATATCGGCTGCGCACCGGGTGAGGCGCATCGCAGCCTGAACGCGGCCATGGTCGCCAGCGCCCCGGTACTCGCGGCGGCCGGCAACTCGCCCTATCTGTTCGGGCACGAGCTGTGGGAAGAGAGCCGCATCCCGCTGTTCGAGCAGGCGGTGGAAAGCGGCGGCTTCGCCGACTCGGCCCGGGGGCCGATCCGCCGGGTCACCTTCGGCAGCGGTTATCTGCACCAGTCGGTGGGTGAGCTCTTCCGCGAGAACCGGGACCATTTCCCGGTGATGTTGCCGGTCGACCTGCAGCATCCGCCGGAGGATCTGGCCCATCTCGCGCTGCACAACGGCACCATCTGGCGCTGGAACCGGCCGATCGTCGGCACCGACGCCGGGGGCCGGCATCACCTGCGCATGGAGTTTCGCTGCCTGCCCGCCGGCCCGTCGCTGATCGACATGCTGGCCAACGCCGCCTTCGCGCTGGGGTTGATCGAATGGCTGCGCGATGCCCCCGGGGACGGCACCGCCCACACCCCGTTCGCCGAAGCCCGCGACAACTTCTATCATGCCGCCCGCGAAGGCCTGCACGCGCGACTGCGCTGGGGCCACGCGGACCCGCTCCCGGCCCCGCGCCTGATCCGGCACCAGCTGCTGCCGCGGGCCGCCGAAGGCCTGGAGAACCTGGAGATCGACCCCGGCGAGCGCGACGCGCTGCTGGGCATCATCGCCGCGCGCGTGGACAGCGGCCAGACCGGAAGCGTCTGGCAGCGCCGCTGGGTCGCGCGACACGGACGCGACTGGGCGGGACTCGTGCGCGCCTATCGCGGCTGGCAGAACACCGGCGCCCCGGTACATACCTGGGGCCTGTAACCCGAGATACCGAATCATGCCGCAAGACCGACCCGCGATCCGCGAATATTTCGAGCTGCCCGACGGTTTTCTCGACGCCACGCCACGCACCCTGAGCGAGGTCGTGCCGGAACCGGCCCTGATCCACCTCGGCGGGCGCCGCGAGCCCGCGGTGGCCGTGGTGCTCCTGCTGCACGGCAACGAACCGGTCGGCCTGCATGCCATCCAGCAGCTGCTGCGCCACTACACCCATCGCGAGCTGCCGCGCGCGCTGACCCTGGTAATCGGCAACCCGCAGGCCGCCGCGCTGGACCAGCGCCACCTCGACCAGCAGCCCGACTTCAACCGGATCTGGCCGGGCACCGAACAGCCGGGATCACCCGAGGCGGAGAGCTTCGCCGCACTGGTGGCCCGGCTGCGCGAGCGGGGGCTGTTCGCGGCCATCGACCTGCACAACAACACCGGACGCAACCCGCATTACGCCTGCATCAACCGCCTCGACCCGGCGTTCATGCAGCTGGCCGCCCTGTTCGGACGTACGGTGGTCTATTTCACCCGCCCGCGCGGCGTCGCCTCCATGGCCCTGGCCGAGCTGGCGCCCTCGGTCACCCTGGAATGCGGGCACCCGGACGATGCCGCCGGGGTACAGCACGCCTTCGAGATGGTGGATGCGGTGCTGCACCTCAGCGCCTTCCCCGACCATCCGCCGGAGCGCGACGCGATCGACATCTACCACACCGTGGCGCGGGTGCGGTTGCGTCCGGGGATGCGGGCGAGCACCGGAACGGATGCGGACGTCCGCCTGGAACCCGACCTGGACCGGCTCAACTTCCAGATGCTGCCGGCCGGGTCCTGCCTGGTGCGGCGCCAGCCGGAGGTGGACGACCCGCTGGTGGTCACCGCGGAGGACGGCGCGGAGGTCACCGGGACCTATCTGGAGACCCGCGGGGAGGAGATCCGCCTGCGGCGCGACGCGATGCCGTCCATGCTGACCCTCGACAGCCGGGTCATCACCCAGGACTGCCTGTGCTACCTGATGGAACCCATGGACATGGGGACACTCACCGGAAACGTCGGCTGAGGCGGGAAACGGGGATCAGGCGTCGCGCTCGATGCGCTCGACGATCTGAGCGGGGCGGTCACCCTTGCGGTAGTTCGACAGATCGGCGGTGGTCTCGGCAAAGGCCTTTTCGCGGGCCTCTTCGGTCTCGTACCAGCGACAGGCCTCCCAGTCGGGACCCAGCAGATGCGGCATGCGGAAGGTCGCGTCCTCGGGCATGCGAATGCGAATACCGTAACGTTTCATGGTTCGGGCCTGCGCGGGTAGTGGAAACAGCGCGCCAAGTGTAGCCATCCCCCGGAATCGCGGCAATACGCGTCACCGGAGCCCGACACCCAAACGAAAAAGGGCTGCCGAGGCAGCCCCTTGAATCTGGTTGGTGGCTACGCCCTGATTCGAACAGGGGACCCCATCATTATGAGTGATGTGCTCTAACCAGCTGAGCTACGTAGCCACGCGGGTTGCGAATTCTCCCGGGCCGGGATGGTGAAGTCAAGGCCCCGCCGGGTATCCGCCGTGTCAGATCTGCAGGCGTTCGACGATCCGTCCGTTCGCCAGGTGTTCTTCCAGGATCTCGTCGATGTCGCGCTCGTCCTGGTAGGTGTACCAGACGCCTTCGGGATACACCACCGCCACCGGGCCTTCGTTGCAGCGGTCCAGGCAGCCGGCGGTGTTCACCCGCACCTGCCCCTTGCCGTGGATGCCCATCTCCTTGGCCCGGTTCTTGGCATACGAGCGCATCTCGGTCGCCCCGTGATCCTCGCAGCAGTTGCCGTCTTCCCGGCAATTGGTACAGAAGAAGATATGCCGCTGGTAATAGCCCATGCGATGCTCCCGGATCAAATCCGCTTCATCATACTGTGTCCGGCCGGTTCAGCGAAAACGCCAGACCAGGCTGACCTCACTGATGGTATCGGTGTTTTTCTTGCCAGGCTCGACATCGGTGTTGTGCTTGACGGTGAAGCTGGTCCGCAAAGCCATGCGGTCGGTCATGTCGGCGGTCAGGGCGAGGATGTTCTCGACCTCGGTGTTGTCCCGACCGCTGATGATCAGCAGCTCGTCGGTCAGACGTGCGCTCTCGCTGATGTCCCAGCGCAGATTGCCCCCGATCCGGCCGACCGCGTCGGTGTCGGACTCGCCGGATTCGGCCAGGCGTGCCTGACGGGCGCCGGCGCCGATCTCGCCATCCAGTCGCAGGCGCTCGCGATCCACCAGACGCCGGCCGTAACCCACGGTCTGCGAGGCCTGATAGTCGTAGCTGCTGAAACGGTCGCGTTCGTAACGCAGCGCGCCGAACACGTAATCGTGTTCCGCCAGACGCCGGTCAAGCTGGTACCCCGCGATATAACGCTGCCCCGTGGTCTCGCGGTCTTCCTCGGTGAAAAGCGCGTCGCCACGCAGCCGGTTGCGCCACAACTCGGCGGTATGCTCGGCGCGGATCCGACCGCTGGCGGTGGCCGACTCGGTATTCCCGGTCGTCAGCGAGGCTCCGGCCTCCAGAGTGGTTTCCCATCCCTCCGCATCCCAGGCCTGAGCCTGCGAGACTGGTATGCTGACAAACATGACGGAAGACAACAGTACGGCGGCAGAACGCGGTACACGCGACAACATGGGACCCTCCGGGTCGGCAAACGGGCCCGGGACCCTAGCAAAGCCGCTGGGGAGCTCCGACCTACCCCCGAAGTACACGGGGCTTTCGGCGGTGGATCAGTGCGTGCACTGCGGTCTGTGCCTGCCCCACTGCCCCACCTACGGACTGCACCGGCAGGAAGGCGACTCCCCGCGAGGTCGCCTGACCCTGATGCAGGGCCTGGCCCGCGGCGAGCTCGATCCGCAGTCCCCCCGCCTGCGCAGCCATCTGGAAGGCTGTCTCGGCTGCCGCTCCTGCGAAGCCGTGTGCCCGGCCGGAGTCCCCTTCGGTGCCCTGATGGACCGCACCCGCGAAATCCTCCTTCAGGAATCGGACGCGCCGGAGAGCGCCCCGCTGCCCATGCCTCGCATGCTGCACGACCGCCTGCTGGGATCGCCCCGGCTGCGGCGACTCGCCGGCCTCGGGGCCCGGGCCGCCGCACGCCTGCCGCGCGCCGGGCTCCCGGGACTGGACGCCACCGTGCGCCGGGCCCTGGAACATGCGCGCCCCAGCCTCGCCCCGCCTCCCCGGCTGCGCGCCGACGGCCCGCCCGACGCGGTCGACGTGCTGCTGTTCACCGGCTGCATGGACGCCTTCTTCACCGGGCCCGACCTGGAAGCGGCCCTGACCGTCCTGCATGCGCTGGGTCTGAAGGTGGGCATCCCCTCCTCCCCGACCTGCTGCGGCGCCCTGGACCGACACGCCGGACGCCCCGCGGCAGCCACGGAACTGGAGCGGCACAATCGCGAAGCCTTCGGTGCGGCCGAGGATGGCCCGCCGGTGATCGTCCTCGACAGCGGCTGCGAGGCGACCCTGCGCGAGGCCGCCGACAGCTTCCCCGGCGCCCGCGCGACCAGCCTCACGCGCTTCGTCGCCCGACACCTGGAGGAACACGGGCCGCCCCGTGACGGCTGGCGCGAAGACCCGGTGCGCGTCGCCCTGCATCGCCCCTGCACCCAGCGGAACGTCACCCGCGAGGGCGAGATCCTGCCGACGCTGCTGCGCGGCCTGCCCGGCGTGACCCTCGCCGGGACCCCGTCCCTCCCCAACTGCTGCGGCGCCGGTGGCACCGCGATGCTCGCCTGGCCGGAGCAGGCCGATGCCCTGGGACAGCAGACCCTGCAGGCCCTGGGTACGGAGGCTCCTGACTGCATCGTCTCCGGCAACGTGGGTTGCCGGGTGCATCTGCGCGCCCTGCAGCCGCAATCGCCTGAAGACCCGCCGCTTGTCTCCCCGGCCCGTTTCCTTGCGGGGCGCCTCGCGGTAACCTGAGACAAGGCCCATACCCGAGCGCCCGCCATGCGCCGACTCTCCCCGCTGGATCATCTGATCACCCAGGCCGACGCCCTCGTCAAGGTCGTCTCCGGGCATGCCCGCTCCACCGGCCGCCCGTCGCCCGGTGGCGACGAACCCGGTCCGATGCTGGACGACCACGACCGTCAGGAAACCGGGCGGCTGATGCGGGTCAACCATGCCGGCGAGGTGGCCGCCCAGGGCCTGTATCAGGGACAGATGCTCACCGCCCGCACCCCGGCGATTCGCGCGCAGCTGGACCAGGCGGCACGCGAGGAAGGCGACCACCTGCACTGGTGCGCCCGGCGGGTCCACGAGATGGGCATGCACACCAGCCTGCTGACGCCCTTGTGGTACGTCAGCTCGCTGGGCGTGGGTGCGCTGGCCGGGCTGGCCGGGGACCGTTACAGCCTGGGCTTTGTCGACGAGACCGAGCGCCAGGTGGAGCAGCACCTGGACCGCCACCTGGACCGCCTGCCGCCCTCCGACACCGTGTCGGCGCGCATCCTCGAGCAAATGAAGCAGGAAGAGGTGGAACACGGGGCAAAGGCCATGGCGATGGGGGGTCGGACCCTGCCGTGGCCGGTGCGCAGCGTGCTGATGCCGCTGACCTCGAAGATCATGACGCACACCGCCTACCGGCTCTGAGCCCGGTTTCCCCGGGCCGGGCATCCCGCGCGGCGCGTCAGCTCCCGCGGCTCATGTTCTTGCCGTAGAAGATCTCCATCATCTCGTGCTTGAGCAGCTTGGCGATGCGCTTGGCTTCCTTCGCCGAGTAGTCGTCCTTGCCCAGCCCGAACAGGTAGTTGTCGAGGTCGAAATCCTTCAGCACCATCTTGGTGTGGAACAGGTACTCCTGGTACACGTTCACGTCCACCATCTGGTACTTGTCCTTGGTGTCGCGCGACAGGAAGTCCTGGATGGAGTTGATCTTGTGATCGATGAAGTGCTTCTTGCCGCGCACGTCCCGGGTAAAGCCGCGCACCCGGTAGTCCATGATCACGATGTCCGACTCGAAGCTGTGGATCAGGTAGTTCAGCGCGCGCAGCGGTGAAATGCGCCCGCAAGTGGACACGTCGATATCCGCGCGAAAGGTTGCGATCCCGCCCTCCGGATGCGCCTCCGGATAGGTGTGCACGGTGATGTGGCTCTTGTCGAGATGCCCGACCACGGTCTCCGGCAGCGGTCCCGGGCCCTCGGTGTAGCCGATCTGCTCGGTGGCCACCGGCTCCTCGGAGATCAGCATGGTCACCGACGCGCCCTGCGGATCGTAGTCCTGGCGCGAGATGTCGAGGATGTTGGCACCGATCAGGTGCGCCACGTCCGTCAGGATCTGCGTCAGACGCTGGGCGTTGTAGGCCTCGTCGATGTAGGCGATGTACTCGTCGCGATGACGATCGCCCGACGCATAGCAGATGTCATAGATATTGAAGCTCAGGCTCTTGGTCAGGTTGTTGAAGCCGTGGAGCTTGATCTGCTTCTTGTGACGCGACATGGCGTACCCTCTTGCCCGGGCCGTAAGGAGCGGCGAATTGTAGAGACATCACGCGGCGAGTCAACGGCTTGCACCCGCCAGCGGCTCAGCGCGGAGCCGGCCCTTCCACGATCTCGAAATCATGGGTCACGCGGGCCGACGCCCCCAGCATCATCGACGCCGAACAGTATTTCTCGGCGGAGAGCTGTACCGCCCGTGCGACGTGCTTTTGCGACAGATCGTTCCCGTACACCCGGAAATGCACATGGATGTCGGTGAAGACCTTCGGCACCTCGTCGGCGCGGGTGCCGTCGATGTCCACCTGACAGTCCAGCACATCCTGCCGCGACTTCTTCAGCATCGCCACCACGTCGAAACTGGTGCAGCCGCCCAGTCCCAGCAGCAGCATCTCCATCGGCCGCGCCCCCAGGTTGCGCCCGCCGGCGTCCGGCGCCCCGTCCATCACCACCGCGTGGCCGCTGTCCGTCTCGCCGACGAAAGCCACACCGTCCAGCCATTTCACGCGTACCCGCATTTATCCACCCTGCCCGATATTTTTGTGAACCCGTCGAAGCAGAATCGTCACCGAAGCCCCCGCCGGGTGCATTACACTCTCGTGCACTACACTTTAACGTGTTCTCCCGATCGAACCGGTAATCATGAGCAAGCCTTCCCCGGCCCAAGCGGCCATGCCCAACCATTCTCCGGCGATGGAGCGTCTGCTGGAACACTGCCAGCGCCGCCACTATCCGCGCCGCACCACCGTGATCCAGGCGGGCACGGTACCGGACACGCTGTACTACGTACTCGGCGGCTCGGTCTCCGTGCTGGGCGAGAACAACGGCCACGAACTGGTGCTGGCCTATCTCAACCGCGGCGAATTCTTCGGCGAGCTCGGGCTGTTCGAGGACGACCCGCGCAGCGCCACGGTCGTCACCCGCGAGGACACCGACACCGCGGAGATCCCCTACACGCGCTTCCGCGAGCTGGCGATGCGCGACCCCGAGATCCTGATGCTGCTGACCCGGCAGATCGCCGCCCGCCTGCGGCAGACCTCGCGCAAGGTCATGGACCTCGCCTTTGTCGACGTCACCGGCCGCATCGCGCACACCCTGCTCGACCTCGCTCAGCAGCCCGACGCAATGACCCACCCCGACGGCATGCAACTGCGCATCACCCGCCAGGAACTGGCGCGCATCGTCGGCTGCTCGCGCGAGATGGCCGGCCGCGTGCTCAAGGAACTGGAAGAACGCGGCCTGATCAGCGCGCACGGCAAGACCATCGTGGTCTACGGCACGCGCTGATCCCCCGGCCCCGGCTCAGCCCTCGCCGCGGAACAGCCGCCCGAGGGCTGCGCCCGGATCCTCCTCGCGCATGAAGGCCTCGCCCACGAGGAACGCATTCACCCCCGCGTCGCGCATCCGCTGCACGTCCTCGACGGTGTGGATGCCGCTCTCGGTCACCAGCAGCACGTCTTCCGGCACCCGGTCGAGCAGCTCCAGGGTGGTCTCCAGACGCGTCTCGAAACTGCGCAGGTCGCGGTTGTTGATGCCGATCAGGTCCGCACCCAGGCGTACCGCGCGCTCCAGTTCCTCGGCGTCGTGCACCTCCACCAGCGGATCCATGCCCAGCTCGCGGGTGAGGAAGATCAGTTCGCCCAGGTTGGTGTCATCCAGCACCGCCGCAATCAGCAGCACCGCATCGGCCCCCAGCACCCGCGCCTCGTAGACCTGATACAGGTCGATCACGAAGTCCTTGCGCAGGATCGGCAGGTCGCAGGCCACGTGCGCCGCACGCAGGTCACCGTCGCGGCCCTTGAAGAAGCTCACGTCCGTCAGCACCGACAGGCAGGTGGCCCCGTGCTCGGCATACGAACGCGCGAACGCGTCCGGGTTGAAGTTCGGACTGATCTGCCCCTTGCTGGGGCTGGCCTTCTTGATCTCGGCGATCACCGCGGCGCGCCCGGCGTCGATGTCCGCCTGCAGCGCGGCGCGGAAACCGCGCGGCTCCTCCGCCGACGTCAGCCAGCCACGCAGTTCGCGCAGGGGCTGCACGTCGGAGCGCTCGATCAGCTCCTCGCGCTTGCGTTCGAGGATCCGCTCGAGGATATCGGGGGTGTCGTCACTCATGTTTCAACTCTCCTTTTGTGCCAGCCGCGTGGAGACGGCCTGCAGCTGTTCCAGTCGTTCGCGGGCGGCGCCACTGTCGATCACCTCGGCGGCCCGGCGTACGCCCGCCTCCAGGCTTGGCGCGCCGCCGCCCACGAAGATCGCCGCGCCGGCGTTGAGCAGGACGATGTCGCGCGCGGGTCCCGGCGTACCCGCCAGCACGTCGCGCAGCATCGCCGCCGAGGCCGCCACGTCGGCGACCCGCACGGTGTCCAGGGCGGCGGTGGTGAGGCCGACATCCTCCGGCCGCAGGGTATATTCCGTAATCTCGCCGTCGCGCAGTTCCGCCACCCGGGTCGGCGCGCCGATGCTGATCTCGTCCAGCCCGTCCTCGGCGTTCACCACCATCACGTGTTCGGAACCCAGACCCTTCAGGGCCTCCGCCAGCGGTCGCAGCCAGTCCGCGGAGAACACCCCCAGCACCTGGTTGGGCGCACCGGCCGGATTGGTCAGCGGCCCCAGCACGTTGAACAGCGTGCGCACGCCGAGCTCCCGGCGTGGCCCGATCGCATGGCGCATCGCCCCGTGATGGGCCGGGGCGAACAGGAAGCCGACTCCGACCTCCCGGATGCAGGTGGCCACCGCGTCGGGGCCCAGCTCCAGGTTTACGCCCAGGGTTTCCAGCACATCGGCGGAGCCCGAACGCGAGGACACCGACCGGTTGCCGTGCTTGGCCACCCGCACCCCGGCGGCCGCGGCCACCAGTGCCGAGGCGGTGGAGATGTTGAAGGTCCCGGAGGCATCGCCCCCGGTCCCGCAGGTATCCACCAGGCCGGCGCGCGGGACGTCCACCCGCGTGGCCAGTTCCCGCATCACCCCGGCGGCGGCGCGGATCTCGTCGATGGTCTCGCCCTTCATCCGCAGGGCGACCAGCAGGCCGCCGATCTGGGCATCGGTCGCCTCGCCGCCCATCACCGCGCGCATCACGGCGGTCATCTCGTCGGCGTCCAGGTCCTGGCGTTCAACCAGCTTCGCAATGGCTTGGGGCAGGGTCACGTTCGTTCTCCGGCTGCTGGGCGGTCAGGGATCAACGGGGCACAGTTTAGGGAAACGCGCGGCTTTACGCAGGTCGACCGGCCGCCGGGGCGCGCGGCACGTCGCGCGGACCGCCGCCCAGCCACCAGATCAGCGCCCCGACCAACCACACCACCAGGGCCCCCGCCACCAGGTGGCGCGGATCATCATCCAGATGGTCGACCAGGAACAGCGTCAGCAATGCACTGATGCCCAGCTGCACGAAGGCCTGCATTGCCGAGGCCATGCCGCGTGCCCCGGGGTAGCAGTCCAGCGCCAGCAGGGTCAGCGACGGCATGGCCGTGGCCAGGGCGAAACTGTACAGCGCGAACGGCCCGGTGATCGACACCACCGGTCCGTCCAGCCAGGCACCGACCCCGATCAGCACCAGGGCCGTTCCGCTCAGGCCCAGGCCGATGCTCACGGCGGCCTGCGGCGTCAGGCGCGCGGCCGAGCGCCCGGCCACGAACGCCCCCAGCAGGAGCCCCGCCACCAGCGGCAGGAACAGCCACCAGAAATCGCGTTCGTCCCCGCCCAGATGCTCGTAGATCAGCGTCGGCGAGGCCGCGATGAAGATGAACATCGCCCCGAACATCGCCGCGTGCACCCCCACCGGCCGCAGGAATCGCGGGTTGCGCAGGGTGCGCAGATAGCCCTGCACGATCGCCGGTGGCCGGCTGCGCACCCGCCCGACCGGCGGCAGCGTCTCCGGCAGGAACGCCCGCGCCGCCAGCAGCAGCACGCCGCCGTACAGCGCGAGGAAGGCGAACACCGAGCGCCAGCCAAAGCCGGCCTGCAGCCAGCCCCCGATGATGGGTGCGGCAGCCGGCCCGATGGAGAACACCATGGTGACCAGAGCAAAGACCCGGCGCGCATCGGTCGGGTCGAAACGGTCGCGCACCAGCGCCCTACCGACCACCACCCCGGTGGCCGCCGCCAACCCCTGCAGGATGCGCAGGGTGACGACCTGCCAGTAGGCGGTGGACACCACCAGCAGAGCGGAGATCAGCAGATAGGCGAACAGCGCCCACAACACCACCGGGCGCCGCCCGAAGGCGTCCGACAGCGGACCGGTGACCAGCGTGGACAGGGCAAACGCCACCAGGTAGGCGGACAGCGTGGCCTGCATCGCCGCCGAGTCCACCGCGAGGGCCTCGGCCATCGCCGGGAACGACGGCAGATAGGTATCCAGCGAGAACGGCGCCAGCATCACCAGCGGCGCCACCAGCAGCGCATAGCGCAGCCGGGTACGGCGGTCGCTCAATGACGGCACGGCAGTCGTCGCGCCGGGTGGTCACGCAAAGGCGTCTGGAGCGCGAACGCGCACATGGGCTCGCGTTTCCCCGGCGTCACGCCGGCTGCGGCAGGCGGCGCAGGAAGTTGTCCAGCAGCTCGTGGCCCTGACGGGTAAGGATGGATTCCGGGTGGAACTGCACGCCTTCCACGTCCAGTTCACGGTGACGCAGTCCCATGATCTCGTCACGCCTGCCGTCGGCGTGTTCCGTCCACGCGGTGACTTCCAGGCAGTCGGGCACCGAGCCGGCATCCACCACCAGCGAGTGATAGCGGGTGGCCTCCAGCGGATTCTCCAGCCCGGTGAACACGCCCTGACCGGTGTGATGCACCGGCGAGGTCTTCCCGTGCATGATCTCGCGGGCGCGCACCACGGATCCGCCGAAGGCCTGCCCGATGGCCTGGTGCCCGAGGCAGACCCCGAGGATCGGGATCTCGCCGGCGAAGCGCTCGATCACCGCCAGCGATACCCCGGCCTCGTTGGGGGTGCAGGGACCCGGGGAGATGACGATCCCGGCGGGGTCCAGCGTGGCGATGTCCTCCGGGGTGATGCGGTCATTGCGATGCACGGCCACCTCCGCCCCCAGCTCGCCCAGATACTGCACGAGGTTGTAGGTGAAGGAGTCATAGTTGTCGAGCATCAGGATCATGTCGGGCTCCCGGATGGCCTGGACGGCGAGTTGCGGACAAGCGTAGCGCGGCGCGAGGAACGAAGCCCGGAAACCCGGGCAAAAGGGGGTCCACCCGCGCCGGCGGCGAAATCAGCGGCGGTGGCGGCGCGGCCCCAGCCCGCCGAGCGCAGTCTCCGCCGCGCGCACCACGGCGCGGCCCTTGTTCAGGGTCTCCTGCCACTCGTTCTCGGGCACCGAGTCGTGCACCACGCCGGCCCCGGCCTGGATGTGCAGCTCGCCTTCGTGCAGCACCGCCGTGCGGATGGCGATCGCGGTGTCCATGTTGCCGGACCAGGAGAGATACCCCACCGCCCCGGAGTACGGCCCGCGCTTGACCGGCTCCAGCTCGTCGATGATCTCCAGCGCTCGGATCTTGGGCGCGCCGCTGACCGTGCCGGCCGGGAAGGTCGCGCGCAGCACGTCCATCGCCGACAGCCCCGGCGCCAGCTCGCCTTCCACGTTGGAGACGATGTGCATCACGTGCGAATAGCGTTCCACCACCATGGTGTCGGTGACCCGCACCGAGCCGGTGCGGCTGACCCGGCCGGCATCATTGCGCCCCAGGTCGATCAGCATCAGATGTTCGGCACGCTCCTTGGGATCGGCCAGCAGTTCGGCCTCCAGCGCGCGGTCCTCGTCCGGATCGCGCCCGCGCGGCCGGGTCCCGGCGATCGGGCGCACGGTCACGCGTTCGTCCTCCAGGCGCACCAGGATCTCCGGCGACGCGCCGACCACGTGGTGATCGCCCAGGTCCAGGTAATACATGTAGGGCGAAGGATTCAGTTCGCGCAGGGCGCGGTAGAGATCCAGCGGCGGCGCGGAAAACGGCACGCTCATGCGCTGTGCCAGCACCACCTGCATCACGTCGCCGTCCAGGATGTACTGCTGCGCCTTCTCCACCGCCGCCTGGAAGCCCTCGGCCGACCAGCCGGGAACGTATTCCGGCACCGCGTGCGGATGCGGCGGATCGTCCGGCGGAACCAGCGGCTCGCCCAGACGGGTCTCGAGTTCGTCCAGGCGCTCGGACGCCACCGCCTGCCCGTCCGGCCGGGACGCATCGGCATGCACCACCAGGTACGCGCGACTGGACAGGTTGTCGTAGACCACGACTTCCTCGGAGACCAGCAGCAGGATGTCCGGCAGGCCCAGTTCGTCAGGCTTGTCCGGGCCGTCCAGGCGCGGCTCGATGAGACGCACGGTCTCGAACCCGAAGTAGCCGACCAGTCCGCCGGTGAAGCGCGGCAGGCCCGGCAGATCGGCCACCCGGAAACGCGCCTGATAGGCCTCGATCCAGGCCAGCGGGTCGGCCACGGTCTCGCGTTCGACCACCTCGCCGTCGGTCTCCACCGTGATCTCGTGGCCGTGCACCCTCACCAGGGTGCGGGCCGGCAGCCCCACGAACGAATAGCGCCCCCAGCGCTCGCCGCCCTGCACCGATTCGAACAGATACGAATACGGCCGGTTGGCCAGCTTGAGGAAGATCGACAGCGGGGTCTCGAGGTCGGCGAGCACCTCGCGCACCAGCGGGATGCGGTTATGCCCCTCGCGGGCGAGTTCGTCGAACTGTTCGGGGGTCATGGCGGACATTTCCTGGCAACGGGTCGGATGAAGGACGGCGGTTCAGAGGCCGTCGCGCCATCGTCCGGTCGCGGGGAAGCAGGCGTCCATGACCGGCCTCATGCCGCCCGTGCCGGCAGTCGCGCAGGGAGCTCGTCCAGACGGTCCAGCACCGCGTCCGGATTCTGGTCGCGGATGTCGTCCCCGTGATTGTAGCCGTAGGTCATGCAGACGATCTGGAATCCCGCCGCGCGCGCCGCCTTCACGTCGCTCTTCGAATCCCCGACCATCAGCGAATCCTCCGGCTTCACGCCCAGCTCGCGTGCGGCATGCCACAGGGGCTCGGGGTCCGGTTTTTTCTTGTCCAGGTCGTCGCCGGCGACCACGATCTCGAAGTCGTCGAGGATGCCCTTCTCCGCCAGCAACGGGCGGGTGAAGCAGCCCGCCTTGTTGGTCACGCAGCCCAGGCGGTAACCCTCGGCCTTCAACCGGTCCAGGCCCTCGCGCACGCCGGGATACAGCGGGCTGCGCCCGGCGGTGTTCTCCTGGTAGATCCGCATGAACACCGGCAGGGCCCGCTGGTACAGCTCCGGGTCGGGCTCGCCGTCGAGATCGTTGACCAGCGCACGCTGCACCAGCCGCTCGACGCCGTTGCCCACCCAGTTGCGCACCGCGGCCTCGCCGCGCTCGGGCAGACCGAGCTCGCGCATCATCGCGTCCACACTCCAGGCCAGATCGGGCACGCTGTCGATCAGCGTGCCGTCCAGGTCGATCAGGATCATGGCGGGACGTTTCAGACTCACGGGCACCTCGCGGCGACGGGCGGAAGGGACGAGCGGGACGCGGACGCCTCAGGCGCCGGCCAGCTCCTCGCGCATCTTCTTGAGGATGCTGTCGTAGCGGTTGGGATCGGAATCCTCACCCGCACCAAAGATCGCGGATCCGGCCACAAAGGTGTCTGCGCCGGCCGCCTTGACCTCGCGGATGTTGTCGGCCTTCACGCCGCCGTCAATCTCCAGGCGGATATCACGCCCGGAGGCGTCGATGCGCTGGCGCGCCTCGCGCAGCTTGTCCAGCGTGCCGGGGATGAACTTCTGCCCGCCGAAACCGGGGTTCACCGACATCAGCAGGATCATGTCGACCTTGTCCATCACGTAATCCAGATGCGACAGCGGGGTCGCCGGATTGAACACCAGCCCGGCCTTGCAGCCCTCGCTCTTGATCAGCTGCAGAGTGCGGTCGATGTGGTCGGAGGCCTCCGGATGGAAGGTGATGTAGCTGGCACCGGCCTGGGCGAAATCCGGGATGATGCGGTCCACCGGCTTCACCATCAGGTGCACGTCGATCGGCGCCTGGATGCCGTGCTTGCGCAGGGCTTCGCAGACCAGCGGACCGATGGTCAGGTTGGGGACATAGTGGTTGTCCATCACGTCGAAGTGGACGATGTCGGCGCCCGAGTTGAGGACGTTCTCGACTTCCTCGCCCAGCCGGGCGAAATCGGCGGACAGGATGGACGGAGCAATCAGGTCGGGTTGTGCCATGCGGTGCCTCGCGAAGGTTAAATCGGGAAGGAGACCGGCGCGTGCCGGTTCTTCTGAACCGCAAAACTTTACCCGAAGGCGCGGCCCCGGGCAAAAATCCGGGACCGCGCAGCGGGGCCGACGAGCGTCGCCCCCGGGGCAAACCGCGCCTTATTCGGCGAACTCGGTCTCGATGAAGGCCGCCACGTTGGCGATGTCCTCGTCGCTCAGCGACTGCGCGTGGGGGCGCATCAGCGCGGTGTTGTCGCCCACCTGCTCGCCGGCGCGGTAGCGTTCGAGCTTGTCGGTGACGTAGGCGGCGTCCTGACCCTTCAGGGCCGGGAAGATCGCCTGACCACGCCCGTCCGCCTGGTGGCAGCTGGCACACACGGCCTGGTACATGGACTGCCCGGCCTTGATGTCGGCCGCCTGCGCCGGGAGGGTAAAGGCGAGGGCCAGACCGGCCCCGGTCATCAGCGCGAATGCGTTCTTCATTGTTGTTGTCTCCTGCTGGATCCTTCGGGTTTTGTGCACAGGGTCTCGGCCGCTGCGTGGAAGGAACATTAGCAGGCACTTCCTGAACGGTTCATTAAACAAATGCTGATTTGATCGGGGCAGGTCAGCGTCCGTGGAGATAGCGCTCGTCCGACCAGGTGGCCAGCCAGCCCGGGCGCAGGACCACCAGGGCCGTGACCACGATGCCGTTGACCACCGACTCGGGCAGGATCAGCAGGGGGAGATAGCGCACGTAGTCGCGATAGACCTCGTGCCAGGCCAGTTCGGTGAACAGGCCGTACACCGCCGCGGTACCCAGCACCGCGACCACCGCCGACAGCGCCCCTCCGAGGAAGGCCACCCCGTAAAGATAGATGAACATGTGCGGCGGCAGGCGGGTTTCGGTCAGGCGCAGCAGCCCCCAGGTCACCGCCACCGGCAGGATGCCGGCCAGCAACACGGTCAGGGGCACGGTCGACATCGGCAGCACGCCGAACAGTCCGAGCACGCCCACCACCAGAAACGCCAGCAGGATCGCCAGCTGCCAGCCGAACACCAGGGTCACTGCGGTCATGCCCATCAGGTGGAGGGCCAGGCCGTCCACGGTCTGCGCGCGCAGGGTCCAGATGACCAGCAGCGCGATGAATGCGCCGACGAACAGCTGCGCGCGACCGGGGATGAAAAAGGCCTCCCAGGGCATGCGACGCAGCATCACGACCAGCCCCGCCCCGGTCAGCAGGGCCACCAGCACCTGGAGCGCGACGGGCAGATCGGCCGCACCCTCGGCCACGGGTCAGTCCTCCTCGCGGCGCGCCAGGGCGACGGTGTAGTCGCGCCCCTGCTTGAGCTTGTCGTAGTTGCCGAACACCTCGCGAAACCCCTTCTCGATGAAGCGTCGCAGCCCGGTAATGGTCACGACATACAACCGCCCTCCGGGGTTCATCTGCTCGTGCGCATCCAGCAGCCAGGTATAGAGCAGCTCGCGCCCGACCTTGGCCGGGAGATTGGAGGCGACGACATCGAAGCGACGGTCGCGGATATGCGAGAAGCCGTTGCTCAGCAGGCATTCGACGTTGCTCAGCCCGTTACGCTCGGCATTCGCGCGGGCGTATTCCACCGCCATGAAGTTGGTGTCCACCAGGGTGCAGGCCCCGGGGGCGGCCTTGTGCGCCATCACCAGGCCGATCGGGCCGTAGCCGCAGCCGAGATCGAGGCAGCGATCACCGGATCCGATCTCGGCGTGCCGCAGCAACAGCCGGGTCCCGTCGTCGATCCGCCGCGGCGAGAACAGGCCCCACGTGGTGCGCAGGCGCAGCGGCACGCCTTCCAGGGTCTCCTCGATCTCGAGGTCCTGTTTCAGTTCGGCCTGACGCGCGCGACGAGCGGCGGCATGGGGAAAATCGTTCCGACTCATTGCGATGGTTCTCCGGCGAGGCCCCGCCACAGGGATTCGGCGACGTCGGCTACCGCGTCGGCGTCGGCGTCGTCCTCGCCCGGCAGGCCGACCACGTTCACATGCCCCATCTTGCGCCCCGGACAGGCCTCGGCCTTGCCGTACAGATGCAGCCGGGCCCGCGACTCGCCGAGCACGCCGGTCCAGTCCGGCGCCGTCGCCGCCGGCCACAGGTCGCCCAGCAGGTTGACCATGGCCACCGGAGCGGTCGCCCGGGCCGGGGCCAGCGCCAGGCCACAGACCGCTCGCAGCTGCTGTTCGAACTGCGACACGCTGCAGGCATCCAGGGTGTAATGGCCGGAATTGTGGGGCCGCGGGGCGATCTCGTTGACCAGCAGCTCGCCGCCGGCGGTCACGAAGAATTCCACCGCCAGCACCCCGCAGTAATCCAGATGATCGGCAACCCGCAGCGCGACGTCACGGGCCTGCTGCTCCAGTGGGGCGGACAGACGCGCCGGGACCCGGGTCAAATGCAGGATGCCGTGGCGATGATGGTTCTCGGCCACCGGGCACACCTCGCTGCGCCCGTCGGGCGCGCGCGCCACGATCACCGAAACCTCACGCGCCAGCTCGACCTGCTCTTCCAGCACGCAGTCCACCCCGCCCAGCCCGGCATGGGCCGCGGCCAGGTGGTCCGGATCCTCGAGACGGGCCTGCCCCTTGCCGTCATAGCCCAGGCGAGCGGTCTTGAGCACCGCCGGGAAGCGCGGCTCGCCGGCCCCGGTGGCCGGGGGCTGCGGATCACGACCGGCCAGCACCGGTCGCCACGGCGCCACCGCGATGCCCGCCTCGCCCAGAAAGCGCTTCTCCTCCAGGCGATCCTGGGCAATCGTCAGCGCCCGCACCCCCGGCCGCAGGCAACCACGCGCCGCGACCCGTTCCAGCGATTCGGCGGGGATGTTCTCGAACTCGGCGGTGACCACCGCGCAGGCATCGGCCAGCTGATCCAGCGCCGCGTGATCGTCGAATGCGGCGACGCGGTGCCAGTCCGCGACCGCTCCGGCCGGGCTGCGCGGGTCCGGGTCCATCACCATCACGGCATAGCCCGAACGGCGCGCGGCCAGCACGAAATAGCGGCCCAGCTGGCCGCCGCCCAGCAAGCCGAGGGTGGCGGGCGGAACAATCATGACCGGTTCACGCCGGGTCCGGCGGCAGGGACTGACCGAGAACGGCGTCGCGCTGTTCGGCGCGGAAGGCATCCAGCCGGGCCGCGAGATCGGGGTCGCCGGTGGCCAGCATCGCGGCCGCGAACAGCGCGGCATTGGCGGCACCCGATTCGCCGATGGCGAAGGTGGCCACCGGGATCCCGCGCGGCATCTGCACGATGGACAGCAGCGAGTCCTCGCCCTGCAGGTGACGCGAGGCCACGGGCACGCCCAGCACCGGCACCGGCGTCTTGGCGGCCAGCATGCCCGGCAGGTGCGCGGCGCCACCGGCGCCCGCGATGATCGCGGACAGGCCCCGCTCGCGTGCCTGTTCGGCATACTCGAACAGCAGGTCCGGCGTGCGATGCGCGGACACCACGCGGGTCTCGTGGGGGATCTCCAGGCGCGCCAGCAGTTCGGCCGCGCGCTCCATGGTTCCCCAGTCCGAGGTGCTGCCCATGACCACGCCCACGCGCGGCGGTGTTGCGGTGTCGGTGATATTCATCCGCGCAACCATAGCGGGAGCGCCGTGCGGCGACAAGCCGGCCGGCGGTCTTCGGCGGCGCGTTCCCTGTGTCGCCACAGCCGCTACAATACGCGGATGAACGATACCCTTCTTGAAAGTGACATCCCCGACCTGGAATGCGTCCACCGCGGCAAGGTGCGCGACCTGTACCGGGTGGACGACGACCACTGGCTGATGGTGACCACCGACCGGCTGTCGGCATTCGACGTGATCCTGCCTACCCCGGTGCCGGACAAGGGACGAGTGTTGACCGCGATCACCGTGTACTGGATGCGGCGCATCGAGCGCGAGCTGGGCATCCCCAATCAGCTGACCGATATACCGCTGGCCGAGGTGGTGCCGGACCCCGGGGTGCGCGCGCCGCTCGAGGGGCGCAGCCTGGTGGTCCGGCGACTGGAGGCCCTGCCGGTGGAAGCGGTGGTACGCGGCTACCTGATCGGCTCCGGCTGGAAGGACTATCAGGCGACGGGTGCGGTCTGCGGTCTCCCGCTGCCACCGGGCCTGGAACTGGCCGGGGCACTGCCGGAGCCATTGTTCACGCCCAGCACCAAGGCGGCGGTCGGGGATCACGACGAGAACGTCGACTTCGACCATGTCGCCGCGGCCATCGGCGAGGAGCGCGCGCGCGAGGTGCGCGACGCCAGCATCGCGATCTACAACCTGGCTCGCGAGCATGCCGCCGCCCGCGGGATCATCATCGCCGACACCAAATTCGAATTCGGACTCGACCGCGAAGGCCGCCTGCATCTGATCGACGAGGTCCTGACACCCGACTCCTCGCGCTTCTGGCCGGCGGACGAATACACCCCGGGCCGCAGCCCCGCGTCGTTCGACAAGCAGTACGTGCGTGACTACCTCGAGACCCTGGACTGGGACAAGACGGCCCCGGGCCCGGTGCTGCCCGCGGAGATCGCCGATCAGACGGCGGCGCGCTATCGCGAGGCGCTGGAACGCCTGACCGGGTCGCCGCTCGACCGGCCATGAATCCCGCGGGCCTGTTCGTCAGCGCAACCGACACCGGCGTGGGCAAGACCTTCGTCGGCTGCGCGCTGCTGCAGGCCTGGTGCGCGGCGGGGCTGAACCCCGTCCCGTGCAAGCCGGCGGAATCCGGCTGCGAGACAGGGCCGGACGGCCTGTATCCCGCCGACGGCGTGGCCCTGACCGCAGCCGCGGGGCTGCCCCCGGCGGCAGTGGCACGGGTGACCCCCTGGCGGTTCCCCGATGCCCTCGCCCCGGACCAGGCGGCGCGCAACACCGGTCGCCCGCTGTACCTCGCGGACCTGGTCGACGCCTGCGAGGCACAACGGGAAGAAGCGGAGGGGCCGCTGCTGGTGGAAGGCGCCGGCGGCTTTTATTCGCCGCTGGCCGAGGATGCGCTGAACGCCGACCTGGCCGTGGCGCTCGGCCTGCCGGTGCTGCTGGTGGCGGAAGACCGCCTCGGGACGCTGAACACCTGCCTGCTGACACTGGAGGCCCTGGAGCGGCGCGGACTCGCACTGGCGGGGATCGTGCTCAACCGGCGCCAGCCCGACACCGATCCACGCCTGGACAACGCATCCGCCCTGCAACGGCGCACACCAGTGCCGGTGATCGAACTGGCCGAGGGGACAGCCCCGGAGGCGGCCGGTCAGAGGGTCTCGACCTCCATCGCATCGGGCCTGATTCCGCCTTCGGCCGGATCGGCCTCCGGCCGCTGATCCTCACCGCCCCGCGCCGGGACCTCGTCGGCCTCGTCTCCGCGGAGCTCGAGCAGGGCATCACGCAGGGCATGAGTCCCGGGGTGATCCACCCTGCGGCCCTCCAGGATGTGCACCGGCCGCAGGTCCTCGCCGTAGTAGGCCTCGTTGAAGTCTTCGCGAACCGTCAGGCGCGAGCCTTCGAAGCTCATCCCCAGATACGCCCCGCGCGCCCGCGCGTAAGAAATGAAATCCGCATTGACGGAGGCACTGCGCCCGGCGCCCACCGGCCCCGCGGCGACTTCGGCATCACCTCCCAGGCGCATGGACGAGGCAAACAGCGAATCGCGGGCATCGGGCCGCCGTGCCACCATCACCACCTCGGCGGCATCCCCGCCGATCTGTACGCCGAAGCTGACCGATCCCAGGGAATAGAACCCCACGGGACTGTAATCGCCCTCGTCTTCGTCCCAGGCCAGGGCCACGCCCAGCCCGCCGGAACCGCCAATGAAGAACCCGCCACGGATCACGCGCGGGAAGATCACCACCGCATGCGCTTCCCGCAGGTCGGCGCGCAGCGCAGGATAGTCGGGGTGCCCGGCCATGCGGGTGAGGGTGTCCTTCGCGCGGTCGACGATGTCCTGCGGATCGACGTCGCGCGCGAAGGGATTGGCACTGGCCGGCGCCGCCAGGGAAAGGATCAGGGCAAGGGCGAGGAGCAGGACTGCGAAATGACGCATCGGGACCTCCGGGGAGGGGCCGTTGTTCGGGACAGGCCGCCATGATGGCACAAAAAAAGGGGGCCGAAGCCCCCTTTTTCGTGCATCCGTGCGCGGATCGCGAGATCAGTTGACCTTCGGATCCAGCTCGCCGTTGTTGTAGCGGGCAACCATGTCGTCCAGCGACATCGGCTTGATCTTGGACGCCATCCCGGCGCAGCCGAAGGCTTCGAAGCGCTGCTTGCAGACGTCCTTCATGCCGGCGGTCGAGGCCTTCAGGAACTTGCGCGGGTCGAATTCCTTCGGGTTCTCGGCCAGGAACTTGCGCACCGCGCCGGTGGAGGCCATGCGCAGGTCGGTGTCGATGTTGACCTTGCGCACACCGTGCTTGATGCCTTCCTGGATCTCCTTGACCGGCACGCCATAGGTCTCGCCCATGTCACCGCCGTACTGGTTGATGATCTTCAGCCATTCTTCCGGCACCGAGGAGGAGCCGTGCATCACCAGGTGGGTGTCCGGGATCCGGGCATGGATCTCCTTGATGCGCTCGATCGCCAGGATGTCACCGGTCGGCGGACGGGTGAACTTGTAGGCGCCGTGCGAGGTGCCGATGGCGATGGCCAGGGCGTCGCACTTGGTCTTCTTGACGAAGTCGGCGGCCTCGTCCGGGTCGGTCAGCAGCTGGTCGTGGGACAGCGTGCCTTCCGCACCGGAGCCGTCTTCCTCACCGGCCTGACCGGTTTCCAGGGAGCCCAGGCAGCCCAGTTCGCCTTCCACGGACACACCGCAGGAGTGAGCCATCTCGGAGACCTTGGCGGTCACGTCGACGTTGTAGTCGTAGGTCGACGGGGTCTTCATGTCGGGCATCAGGGAGCCGTCCATCATCACCGAGGTGAAGCCCGACTGGATGGAACGCAGGCACACCGCCGGCTCGGCGCCGTGGTCCTGGTGCAGCGCGATCGGGATGTCCGGATACTGCTCGGCAGCCGCCTCGATCATGCGGCGCAGGAAGGGCTCACCGGCGTACTTCCGCGCACCGGCGGACGCCTGGATGATCACGGGGGAGTCCACTTCCTTCGCGGCCTCCATGATCGAATGGATCTGTTCCATGTTGTTGGCGTTGTAGGCCGGCATGCCGTAGCCATGCTCGGCGGCATGGTCCAGCAGCTGGCGAAGCGAGATCAGTGCCATGGTTCCTCCTTACGGGATTCGCACTTCAGGTTGGGAACTGGACGTCCGGGTGACGGTCGCCGTCAGGCGACTTCGCCGGCCCGGACGATTTTCATTGCGTTGGTGCCGCCATGGGCACCCTGCAGGTCGCCCTTGGTGATTATGACCAGCTGGCCATCCTGCACGACCCCCTCGGCCTGGAGCAAGTTGACCGCTTCGCGGTTCAGGCTCTCGTGGCTCTCCGGCAGGGAGTCAACATACACCGGGTAGACACCGCGGTACAGGCTCATGCGCCGACTGGTGTCCATGCGCCGGGTCAGCGCGTAAATCGGGATCCCGGAACTGATCCGCGACATCCACAGGGCGGTGGCGCCGGACTCCGTGAGCGCCGCGATCGCCTGCACGTCCAGATGGTTGGCCGTGTACATGGTGGCCATCGCGATCGCCTCGTCCACCCGACCAAAGGTCGAGTCCATGCGGTGGTCCGACTGCCGCGCGGCACGCTGGCGCTCCGCGGCTTCGCAGATCCGGTCCATGCTGGAGACCACCCGTCCGGGATAGCGTCCGGTTGCGGTCTCGCCGGACAGCATCACCGCGTCGGTGCCATCCAGCACCGCGTTGGCCACGTCGAAGACCTCCGCCCGCGTGGGGATCGGATTCTGAATCATGGTCTCCATCATCTGGGTCGCGGTGATGACCAGCCGGTTGAGGGCGCGCGCCCGCGAGATCAGGGTCTTCTGCACCCCGGGCAGTTCGGCGTCGCCGATCTCCACCCCGAGATCCCCGCGCGCGATCATGATCACCTCGGTCGCCGAGATGATCTCGTCGATCACGTCCAGGGCCTCGGAACGCTCGATCTTGGCGCAGATCCCGGCCTCCCAGCCGGCCTCCTTCAGGAGGCCGCGGGCCAGGTGGATGTCCTGCGCCGAGCGCGGAAACGACACCGCCAGGTAGTCCACCTCCAGTTCAGCCGCCAGGCGGATGTCCTCGCGATCCTTGTCGGTGATCGCCGGGGCGGACAGGCCACCCCCCTGGCGATTGATGCCCTTGTTGTTGGACAGCTCGCCGCCGACCACGACCTCGGTTTCGACCCGGCTCGCCGCGACCGCGGTCACCTTGAGCACGATGCGGCCGTCATCCAGCAGCAGGATGTCATCCGGGCGTACGTCCTTCGGCAGGTCGGTGTAGGTCAGGCCGACCTGGGTGGCGTCACCGTCGTCACGGCCCAGGTCCGCGTCCAGCGCGAACGGTGCGCCTTCTTCCAGGTGCACCTTGCCATTGGCGAAGCGTTCGATGCGGATCTTGGGCCCCTGAAGATCGCCCAGGACGCCGACCACGCGATGGGCACGCTCGGCGGCCGCGCGCAGTCGCTGCACGCGGGCACGGTGGTCATCCGGATCCCCGTGCGAGAAGTTGACGCGCACGACATCGACGCCGGCCTGGATGATGGCATCCATGGCTTCGTCACTGTCGGTCGCGGGGCCAAGGGTGGCTACGATCTTGGTGCGTCTCACGCGAGGCTCTCCGATGTTGGATGACGTGGCGTTCAAGGCCGTTCAGCCCTTCGCCCGCTCCTCGAGCATCGCCACGGCCGGCAGCGTCTTGCCTTCCAGGAACTCGAGGAAGGCGCCGCCGCCGGTGGAGATGTAGCTGATGCGCTCGGAGAGATCGTATTTGTCGATCGCCGCCAGGGTGTCGCCACCGCCGGCAATGGAGAAGGCATCGCTTTCCGCGATCGCCTCGCCCAGGGCCTTCGTGCCGGCCGCAAACTGGTCGAACTCGAACACGCCCACCGGGCCGTTCCAGACGATGGTGCCGGCATTGCGCAGGGCTTCCGCGTAGGTGGAGGCGGTCTCCGGACCCACGTCGAAGATCATGTCGTCGGCGCCGATCGCGTCCACCGACTTGGTCTCCGCCGCCGTGCTGTCGGAAAACTCCTTGCCCACGGTGACGTCGGTCGGCACCGGGATCTCGCCGCCCTTGGCGCGCGCGGCTTCCATCAGTCGCTTCGATTCGTCGACCAGGTCGGCCTCGTACAGCGAGTTGCCGACATCATGACCCTGGGCCGCGATGAAGGTGTTGGCGATGCCGCCCCCCACGATCAGCTGGTCCACGACCTTGGACAGGGACTCCAGCACGGTCAGCTTGGTCGAGACCTTGGAGCCGCCGACGATCGCGACCAGCGGGCGCTTCGGGTTGTCCAGCGCCTTGCTCAGGGCTTCCAGTTCGCGGGCCAGCAGCGGACCGGCGCAGGCCTGCGGCGCGAACTTGCCGGCCCCGTGGGTGGAGGCCTGGGCGCGGTGAGCAGTACCGAAGGCGTCCATCACGTAGACGTCGCACAGCGCGGCGTACTTCTTCGCCAGCGCCTCGTCATCCTTCTTCTCGCCCTTGTTGAAACGGACGTTTTCGAGCATCACCACCTCGCCGGGCTGGATCTCCACCCCGTCGAGATAATCCCGCACCAGACGCACTTCGCGGCCGAGCAGCTGCCCCATGTGCTCGGCGACCGGGGCCAGGGAATCCTCCTCGGAGAATTCGCCCTCGGTGGGCCGACCCAGATGCGACATCAGCATCACGCCGGCGCCGCCTTCCAGGGCCTTCTGCACGGTCTCGAGACTCGCGCGGATACGCGCATCGGACGTGACCTTGCCGTCCTTGACGGGGACGTTCAGGTCCTGGCGCACGAGCACGCGGCGACCCTGCAGATCGAGATCGGTCATCTTGGTGACGGACATGGAATACCTCGCGAAAAAGGTTGGAACGAAAAAAGCCTTCGGTGCAGCCTCCCCTACGGGGAAGCTGCGCCCAAGACTCTGGCGGGACGCCGCCGGGAGCGGCACGCGCCCCGGCGGACTCCCCGCAGGTCTTATTGGGCGACGTGCTCCACCATGCGGAGCATGTTGCAGGTGTAGCCGTACTCGTTGTCGTACCAGGCCACGACCTTCACGAACGTCGAGTCCAGCTGGATGCCGGCGCCGGCATCGAACACCGACGGGGCGGTGTAGCCGCGGAAGTCGGTGGAGACCACCAGGTCCTCGGTGTAGCCCAGAACGCCCTTCAGCTCGCCCTCGGAGGCCTTCTTCATGGCCTCGCACACGGCCTTGTAGTCGGCCTCGCCATTGAGTTCGGCGGTCAGGTCGACCACCGACACGTCGGAGGTGGGCACACGGAAGGCCATGCCGGTCAGCTTGCCGTTCAGCTCGGTCAGCACCTTGCCCACGGCCTTGGCGGCACCGGTGGAGGACGGGATGATGTTCTCCAGGATGCCGCGGCCGCCGCGCCAGTCCTTCATGGACGGGCCGTCCACGGTCTTCTGCGTGGCGGTGGCGGCGTGCACGGTGGTCATCAGGCCGCGCTTGATGCCCCAGTTGTCGTGCAGGACCTTGGCCACCGGCGCCAGGGCGTTGGTGGTGCAGGAAGCGGCGGAAACCATGTTCTGGCCGCTGTAGTCGCCGTGGTTCACGCCGTAGACGAACATCGGGGTGTCGTCCTTGGACGGGGCGGACATCACGACCTTCTTGGCGCCGGCGTCCAGATGCTTCTGCGCGGTCTCGCCGGTCAGGAACAGGCCGGTGGACTCGATCACCACGTCGGCGCCGATGTCGCCCCACTTCAGGGCGGCGGGATCCTTCTCCGCGGTCAGGCGGATGCGGTTGCCGTTCACGACCAGGTCATTGCCCTCGACGCTGATGTCGCCTTCGAAGCGGCCGTGGACCGAATCGTAGCGCAGCATGTAGGCCAGGTATTCCGGATCCAGCAGGTCATTGATGCCGACCACCTGCAGGTTGGGGAAGTCCTGGGCGATGGCGCGGAAGGCCATGCGGCCGATGCGGCCGAAACCGTTGATACCAACCTTGATAGCCATGGGAGTCTCCTCTTTCAGCTCTTATTGAAAATCGTCGGGGCTCAGCCGTTCAGCACGTCGCGGGCGATCTGCGCGACATTCTCCGGCTTGAAGCCGAAGTAATCGAACAGCGCACCGCCCGGGGCGGATTCGCCGAAGCAGTCCATGCCGAACACCGCGCCGTCCATGCCGGTGAACTTGTACCAGCCCGCGGTGGCGCCGGCTTCCACGGCCACGCGCTTGCGCACGGCGGACGGCAGCACGGATTCGCGGTAGGCCGGATCCTGCTGTTCGAACAGTTCCACGCAGGGCATGGACACGACGCGCGCCTTCTTGCCCTCGCCGGCCAGCGTCTCGGCCGCCTGCACCGCCAGCTCGACCTCGGAACCGGTCGCAATGAAGATCAGATCCGGGGTGCCGTCGCAGTCCTTCAGCACGTAGCCACCGCGCGCGATGTTGGCGAGCTGCTCGCCGTCGCGCTCCATGTGCGGCATGCCCTGGCGCGACAGGATGAACGCGGACGGCCCGTCGGTGCGCTCGACACCGGCCTTCCAGGCCACCGCGGTCTCGACCGCGTCACAGGGGCGCCACACGTTCAGGTTGGGGATCAGGCGCAGGCTCGGGGTCTGTTCGATCGGCTGGTGGGTCGGGCCGTCCTCGCCAAGGCCGATGGAATCGTGCGTCAGCACGTACATCACGCGCTGCTTCATCAGCGCGGACATGCGGATGCCGTTACGCGCATAGTCCGAGAAGATCAGGAAGGTGCCGCCGTACGGGATGAACCCGCCGTGCAGCGCAATGCCGTTCATGATCGCGGCCATGCCGAACTCGCGCACGCCGTAGTACACGTAGTTGCCGGCGGCGTCTTCCTTCGAAACGGGCTTCGAGCCGCTGTACATGGTCAGGTTGGAGCCCGCGAGGTCGGCGGAGCCGCCCAGCAGTTCCGGCAGCGCCGGGGCATAGCCACCGATGGTCGCCTGCGACGCCTTGCGCGTGGCGGTCTTCTCGGCCTTCTCGACGGTTTCCTTGATGAAAGCCGTGGCCTTCTCGGTCCAGTCGGAGGGCAGGTCGCCGGCCATGCGGCGTTCGAATTCGGCGGCCAGTTCGGGGTGCGCCTTGCGATACGCCTCGAAGCGTTCCTTCCATTCGGCCTCGGCCTTCGCGCCCTTGTCCTTCGCATCCCAGCCGGCGTAGATGTCGTTCGGGATCTCGAACGGGGCGTGGTTCCAGCCCAGCTCCTTGCGGGTCAGCGCGACTTCGTCATCGCCCAGGGCAGCGCCGTGGCACTCTTCCTTGCCGGACTTGTTCGGGGAACCAAAGCCGATCACGGTGCGGCAGCAGACCAGGGTCGGCTTGCCGGTTTCCTTGCGGGCCTGCTCGATCGCGGCCTTGACCGCATCGGCGTCATGGCCGTCCACGTCGCGCACCACGTGCCAGCCATAGGCCTCGAAGCGGGACGGGGTGTCGTCGGTGAACCAGCCTTCGACCTCGCCGTCGATGGAGATGCCGTTGTCATCCCAGAACGCGACCAGCTTGCCCAGGCCCAGGGTTCCGGCCAGCGCGCAGGCCTCGTGCGAGACGCCTTCCATCAGGCAGCCGTCACCGAGGAACACATAGGTGTTGTGATCGACGATCTCGTGGCCCGGACGGTTGAAGTGGGAGGCCATGACCTTCTCGGCCAGCGCCATGCCCACGGCGTTGGACACGCCCTGACCCAGCGGGCCGGTGGTGGTCTCGACGCCTGCGGTATAGCCGTATTCGGGATGCCCCGGGGTCTGCGAGTGGAGCTGGCGGAACTGCTTGATCTCGTCCATCGGCAGGTCGTAGCCGGTGAGGTGCAGCAGCGAGTACACCAGCATCGAACCGTGGCCGTTGGACATCACGAAACGGTCGCGGTCGGCCCAGTCCGGGTTCGCCGGGTTGTGCTGCATGTAGTCGTTCCACAGCACCTCGGCGATGTCCGCCATCCCCATCGGGGCCCCCGGGTGACCGGAATTGGCCTTCTGGACCGCGTCCATCGAAAGGGCGCGGATGGCATTGGCAAGCTCTCTACGGGTGGGCATGCGGGTCTCCTGCTCAAGTGATGAAAGATTCTGGCCGGGGCGGGAACCGGTCTCGCGGCTCCGGCGCTGCAGCATCAAGGCGCGCCGGGCGGACCGGACAACGGGCGGGCAAGGCCGCACAACCCCAGTGACGGCGGAGCATTTTGGCCACTTTCAACCAGCGGGGCAAGTCGCGTCCCGACGCGCCGCAGCGGGCGCGCCGGCGCGGATCGCCGACACCCCCGCAGCCGGGGCTCGTGGGTTCCGCCGACAGGGGGGCTTAGAAATTCCCGGCGAGTCGCGTTACACTAGCGGTCGTTTTGCGCAAAACTAAATCGAAACGACAGAAAAGGAACGCTTAATGTCCAACTATATCTTCACCTCGGAATCGGTCTCTGCGGGTCACCCCGACAAGATGGCCGACCTGGTCTCCGACACCATCGTCGACGCCATCATCGAGCAGGACCCGCACGCCCGCATCGCGTGTGAAACCGCCACCAAGACCGGCATGGTCATGCTGCTGGGCGAGATCACCACCGGCGCGCAGATCGATTACGAGCGCCTGGTGCGCGAGACCGTCTGCGAGATCGGCTACGACGATTCCCACAAGGGCTTCGACGGCAACACCTGCGCCGTGCTGAACGTGCTGGGCGAGCAGTCCCAGGACATCGCCATGGGCGTGGACCGCGACGTCTCCGACCGCGCCACCCAGGGCGCCGGTGACCAGGGCCTGATGTTCGGCTACGCCGCGCGCGAAACCGATACCCTGATGCCCGCCCCGATCTTCTACGCCCACAAGATGGTGCGCATCCAGTCCGAGCTGATGAAGAGCGGCAAGCTGCCGTGGCTGCGCCCGGACGCCAAGAGCCAGGTCTCCCTGCGCTATGAAGACGGCAAGCCGGCCGGTCTGGACGCGGTCGTGCTGTCCACCCAGCACAGCCCGGAGATTTCCCAGAAGGACCTGCAGGAAGCCATCTATGAAGAGGTCTTCAAGAAGGTCCTGCCGGCCGAATGGCTGAACCAGGTCTCCAATGACCAGATCCACATCAACCCGACCGGCAAGTTCGAGATCGGCGGCCCGGTGGGCGACGCCGGCCTGACCGGTCGCAAGATCATCGTCGACACCTACGGCGGCATGGCGCGCCACGGTGGCGGTGCGTTCTCCGGCAAGGACCCGTCCAAGGTGGACCGTTCCGCCGCCTACGCCGGCCGCTATGTGGCCAAGAACGTCGTCGCCGCCGGCCTGGCCGACAAGTGCGAGATCCAGGTCTCCTACGCCATCGGCGTGGCCGACCCGACCTCGATCACCATCGACACCTTTGGCACCGGCAAGATCGACGACCGTCGCATCGAGACGCTGGTCCGTGACATCTTCGATCTGCGCCCGTGGGGCCTGATCCAGATGATGGATCTGCTGCGTCCGATGTACAAGGCGACCGCCGCCTACGGCCACTTCGGCCGCGAAGACGTCGACCTCCCCTGGGAGCGCACCGACAAGGCCGAGGAACTCAAGAAGGCCGCCGGACTCTAAGAGTCCATATTTCGTAAGCGAAACACCCATCCGGCTGAGGAGCGCTGCAGCGGTTCCACCGTCAGGCTCAGCCGGATGTTCCCCTGAAGTAACACGGCGCTCATCCAGACCAACGGAGAAGTAACACCATGAATGCTGTGATGGATGCCAAGAAAACCGGCGACTACGTCGTCAAGGACATCAACCAGGCCGAGTTCGGCCGCAAGGAAATCGCGATCGCCGAGACCGAAATGCCCGGTCTGATCCAGACTCGCGAAGAGTACGCGGCCTCCCAGCCGCTGAAGGGCGCCAAGATCGCCGGCTCCCTGCACATGACCATCCAGACCGCCGTGCTGATCCAGACCCTGGAAGCGCTGGGTGCCGAGGTCCGCTGGGCCTCCTGCAACATCTACTCCACGCAGGACCACGCTGCCGCGGCCATCGCCGACAACGGCACGCCGGTCTTCGCCGTGAAGGGTGAGACCCTGGAAGAGTACTGGGACTACTGCCACCGCATCTTCGAATTCGACGGCGGTGCCAACATGATCCTGGACGACGGTGGCGACGCGACCCTGCTGCTGCACCTGGGCGCCCGTGCCGAGAAGGATCCGTCCGTGCTGGAGAACCCCGAGCACGAAGAAGAAGTGGCCCTGTTCGCCAAGATCAAGGAACGCCTGGCCGAACAGCCGACCTGGTACTCGGACATGCTGTCCAAGATCCACGGCGTGACCGAAGAGACCACCACCGGCGTGCATCGTCTGTACCAGATGGCGAAGAACGGCGAGCTGGCCTTCCCCGCCATCAACGTCAACGACTCGGTCACCAAGTCCAAGTTCGACAACCTGTACGGCTGCCGCGAGTCCACCGTGGACTCCATCAAGCGCGCCACCGACGTGATGATCGCGGGCAAGATCTCCGTGGTCGCCGGCTACGGTGACGTCGGCAAGGGTGCCGCCCAGTCGCTGCGTGGCCTCGGCTCCACCGTGTGGATCACCGAGATCGACCCGATCTGCGCCCTGCAGGCCGCGATGGAAGGCTTCCGCGTCGTGACCATGGACGAAGCCGCCGACAAGGCCGACATCTTCATCACCGCCACGGGCAACAAGGACGTGATCACCGAAGATCACATGACCCGGATGAAGGACCAGGCCATCGTCTGCAACATCGGCCACTTCGACTCCGAGATCGACGTTGCCTCGATGCGCAAGTACGAGTGGGACAACATTAAGCCGCAGGTTGACCACATCATCCTGCCGAACGGCAACCGCATCCTGATGCTGGCCGAAGGCCGTCTGGTGAACCTGGGCTGCGGCACGGGCCACCCGTCCTTCGTGATGTCCAACTCGTTCACCAACCAGACGCTGGCGCAGATCGAGCTCTGGAACAAGGGCTCGGAGTACGACAAGAACGTCTACATCCTGCCGAAGCACCTGGACGAAAAGGTCGCGAACCTGCACCTGAAGAAGCTGGGCGCGAACCTGACGCGCCTGACCGACGACCAGGCGCAGTACCTGGGTCTGTCGGTGGATGGCCCGTTCAAGCCGGAACACTACCGCTACTGATCGGCCAGCCTCACATTAGTCAACTGACTGTGTGACAGCCCGGGCGGGCCGCATACTCGTGCGGTCCGCCTTCTTTTTGTCTGGAGGACAAGCAATGAGCAATCAGGAACGCGTCTTCAGCGTTGAATTCTTCCCGCCCAAGGACGAAGCCGGCGCCGAACGCCTGGCCAAGGCCCGCAAGCGTCTGGGCGCCCTGAAGCCGGAGTTCTACTCCGTGACCTTCGGTGCCGGCGGTTCGACCCGTGACCGTACCCTCGAGACGGTCAAGGACATCATCCGGAACGACGGTATCCCGGCGGCCCCGCACGTCTCCTGCATTTCGTCCACGAAGGACGAACTGCGCGACCTGCTGAGCACCTACCGGGACATTGGCGTGGACCGCATCGTGGCGCTGCGTGGCGACCTGCCGTCCGGCACCAAGCATTCCGGCGGTGATTTCCGCTATGCGTCGGAACTGGTCGAATTCGTACGCGCCGAGTTCGGCGACCAGTTCAAGCTGGAAGTGGCAGCCTATCCGGAATTCCATCCGCAGGCCCCCAGCGCCGAGAAGGATCTGGAAAACTTCAAGACCAAGGTGGACGCCGGCGCCAATACCGCGATCACCCAGTACTTCTACAACGTCGACGCCTATGTCGCGTTCATGGAGCGGGTCGAGGCGATGGGCATCACGATCCCGATCATCCCGGGAATCATGCCGATCACCAACTACACCCAGATCATGCGCTTCTCCGAGATGTGCGGTGCGGAAATCCCGCGCTACATCCGCAAGCGCATGGAGGCCTACGGGGACGACAAGGACTCCATCCGCAAATTCGGTATCGAGGTGGCCACCCGTCTGACCGACGAGCTGCTGGAGAAAGGCGCCCCGGGCATCCATTTCTACTCCATGAACCAGGCCGGTCCCACGGAGCAGATCTGGAAGGACCTGGACCTCGACAACCGTCGCTGACCATGCGCTGCCCCCGTCTGCTGATCGAGAATGCCGATCTCGCGGCGGGGCTGCGTCTGCCGGCACCGGAGGATCGGCTGCATTACGCCACCCGGGTTCTCCGGCTGAAAGACGGCGCCGCGTGCCGGGTATTCGACGGTCGCGGCAATGAATTCGACGCCCGCCTGGAGACCACCGGTCGCCGGGCGGGCGTTTTTCATCTGGCAGAGCGCGCCGCCGAACCTACCACCCCGCGCTTTCCGATCACCCTTTGGCAGGGCATCGCCCGCGGCGATCACATGGACCTCGCCCTGCAGAAGGCAGTGGAACTGGGCGTGTCACGGATCCGGCCCGTCTTGTGCGAACGCAGTCGTTCGGCCGGCGGGCACAAGGGCCTGGACCGGCGCCAGAGTCACTGGCGGGGGGTCATTGCGGCGGCCGCGGAGCAGTGCGGCCGCAACGAGTTGCCGGTGCTGGAAGCGGTCGGCGAGCCCGACGAGATACGGCCCGGCGCCCCCCCCGAACCCGAGGGTGGCGACCTGGCCCTGCTGGCCGACGAGGCCGGTGTGCCGCTCTCCCGGGCCGTTGCGTCAAACGAGGCCTCCGGGCCCGACAGCGCCAGCCTCCTGGTGGGCCCGGAAGGGGGGCTGACGGATGCGGAGCGCACCCTCGCGCGGGACAGTGGTTTCCTTCCGGTCCGCACCGGGCCACGCACCCTGCGCACCGAAACCGCGGCCATGGCGATGCTGACTCTGGTTCAGTGGCGCTTCGGCGATCTCGAGCCGCCGGACGCGGGCGGCTGACGCGGCCGTTCAGCCCGCAGGCGTATCCGCTGGGGTCGCTGAACCGGCCGCCCGCTCTCGCGCGCCACCCTGTGGCAACTCCCGCAGACGGGCTTCGATCGTATCCAGCCGCAACAGGTGCGTGGTCACACCCGATGCCTTTACCCGCCATGACCACGGCGTGGTCTCCACCCCTTCCAGGGCGAAGATGTTCTGCGGCGTGATGCGCACCGGGTGCGGTGTCCCCCGCACCTCCAGGGCATAATACGGCAGGGTGTCCGGTTCATCGGCACCCTGCAGGACCAGCAGTCGCGTGAATCTGCGATGGTCCTCCCCGGTGTCACGCGCCGGGTCCAGCAGGTGATTGACGTTGATCACCGGGATCTGCAGCTCGTTCCAGGTCAGGGGGGCCGCCAGCCACGGCAGTTCGGCCGACAGTTCGTCCTCCTGAAGGCTGGAACCGGGTCGCGTGGTGACCTCCAGGAGCGCACTGCGCGGCAGCAGGATCGAGCCTGCTTCCAGCTGGACGATCACCGCCTCGACGCGATCTTCGCTTTCGCTCATCGTACTCCTCCGCGACCGGTGACCCGGGTCATGCCGGGGCCCCTTCCAGCTGATGCTCGATCTCGTTGAGCAGGTCGTTTTCGAGGTAAGGCTTCCCGAGATAGCCGTTCACGCCCAGACGCATGGCCCGCTCGCGGTGCTTCGAGCCACTGCGCGAGGTGATCATGATGATCGGTACGTCGCGGAACTCGGGATGTTCGCGCACATGAGCGGCGAACTCGAAACCGTCCATCCGCGGCATCTCCACGTCCAGCAGGATCAGGTGCGGCCGGCGCTCGTCCAGCAGGGTCACCGCGTCCAGACCATCGCGCGCGGTCACCACCTCGAAGCCGCGGCGGGTCAGCAGACGGGCCGTCACCTTGCGGATGGTGATCGAGTCATCGACCACCATGATGCGCGTCGTGCTGCTTTCGGGCTCGACGGCCTCGGCCTCGGCACCGGGTGCCACGGTTGCGAAGCGCATCAGCATGCTCAAATCCAGGATCAACATCACCGACCCGTCGCCCTGCAGCGTGGCCCCGGCCACGCCCGGAATCCGGCTGAGGACCGGCCCGACCGACTTGACCACCACCTCCTGACTGCCCGCCAGACCATCCACACGCAGCGCGACCTTCTGCTCGTCCGCACGGACCAGCAGCAACGGGAACGGCTCGTCCGGGAGCGGGTGGACCCCGGCCTGGGTCTCGATACCGAGGATCTCGCCCAGGGAATGCAGGGCGTATTCCTGTCCCACATAGCTGTAGGTCGGCGCCCGCCCCGCTTCGTCGATCTCCTCGCGCCGCGCCCGTACGACGCCCTCGACCGAGGCCATCGGTACGGCAAAGGTTTCCTCTCCGACCTGCACCAGCAACGAATGGCTGATTGCCAGCGTAAACGGGAGCCGCAGGGTGAAGCGCGACCCGGAACCCGGGATGGAATCGATGTCCAGCGTTCCACCGAGCTGTTTGACCTCGGCATTGACCACATCCATGCCCACACCACGCCCGGCCACATGGTTCACCGATGCGGCGGTCGAGAACCCGGACTGCAGGATCAGCTGCAGTGCCTGATTGTCGCTCAGTTCGGCGTCCGGCGTGATGACTCCGCGGTCGATGGCCTTCGCCCGTACCACTTCCGCATCGATTCCGCCGCCATCGTCGGCGACTTCCATGCGAATCTCGCTGCCGGCCTGCTCCAGGGTCACCGTGATGTGACCTTCCCGCGGCTTGCCCCGCTCTTCCCGCTCGTCGGGCGTCTCGATGCCGTGCGCGACGGCATTGCGCAACAGGTGTTCCAGCGGCGCCACCAGCCGTTCCAGCAGGGCACGGTCGAGCTCGGAATCCTGGCCCACGAAATCCACCCGGACCTCGCGCTGCATGTCGTCGGCTGCCGCGCGCACCACACGCCGCAGGCGTGGCGCCATGCGAGCGAACCGGACCATGCGCTGTCGCATCAGCTGGTCCTGCAGCTCGGTACCCACGCGTTTTTCCTGCAACAGCACGCCGCCGGCGGTCCGGAGCTCGTCATCCACCTCCTGCTTGAGGCTGTCGAGGTCACTCACACTCTCCGCCAGCGCGCGCGAGAGCTGCTGGATCCCGGAGTAGCGGTCCATCTCCAGCGGATCGAAATCCACCTGCTCCTCGCCGGTTTCCTGCTCCACCCGGAACAGCACCTGCGCTTCGGTTTCGATCTCGAGCTTGCGCAGCTGTTCGCGCACCCGCGTGATGGTCCGGTCCAGTTCCTCGATCTGATTCTCGACCCGTCCGACCGTTTGCTCGAAACGCCGATGGAACGTCGCCAGTTCGCCGGCATTGTTCACCAGGCTGTCGAGGACCTCCGCGTCCATCCGCACCTGGTCCTGCAGCTTGCGGCTGGCGGGCTCCGCCTCATTCGCCGGGGCGGCGGTGTCATCCGCCGTCACCTCGTCGGCGTCGCGTTCGCCGGTGGCTTCGTCAGCCTCCTCCGGCTCCTCCGCTCCCTCCTCGACGCTCCAGTGCCTCAGCCCCGACAGCTCCCGGCTTTGGCTCTCGTCCGTCTGCCATGGCCCGACGCCGCGTTCGACCAGACCCTGAACTTCCACCAGGGCCTTCTCCGCCGCGTCGAAAAACGACGGACGGGGGTCCTGGCCCGCTTCGGTCTCGATCCCCAGGGTGGTTTCCAGAGCGTGGGCAATCGCGCCCACCACCGTGAAGCCCGCCATCCGGGCGCTTCCCTTCAGGGTGTGCACCTCGCGCTGGAAGGCTTCCTGGTCAGGACCGGGGCGGCCGCCGGCCTCGCGCCAGGCCGCCAGGGTATGGAACGCCTGCTCGAGAATGTCATGGGCCTCCTCGATGAAGACCTCGCCGAACTCCGGATCAATCTCGTCTTCCGCCGGGTGGGAGGCCGCATCGACGGGCTCCGGCTCCGGCTCTGGCTCCGGCTCTGGCTCCGGCTCCGGCTCCGGCTCTGGCTCCGGCTCTGGCTCCGGCTCTGGCTCCGGCTCTGGCTCCGGCTCCGGTTCGAGCTCGGTCTCCGGTTTGAGGTCGCCCGTAACCTCGGCGAGCGCCTCGGCTTCCAGCCCCCCGGAGGTTCGGTTCCAGCGATCCTGGGCGTCTGCGAACAGGTCCTCGACCTCGTTAACCCATTCCGGTGGCGTCTCCAGCCGGGCCACCGGAGGTGGCACCGGCGATTCGACCACCGCACCGAGGTGGTCGGCCACTCGACGCAGCAACTCGATGGCCTGCGGGCCCAGCGGCTCCTCCATCTCGCGGTGAAGATGTACCAGGTTTTCGAACGGACGACAGACCGAATGCGCGGTCGAGACGCCCGCGGTTCGCGCGCTGCCGTGCAGGGTATGCAGGGCACGCTCCAGCCCGTAACTCGGCGGACGCGGCGGGCCGGCTTCGGCTTCCTCGAGCCACGACCGAACCGTGTCCAGATGGCTGCGGGCCTCGGCCGAGAAGACCTCCCACAACTGCGGGTCGATCACCGGCTCCTCCGCCGGTGTTTCGTCCTCGACCGGCAGGGCGTCGAGCACATGACCTTCTTCCCGGTCCGTCGCCGGCCAGTCCTCGGCAAAGCTTGGCGCCGGCGCGGCTTCGCCCTCCGGGACGGGAGACTCGAGCTCGATCACCGAGTCAAGCTCGGGCTCGGGCTCGGGCTCGGGCTCGGGCTCGGGCTCGGGCTCGGGCTCGGGCTCGGGCTCGGGCTCGGGCTCGGGCTCGGGCTCGGCGGGAGCATCCAGGGCATCCATGCTGCGCGCCAGGGCCGCGAGATCGTCCTCGGCGCCGGCCGCAGGAGCCGCCGGGGCCGGCTCTGCGTCCGTGATTGCCTCGGCGGACTCGCCGGCGGCCAGGGCATCCAGACGCAGGACGATGTCGAGAATCGGCGTTTCCGGTCCCTTCTGGTCACGTACCTCCGCCACCAGCCCCGGAAGCACCGACACCGCATCGCCCACGGCGGAGAGCGTGTCTCCATCCGCCTGATCGGTGCCTTCGAGCAGCCGGTTGAGGAAGGATTCCACCACCCAGGCGAACTCGCCGAGCCGCAACGCTCCCGCGAGGCGGCCGGAGCCCTTCAGCGTGTGGAAGGAACGACGCACGATGGAAAGCGTATCCATGTCGCCCGGTGCCGAACGCCAGATCGGGTACTGCTCGTCCAGGCTCTGGATTTCTTCCTCGGCCTCCTCCAGGAAGATATCGAGGATCTCCGCATCTGCGTCCGGCCCGAGGACCTGCTCCTGGAGGACCGCCTCGTCGAACGTCAGACCACCGGGACGTTCCGCGAGCGAGGCACCGACCGGCGCTTCGTCCTGCGCGGCAGGGATCTCGAGAGCGGGCTCGGGCTCAGGTTCAGGCTCAGGTTCAGGCTCAGGCTCAGGCTCAGGCTCAGGCTCACCGGCAGGTTCCTCGCGCGCCCCCTCTTCAGCCAGCTCGGGACCGGACGAGGCTTCGGCATCCGCTGCCGACGACGAAGCCGGCGTGATGTCCTCTTCCGAAAGTTCGAGATCCGGTACGGCATCCCGTTCGGCCGGCTCCGCCGCGCTGTCCGACGCCTCCGGAACATCGAGATCCGGGATCGGAACCGGCTCTCCGTCAGCCGACTCCGGCCGTTCGAGCTCGGCCGGTTCCTCCATTGGGGATTCCGGAGCCGGCGCAGCGTCCTCGGATGCCCCCAGGCGCAGCAGGGCACTGCGACCGCGTTCATGCACACTGTCGAGTTCGCGCCAGGGCTGCCCGGAGGATTCCAGCGCAACCTCGATCGAGCTGAGCACCTCCGCCAGTGCATCCACTGCATCGGGTGCCAGATCCGCCGCGGTCATCCCCTCGCGGTCATCGAGGAAACGCAGCAGGGGATCGATCAGGGAATGCAGGCTGCGGAAGCCCCCCATGGAAAGCGCGCCCCGCGTGCGATGCAGGGCGTCACGCGCCTCGTCGAGGCTGCTGGCATGGGCATCGCCCGACAGAAAGCCCATGAGGTTTTCCCGGACCCGACGAACCTCCACCAGCGATTCGCGGTACAGCGCCTCCGCCAGCTTCCGGTCGTAGGCCGCCTCACCACTCGCGGTCTCGCGTTCGCCTTCCAGGCCGGATTCAACGATGGACTCCAGCGCGAGCAGATGCTGGGCCAGCTCCATCTCCAGACGTTCGTCGTGGTGCGCCAGACGCGTGGGTTCCAGACATTCGTCCAGGGCCCGGGTGTGGTGTTCCCCCTGTTCCAGCCCGAGCATGCGCATGGTGGCGCCGATCCGGCGAACCTGTTCGCGCAACGGTTCGAGATCGCCCGCCTCGCGGGTCGCGGAACGAATCAGCACGTCCAGGCGTTCGCGGACCTCTCCAAGATCATCCTCCAGAGCCGCCCGCAGCTTGTCGAAGACTTCGCGCCCCAGACCGCTGGATGCGCTCTCGTCCCGGGCATTCAGGTCATCGAGGTGAAAGACCTCGCGCACCGCGCGCGTCTGTTCGGTATTCGCCTCGGCCCTTGCCACGTGGAACAGGAGGGTCTTGATGATGTCGACGGGGGCTTCGTAATCGAGGTCGTCGGCCTGGCCGCCCTCGCGCAGCTGATTGGACAGTGCATTGAGGTAGCGGCCCAGTTCGCGATCGACACGCCCCACGAGACGCCGGATGTCGTTGTTGAGCTCGACCCCGCCGCGCGCCAGACCCTCGAGCAGGGCGCCGGCCACCCAGAAAAGACGCCGGAAATCACCGGCCGGGACCGCCCGCACCACCTCGCGCGAGACCTCGTGCAGCCGCTCCGCGGCCGCCGCGGCGTCCACGCCCTTCACCAGCCCCAGCAGATCCCGCTGAAAACTGCGCCGGGCCTGCTGCAGGGTCCGCAGGCGCTCGGCCGGCGACAGTCCCTCTTCCGGCTCGCCCATGCGCGAATCATCGACGTCGTCGAAGTCGGGCATCAGTTCGGCGACGTCCATGAGCATGCTCGCTCCGCGGACGCTGCGGAGTTCGTTGAGCAGCGGGAGCAGCACCATCGGAGACGGCAGATCGGCGGCATCGCCGTGTTCGAGATAGTCGGGGAGCTGCAGCGCGGCGCGCAACAGTGCCTCGGTGGTCGCGGCCGATGCGGACTCGCCGCTGCGCAGATGCTCCAGCACCGCGAGCATCTCGTCGCACACCTTCACGACGCTTTCGACCTGCACCATCACGAGCGTGCCGCGAATCTGGCGCACTCGTTCGTAGGCCCGGTCCAGCGAATCCACGCTGGTCGGGTCGTCGGAGTATTGGCGCAGGGCTTCCTGGACCTCGCCGAACAGCGCGTCCAGCTCGTCCCGAACCCAGTTCAGTGCACTGGCAACCATTGCGTGGCCCGGCCGTTATCCCTGCGTTCCTGAACGACCCGTGTCGTCCTGGTCCGAAGCCGGCAGCTTGAAGTCCGCGACCGAAGACTGCAGTTGCTGCGACAGCTGGGCCAGGTCGTCGATGGAGGCCGCCGTGGTATGCGTGCTTTCGGTGGTTTCGGTGGTGATCTCGCGGATCTGCGCCATGATGGACGTCACGTTCTTCGCCATTTCGGCCTGCTGATGGGCCGAAGAAGAAATGCCGTCGATCAGGCCGGCGAGGTCGTTGGAAACCTGCTCGATCTCGGACAGCGCCTCGCCCGCCGCCTGGGCCATCTCGGCCCCGGAGACCACGTTGGCGGTACTCTGTTCCATCGAACTGACGGCCTCGCTGGTATCCGCCTGGATCGCCTTGACCAGCCCTTCGATCTGGCGTGTCGCGCTACTCGAGCGTTCCGCCAGGCGCTGGACTTCGTCGGCCACAACGGCGAACCCGCGCCCGGCCTCGCCGGCCGCCGAGGCCTGGATCGCCGCGTTCAGCGCCAGGACGTTGGTCTGTTCGGCGATGTCGTTGATCAGGCCGATGATATCGCCGATCTCCTGCGAAGATTCGCCGAGACGCTTGATCCGTTTTGCCGTCTCCTGAATCTGTTCGCGGATCGAATCCATGCCCTCGATGGAGCGGCGCACGGTGGCGGCCCCGCGCGAGGCGATCTCCACGGAGTTTCGCGCCACCCCCGCGGACTGCCCCGCGTCCGAGGCCACCTTGTCGACCGACTGCGCCATCTCGTCGATCGCGTCGTTCGCCTGCTGGATCTCCCGGGTCTGCTGCTCGGCCTTCTCGGCCAGCCCCAGCACCTGGGCGCGGCTGTTCGCGGCCGAGTCATTGATATCGTCCGCCACACTATTGATGGTGGCGACCAGCGTACGCAGGTTCTCGATCGCGAAGTTCATCGAGTCCGCGATCGCGCCGGTGAAGTCCTCGGTCACCGTCGCATTCACGGTGAGGTCCCCGTCGGCCAGGTTCATCATTTCGTCGAGCAGACGCAGGATGGCCTGCTGGTTACGCTCGTTCTGCGCCTCGGTTTCCGCCAGTTCGCGACGGGTGTCGCGATACAGGAACAGGCCCAGCGCAAGCAGGAACACCAGTGACAGGAGACCGAAGGCGAAACCGGCCAGGGCAATGAAGCCGGCCTGGTCCGCCCTTTCCGTCAGGGCGGTCTCCAGATCACCCGTTACCTCCAGCATGTCACTGGAGCCGGCTTCCACGTCCGCCGCCGCGGCATTCACCTCGAACACGCGGGAAGACGTTTCGAGCACGCCTTCGACCGCCTCGCTGAAGGCGATGAACAGGGTTCCGGTCTCGTTGAGCATGGCCTGGGTTTCGGCATCATCCACGGCCTCGATGCCCAGCGGCGCGAAGCCTTCGATCAGCCCGTCCAGCACCCGCCCGAACAGGGTGGCGTCCCGTTCAAAACGTTCGATCGCGGTCGCGGCACGGGCACCGCCCTGCAGCACCTCGTTCAGACTGTTGCCGATCCGCTGGATCAGCATGGTCTGGCGCGCGGCCACGTAGATCTGGTCGGGATCCTCACCAATCTCCGACATGCGCCGCACCACGCTGTCGGACAGCCGGGCCAGCTCGGGGGAGAACTCGTTCACGGCTTCGGAGAATTCGGTGACTTCCTCGATGGCATCACGCCCATGGAGGATCGTGTTCACGTTGTCGCGATAACCGCTCCACTCGCCCTGAACCTGTTCCAGGTCGGCTTGCAGGTCGTCCGGCAGCGGCCCCAGGCCTTCGCGACCGTCGCGCAGTTCCTCGAGGTTGCGGTCGAACGCATCGCGGAGTTCGCCGATCTGTTCGAAGGCACGCTCGGAACCGGCTGCGGCCTCCAGCGAGCCGGTGGCCAGCCGCTGGGACAGCAGACGCATGTCGTTCGCCAGCGCGATCCGGTCGCGGTACTGGCTCTGCTCGTATTCATGCAGGGTGAACGCGACGCCCGTCCCGATCAGAGAGACTACCAGCAGCCCCCCGAGCAGCAGGTTGCGCATACGACGACTCAATCCCATAAAGCGTTGACTCCCTGTGACAGTGATGCCGCCCCGTCAGGAGGCGACCGCCTGCTGTTGGCCTTCGGCCGGTTCCGCCGTCTCGAGCCCCGCGAACCGCCCGGTATCGTTCAGTAGCCGATTGAGATCCAGCACGGGGTGGAGCCGGTGGCCCAGATCGAATCCCCCCGTAACAAACGGACGTGCCGCCTCGGGCACGTCCACTTCCAGGCGCCGCTGATGCGGGGCACAGTTACGCATGCCCTCTACCCGACTCACCAGCAGCCCGGCCATGCCCTGCCCCTGCGGGGCCACCACGATGCGCTGGCGCGAGCTGTCACCGGCGAGGGGTTCGCCCAGCAGCAGCCGCCCCAGGTCGAACACCGGCAGCACCAGGCCGCGCAGATTGCCGACCCCCAGCACCATGGGATCGGCCAGCGGGACATGGGTCAGGGACATGGGATCGGTCACTTCCGAGATCGCCTCCATGTCCACCAGGAAGCGAAACTCGCCCACGGCCAGGAGCACGCCGCGCCAGCCGGATGAAGAATCGCGCTGGTACTCCCGGTTTACTCGCCGGCTCTCGCGATCCAGGCTCGCGAGCAGCGCAAACGGCGTGGAAGTATCGACCTTCATGCCGACAGATATTTCTCGATCGTCTGCAGCAGGGTGTCCTCGGTGACCGGCTTGGTGATGTAGTCCCGCGCCCCCTGGCGCATGGCCCAGACGCGGTCGGTCGCCTGGTCCTTGGTGCTGACCACTACCACGGGGACATTGGCGGTCTCTTCCTGCCTGGAGAGCTCGCGCGTGGCCTGAAATCCGTTCAGACCGGGCATCACGACGTCCATCAGGACCAGGTCGGGCACCTGGGCCCGCGCGGTCTCGACACCTTCCTCCCCGCTGGCCGCCGTGGATACCGAATACCCGTTCTTCTCGAGCATCGTGCGCAGGACGTGGATCTCGGTGGGGGAGTCGTCAATGATCAGGATACGGGCCATGGCGTTCTTCTTTCCTGGGTTGGTGCACGCGATTCACTCGCGATGGATTCATTCCGGGGTGCCCTGGTGCGCATACTTGCGCATGGCATCCAGGAGGTCGTCCCGCGTGAAGGGCTTGGTGAGATAGTCCTCCGACCCCACGACACGCCCCTTGGCCTTGTCGAACACGCTGTCCTTGCTGGACAGCATGATGACGGGGGTCTCCCTGAACTGCTTGTTGTTCTTGATCAGGGCGCAGGTCTGATACCCGTCCAGACGGGGCATCATGACGTCGATGAAGATGATGTCGGGGCGGGAATCGGCCACCCTCGAGAGGGCCTCGAAGCCGTCCACCGCGGTTTCCACCGCGGCACCGTGCTTCTGCAGCAAGGATTCGGCGGTGCGCCGGATCGTCTTGCTGTCGTCGATCACCATGACCTTCACTCCCTGAAACTCGGTGGCCGAGTCGGCTTCCGCTGGCGCGTCAGACACCTTACCCCCCCTAAGGCTATATGCAGGCTCGAATCTAACGAAGTCCCGCGGGATACACAAACATCGAGCGGTAATATTGCTCCGCGTGGCATACTCGACTGACACGGATCACGAAAAAGGCCCGTTATCGTGCCCCACAACATCGCCATCATCATGGACCCCGTCACGGGGATCAAGCCGGCCAAGGACACGACCTTCGCCATGATGCTCGCCGCCCGGGCCCGGGGTCACGCCGTGCACTATCTCGAAATGAACGATCTGTGGGTGGAAGACGGCCGCGCCATGGGACGCAGCCGTCCGATCGAGGTTCGGGACCGGGCCGAAGCGTTCCACGAACTGGGGACGGAAACCACCGGCCCGCTGGATCGCTTCGAGGTCATCCTGATGCGCAAGGATCCACCGGCGGATGCCGAATACCTGTACGCCACCTACACGCTCGAGCTCGCGGAACATGCGGGAGTATGTGTATCGAACCGGCCACAGGGGCTGCGCGACATCAATGAGAAGGCGTTCACGGCGCTGTTTCCGGACTGCACCCCGCCGACGCTGATCACCCGTGACCGCGCCCGCATCCGCGCATTCCTCGAGCAGCACGGCGATATCGTGGTCAAGCCGATGGACGGCATGGGCGGGAGTTCGATCTTTCGCATCCGCGAGGGCGACCCGAACACTTCGGTGATCCTCGAGACCATGACGGCCTTCGACCGGCGCACGATCATCGCACAGCGCTTTCTGCCGGAGTTCACGGCCGGTGACAAGCGCATCATCATGATCCATGGCGAACCCTTCGGACACGCCCTGGCCCGCATCCCGGCACCCGGTGAATCGCGCGCCAACCTGGCGGCCGGAGGCCGGGGCGAAGCCGTGCCACTGACCGCGCGCGACCGCGAGATCTGCGAGCGCGTCGGGCCGGAGCTGCGGCGGCGCGGCATCCACTTCGCCGGACTGGACGTCATCGGGGAATCCCTGACCGAAATCAACGTCACCTCCCCGACCGGCTTGCGCGAGCTGGACGCGGCCTGCGATGCGGACCTCGCCGGCCGCTACATCGATTTCGTGACGGGGGAAACTGCATGAATCCGCGCCGTACCTTGCTTCTCCCTGTCCTCGCAGCACTGACCGCGATGCTGCTGGTGGCCTGCGAACGCACGCCGGAAACCGAGCAACTGCAGTTCCGGGCCTTCGGCACCCTGGTCGAGGTCGCGGTCGCCCCGGCCGGGGAATATGACCTCGCCGGGATCGAACGCGAGCTGCAGGCGGAGCTCGACATCCTGCATGCCTCCTGGCACGCCTGGGAAGAAGGTTCGCTCGGACGCACCAACCAGCTGCTGCCGCTGCAACGCGAATTCAGCGCCCCGCCCTCGGTGCTGCCCCTGATCGAGCAGGGCCGCGCGGTGGAAGAAGCCACCGACGGCCTGTTCAACCCGGCGCTGGGACAGCTGATCGCGGCCTGGGGCTTCCATCAGGACGAGCCCGCCGGCCCGCCCCCGGATGCCGACACGCTCGCCGAGCTGCTGGAGGACCCGCCGTCGATGGGGGACATCGAACGCAACGGGGTCCGCCTGACCGGGCACCACCCGGACCTGCAGCTGGACTTCGGCGGACTGGCCAAGGGCGCGGCCGTGGAGCGCGCGCGTGATCTGCTGGCCGACCTGGGCGTGGAGGCGGCCATCGTCAACGCCGGCGGCGACCTGATGACGCTGGGCCGGCCCGCCGGCCGCGACTGGCGCATCGGTATCCGCCACCCGGACGGGGGCACCCTCGGCGGCATCGAACTGGGCGGAGGCGAGGGCCTGTTCACCTCCGGGGACTATGAGCGCGGTTACGAACACGAGGGCGAACGCATCCACCACGTGATCGACCCGCGCACCGGCCGACCGACCGAGGGCGTGCGCTCCGCGACCGTGCTGCATGGGGACGGCGGCCTGGCCGATGCGGCGGCCACCACCCTCATGATCGCCGGCCCCGAACACTGGCCGGAATACGCCGCCCGGCTCGGGATTGACCACGCCCTGGTGGTGCTCGCGGACGGTCGCATCGAGGCCACGCCGGCGATGGCCGCGCGCGTCGAGATCGGGGAGCCCCACCCCGAGCCGGAGGTCCGCGAACAGCCGGAGGCCGGCTCCACACCGTGAGGATTCCGGACCTGCGCTGGGGGGACGCGGTCATCGCCGCAACCGGGGCCGGACTGGTCGTGACCGCCTTCATCCTCGCCTGGAACCCCGACGCGGGGACCGAGGCCCGGAGCCTGGTCATCACCCAGGCCGGCGAGCCCGCGCGCCGGGAGCCCCTGGAAGGCCCGCGCGAACTGCGCCTGCAAGGCCCCGCCGGGACTACCCGCGTGGAGATCGAAACCGGGCGCGCGCGCTGTGCGGAATCCCCCGGCACGCAGAACATCTGCGAGGGGGCCGGCTGGCTCTCCACCCACGGTGACATGGCCATCAGCCTGCCCAACCGCCTGACCCTCCGAGTGGAGGGCGCCGACCCCGCCTGGGACAGCATCCACTACTGACCGTGGACGTCGACCGCCCCGCCTCCCGCCGCGATCGCCAGATCGCTGCCCTCGCCGCCATCGCCATCGGAATCCAGATCCTGGAAGCCGCGATCCCCGGTCCCGTCCCGGGCATCAAGCCGGGGCTGGCCAATATCGTGACCCTCGTCACACTGCTCACCCTCGGCTGGCGCGCCGCGGTCGCCGTCACCCTGCTGCGGGTGGTCGGCAGCAGCCTGCTGCTGGGCACCCTCCTGAGCCCCGCCTTCTGGCTCTCGCTGACCGGCGCCCTGGCCGCTCTCGCTGCGCTGGCCCTGCTGGCGCCGTTCGCCCCGCGACATGTCGGCGCCACGGGGCTGGCCATCGCGGCCGCCATGGCGCATGTCACCGGGCAGTTCCTGCTCGCCTGGCTGGTGATCATCCCGCACCCGGGCCTGCCCCTGCTTCTGCCACCCCTGTGGCTGGCCGCGCTGATCGCCGGCGCCGCCACCGGTATACTGACCGCCCACGTACTTTCCGATCCCCGGATCCAGCGCCATATCCGCCATGCCCGCCCCCCAGGACCAGCCTGAGCGCCCGGTGCCGACGTCCCCGTCGGAACACGCCGCCGCACGTCCCAACCATCTCGCCACGATGGTCTTCCTGGCGGTGCTGGCCCACGGGCTCGTGATCCTGGGCATCGGCTTCACCGTGGACCTGCCCGACCCCAGCCCGCGCGAGCCGCTGGACGTTACCCGGGTTGCGGACCCCGAGGCCGCCGCGCCACCCCCCGAGGAAGTCGAGCGCATCGCCGAAATCGATCAGGAGGCGAGCGCCGAAGACCCCGAGGACCAGGAAGCCACCGCCCCCGAGGCCGCAGACGAAGGCACCGGCGAACCCGGCCCCGAAGGCGTGGAGGCGCCGCTGCCGGAACCCGGTCCGCTGGTGGCGCAACCGTCGCCCCCCGAACCCGAACCGCAGCCGGAGAGGCCCGAAGCCGAGGAATCGCCGGAACCGGCCCCGCCCGAGGTCGCCGAACCGGAACCGATCGAGACCCCCGAGGCCGAGCCGCGCCCGGATGCCGCCACCCTGATGAACCGCGGACTGGAGAGCGCCCGCGCGGCCCCGGCGGAGGAACGCCAGAGCTTCGCCGCACGCGGCCAGCGCACCCGCTATCTCGACAGCCTGTCGGCGCGCAGCGCACCGGAGGCGGCCTATCTCCAGGCCTGGATCGACAAGGTCGAACGCGTCGGCAACCTCAACTACCCGGACGAGGCCCGGCGTCAGGGGCTTTCCGGCAGCCTGGTCCTGTCGGTCCGCCTGAACCCGGAAGGCGAGCTCATGGACGTCCAGGTCGCGCGCAGCTCCGGCGAACCCGTGCTCGACGAGGCCGCCATCCGCATCGTGGAACTGGGCGCCCCCTACGCCCCGTTCACCGAGGCCATGCGCGAGGAATACGACGAACTGGTCATCACCCGTACCTGGGCCTTCCGCCGCGACGAAGTCCGGCAGGTGCGCTGATCACCGACGCACCCCAAAGTCCGACACGGCGATTGATCGCAGCCCGGCACAAGCCGATACTGGATCCCATGGATACCGCAAGCTCAGGCACTCTGGAATCGAGCCTGCGCGATCAGTTCCTGATCGCCATGCCGTCCCTCAACGACGGGCTGTTCAGCCACGCCGTGGCCTACGTGTGCGAACACGACGCGGAGGGCGCGCTGGGGCTGGTGATCAACCAGCCAACGGAACTCACGCTGCGCGACCTGCTGCAGCACGTGGAGCTGGAGCCGAGGGACGACCTGCCGGAGCTGCCGGTGTTCCGCGGCGGGCCGGTACAGCCGGAGCACGGGTTCGTGCTGCATTCCTCGGAGCAGCAGTGGCGCGCGACCCAGCCGCTGACCGATCAGGTCAGCCTGACCACCTCGCGTGACATCCTCGAGGCCATCAATGCCGGCGAGGGTCCGCAGCGGGTACTGATCACCCTGGGGCATGCCGGCTGGGGCCCCGGGCAACTGGAAAGCGAGCTGGGCGAGAACGCCTGGCTGACCGCCCCTTCGGATACGGGGATCCTGTTCGAGACGCCGCCGGCGGAGCGCTGGTCGCGCGCGGCCGAACTCATCGGCATCGACGTCAACCTGATCAGCTCGGCCTCCGGGCACGCCTGAACCCGTGGCCTTCCTGGCGTTCGACTACGGGCGCCGCCGCATCGGCGTGGCGGTGGGCGAACCGCTGACCGGTTCGGCGCGGGGCCTGGTCACGCTGGCCGGCGGGTCGCCGCCGCCGTGGCCACGCATCGACGCGCTGGTCACGGAATGGCGCCCGGAGGGGTTCGTGGTCGGCTGGCCCACCCAGGCGGATGGCCAGGCGACTCCGCTGGGCCCGGCCATCCGCGAATTCGGCGCGGCGCTCGAAGCGCGCTTCGGCAAGCCGGTATACTGGTCGGACGAGCGGCTGAGCTCGCACCTGGCCCGCGACCGCAGCCGGTCGGGCCGCAACGACCCGGGGCTGGATGCCCATGCCGCGGCCGTCATCCTCGAAGGCTGGTTTCTGGAGAATGCCCATGACGCCTGAAGTCCCCACCCTGCTCGACGACATGGCCGCGCGGACCCGCGAGCTCCTCGAAGCCCGCGGGATCGAGTCCCCGATCGTGGTCGGCATCCATTCCGGCGGCGTATGGATCGCCGAACATCTGCGCGAGCGCCTGGGCATCCAGCGTCCGCTGGGCAAGCTGGACATCAGTTTTTACCGCGATGATTTCTCGCGCATCGGCATGCATCCGCAGGTGCGCCCCTCGGAACTCCCGGAGGACCTGGACGGCGAACACGTGCTGCTGGTGGACGATGTCCTGTACACCGGCCGCACCATCCGCGCCGCCCTGAACGAGTTGTTCGACTGGGGCCGCCCGGCCTCGGTCTCGCTGGTCGTCCTGGTCGAGCGTGACGGCCGGGAACTGCCGGTCTGCGCCGCGGTGGCCGGGGCCCACATGGAGCTGGGCCTGGCCGAGCAGATCAAGCTGCGCGGTCCCGAGCCGCTGAGCCTCGAACGCGTGGCGGTGGAGCCCCCGGAGGGCGCTGACGGATGACGGAGCTGCCCGCCGCGCACACCAGTCGCCTGCCCCAGCCCGGCCCGCTCCCCAACCGCCTGCAGCTGACCGACGAGGGGCAGTTGCGGCACATGCTCACGATCGAGGGGCTGAATCGCACGCTGCTGACCGAGATCCTGGATACCGCCGAATCGTTCGCCAACATGAACGAGAAGGCGGTAAAGAAGGTCCCGCTGCTGCGCGGCAAGACCATCGTGAACCTGTTCTTCGAGGCCAGCACCCGCACGCGGACCACTTTCGAACTGGCCGCCAAGCGGCTGTCGGCCGACGTGCTCAACATCAATGTCAGCACCTCGTCTGCAGTGAAGGGCGAGAGCCTGCTGGACACCCTGCGCAATCTCGAGGCGATGAACGTGGACATGTTCGTGGTGCGCCACGAGGAGAGCGGGACCGCGCATTTCATCGCCCGGCATGCGGCACCGGGGATCAGCGTGCTCAACGCCGGCGACGGGCGCCACGCCCATCCCACCCAGGCCCTGCTGGACATGTTCACCATCCGGCGGCACAAGGGCGATTTCACCAAACTGAAGGTTGCGATCGTCGGCGACATCCTGCACTCGCGGGTGGCGCGCTCGCAGATCCACGCCCTCAACATCCTGCAGACCGGCGAGGTGCGGGTGGTCGCGCCGCGCTCCCTGCTGCCGGCGGATGTCGAGCAGCTGGGCGTGCATGTCCACCATGATCTGGACAGCGGGCTGCAGGACGTCGACGTGGTCATCATGCTGCGCCTGCAGCGCGAACGCATGGAGCACGCCCATCTGCCTTCCGAGCACGAGTATTTCCAGCGCTTCGGCCTCACCGCCCGGCGCCTGCAGCTGGCCTCGCCCACCTGCCTGGTGATGCACCCCGGCCCCGCCAACCGCGGCGTGGAGATCGAATCCGCGGTCGCCGACGGCCCCCACTCGGTGATCCTGGAACAGGTGACCTACGGGATCTCGGTGCGCATGGCCGTGATGTCCATGGTGATGGGGGCCCACCAGTCATGAGCGTGGTCATCGAAAACGTCCGCATCCTCGACCCCGCCGACGGTTTCGATGCGGTGGGCGACCTGTGCGTGCAGGGCGAGGAGATCCTCGCGCGCGGCACCACCCCGGAGGGCTTCGAGCCGCGCCGGCGCATCGACGGCAGCGGCCTGTGGGTGTTTCCGGGGCTGGTCGATCTGGCCACCCGTACCCGCGAACCGGGCGAGGAGCACAAGGCGACCATCGCCTCGGAAACCCGCGCCGCGGCGCGCGGCGGTGTCACCACCCTGGTCATGCCGCCCGACACCCAGCCGCCGGTCGACTCGCCCGCGGTGCTCGAGCTGATCACCCGCCGGGCGCGCGAGGGCTGCGGCGTGCGGGTGTACGCCCTGGGCGCGCTGACCCACGGGCTGGAAGGCCAGCAGCTGGCGGAGATGGCCGCGCTGGTGCGCGCCGGTGCCCCCGGGGTCAGCAACGGGCAGCGCCCGCTGGCCAGCCTGCTGGTGCTGCGCCGCGCGCTGGAATATGCCAGCACCTTCGATCTGACCACCGTGCTGTCGGCCCAGGATCCGGCGCTGACCGGCTCCGGCTGCGTGCACGAGGGCCCGGTGTCCACGCGCCTGGGGCTCTCGAGCATTCCCGAGGCCGCGGAGACCGCTGCGCTGGGTGCCATCCTGGCCCTGGTGGAACAGACCGGGGCACGGGTGCATGTCGCGCGGCTGTCCACCCGGCGGGGCGCGGAGATGATCGCCAAGGCACGCAGCGACGGCCTCCCGATCAGCGCCGACGTGGCCGCCCACCAGCTGTTCCTCACCGAGGTCGACGTAGCCGAATTCAATCCGGACTGCCACGTGATCCCGCCGCTGCGCAGTCAGCGCGACCGCGACGGGCTGCGGGCGGCCGTGGCCGACGGCAGCATCACCGCCATCTGCTCCGATCACCAGCCGCACGAAGCCGACAGCAAGCTGGGGCCGTTCGCCGACACCCTGCCCGGCATCGCCGCGCTGGAAACCCTGCTGCCCCTGACCCTGCGCCTGGTCGAAGACGGGCTGCTGACCCTGGAGCAGGCCCTGTCGCGGATCACCACCGGCCCCGCGGAGGTGCTGGGACTGGAACATGGCCGCCTGACGCCCGGCGCGCGGGCCGATTTCGTGCTGTTCGACCCGGGCGCGATCCACGATCTCCGTCGGGATCAGTGGCTCAGCGCCGGCCACAACACCCCGTTTTTCAACTGGACGTTCGGCGGCGAGGTCCGCGAGACCTGGGTCGCCGGACGCCCCACCTGGACCCGCCCCGGCGAGGACGACGCATGAGCCCGCAGCACCCGCCGCATCGCGGCACCCTGTTCGAAGAGTCCGCCCGTATCCTGGCGCATGAAGATGCGGGCAGTGGCCAGTGGATCCTGCGGGTCGAGGCCCCGGAATGCGCGCGGCGCGCGCAGCCCGGGCAGTTCGCCCATATCCAGTGCTCGCCGCGCCTGCCCATGCGGCGGCCGCTGTCGATCCAGCGCGTCGCCCCCGACGCCGGCTGGGTGGAATTCCTGTACAAGGCGGTGGGCGACGGCACCCGGGCGCTGGCGGAACAGCCCGTGGGCCGCAGCCTGCAGGTGCTGGGACCGATCGGCCGGCCGTTCACGCTGCACCCGGAGCGGCCGCGGCGCCTGCTGCTGGGTGGCGGCGTCGGCATCCCGCCGATGATCTTTCTCGCCGACCGTCTGCGCCAGCAGGGCGAGGCAGGCACAACCCGGGCGATCCTGGGATCCGAGGTCCCGTTCCCGTTTCGCCCGCGGCCGTCGCAGATCCTGTGGCCGGGGCTGCCGGAGGGCGCCATCGGCACACTGCCGCTGCTGGAGGACTGGGGCATCTCCTGCCGCCTGACGTCGAAGGCCGGGATTCCGGGGGCGTTCGACGGGTTCGCCACCGACCTCGCACGCGCCTGGCTGAACGGACTGCCCCCCGCCGAACGCGGGGAGGTGGAAATCTTCGCCTGCGGGCCGCACCCGATGCTGGAGGCCTGCGCCGAACTGGCCGCGGAATTCGACCTGCCCTGCCAGGTGTCGCTGGAGGAATTCATGGCCTGCGCGGTGGGCGGCTGTGCCGGCTGCACCGTACCGGTGCGCACCGACGAAGGCGTGGCGATGAAACGGGTCTGTGTCGACGGGCCGATCTTCGCCTCCGCCGACGTCTTCCCCGAACCGGCCCCGTAACGGGCTATTCCGGCGGCTTGAGCTCTTCCTCGCCGCCTTCCTCGGCGGCCCCCACGCCGCCGCCGAAGTTGAGCTTCCACTCGAGGTTCGCGCGCGAATCGGCCTTGCTCAGCGCCTCGTTGAGCATCACGTCACCCGACTTGAAGAGCTTCACGATCGCCTGGTCGAAGGTCTGCATGCCGACCGAGGCCGACTTCGCCATGACCTCCTTGATCTCCCCGATCTCTTCCTTGTGGATCAGCTCGGAGATGTAGGGCGTGTTCACCAGGACCTCCAGCGCCGCCACCCGCGAGCCGTCCTTCTTCTGCAGCAGGCGCTGGCCGATGATCGCCCGCAGGTTCAGGGACAGGTCCGACAGGATCTGCGAACGGTGATCCTCGGGGAACAGGTTGATGATGCGGTCCAGCGCCTGCGAGGCGTTGGTGGCATGCAGGGTCGACAGCACCAGATGCCCGGTGTCGGCGTAGTTGAGTGCGGCGCGCATGGTCTCGCGGTTACGCACCTCGCCCACCATGATCACGTCCGGCGCCTCGCGCATGCCCTCCTGCAGGGCGTGCTCGTAACTGGGCGTGTCGATCCCCACCTCGCGCTGGCCGACGATCGCCCGCTTGTGCCGGAACAGGAACTCGATCGGGTCCTCGACGGTAAGGATATGCCCGGTATCGATGGTCAGGCGGTGGTCGATCATCGATGCCAGCGTGGTCGACTTCCCGGTCCCGGTCGAGCCCACCACCAGGATCAGACCGTCACGGTAGTTCATGAAATCCTTCAGCACCGGCGGCAGGCCCAGCTGCTCGATCGTGGGGATGGCGCTGCGGATGTAGCGGATGACCATCGCCACCTCGCCGCGCTGGCGATAGACGTTCACGCGGAAGCGGCCCAGCCCCTGGCGGGTGAGGCCGAAATTGACCGCGGTCTCCTCGTCGAAGATGCGCGCCTGATGGTCGTTCATCATCTCGCGGGCGATGCCCTCGGTCTGCCCCGGCGCCAGGGCCCGTCGCGCGATGGGCTGCAGCACCCCGTCTACCTTGATCGATGCCGGCGCCCCGGTGAGGAAGAACAGGTCCGAGGCCGACTTCTGCGCCATCAGCTTGAGATAGGGCTCGATCTGCATCTGGCGCTTCCCGGGCTCCCCGGCGGCCGCCCCGTCCGAACCGGTTTTCTGTGCTTCAGCGGACACGGAAATCCTCCGGATCGTCTTCCACCGAAATCCCTCCGCCGGTATCGGCCACTGCCGGGGCACCGTCGCGCCGCGCCCGCTCGCTGTCGAGCTTGATGCGCAGGCGCAGGTCGTTCACCGAGTCGGCGTTGCGCAGGGCCTCGTCGTAACTAATCCCGCCGCTCTCGTAGAGATCGAACAGCGCCTGGTCGAAGGTCTGCATGCCCTGCTCGCGCGAGCGCGAGATCAGCTCCTTCATGTCGTGCACCGCACCCTTGAGCATCAGATCCGCCATCAGGGGGGTGTTGATCAGGATCTCCACCGCCGGCACACGCCCCTGGTCGTCCTCGCGACGCACCAGGCGCTGCGAGACCACCGCCTTGAGGTTCAGCGAAAGGTCCATCAGCAGTTGCTCGCGCCGGTCCTCGGGGAAGAAGTTGATGATGCGATCCAGCGCCTGGTTGGTGCTGTTCGCGTGCAGCGTGGACAGGCACAGATGACCGGTCTCGGCGAAGGCCACCGCGTAGTCCATGGTCTCGCGGTCGCGAATCTCGCCGATCAGGATCACGTCCGGCGCCTGACGCAGCGTATTCTTCAGCGCGATCTGGTAGTCCTGGGTATCCACCCCGACCTCACGCTGGGTCACGATGCTCTTGCCGTGCTGATGCACGAATTCGATCGGATCCTCGATGGTCACGATGTGATCCGACGATGACCGGTTGCGATGACCGATCATCGCCGCCAGCGAGGTCGACTTGCCCGAGCCCGTACCCCCGACAAAGATCACCAGGCCGCGCTTCTCCATGGTGATCTCTTCCAGCTGCGGCGGCATGCGGATGTCCTCGAAGCGCGGGATCTCCGAATTGATCACGCGCATGACCATCCCCGCGCTGCCACGCTGGGTGAAGACGTTCACGCGGAAGCGCGAGATGCTCGCCAGACCGACGGCAAAGTTGCATTCCTGATTACGCTCGAATTCGGCCGACTGCTTGTCGTTCATCATCGCGCGCGCCAGTGCCTGGGTATGCGACGGGGTCAGTTTCTGCTCCGTCAGCGGTACCACGCGACCGTCGATCTTGGCCGCCGGCGGCATGCCCACGGTGATGAACAGGTCCGACCCGCCCCGGTCCACCAGGGCCTTCATCAGGTCGTGCATGTACTTGATCGCCTTGTCACGATCCATGGGCATCCTCCGATTGGCGTGGCCGCCCCGCCGGGCGACCACGGCGATGGCTCGAGTTTACAGCGCGTCGGGGTTCACGGCCTTGCGGCGAGCGTCCTCGCGACTGATCTGCCCCTGGGCCAGCAGATCCTTCAGGCACTGGTCGAGGGTCTGCATGCCGGTGCCGGCGCTGGTCTGGATGGTGGAATACATCTGCGCGATCTTGTTCTCGCGGATCAGGTTCCGGATCGCCGGGGTTCCCAGCATGATCTCGTGGGCCGCGATGCGTCCGCCGCCGATCTTCTTCATCAGGGTCTGCGAGATCACCGCACGCATGGATTCCGACAGCATCGCGCGCACCATGTCCTTTTCCGCCGCCGGGAAGACGTCGATGATGCGGTCGATGGTCTTGGGCGCGGAACTGGTGTGCAGCGTGCCGAACACCAGGTGCCCGGTCTCGGCCGCGGTCAGTGCCAGACGGATGGTCTCGAGGTCACGCAGCTCGCCGACCAGGATGGTGTCCGGGTCTTCACGCAGCGCCGAGCGCAGGGCCTCGGAGAAGCCGTGGGTATCGCGATGCACCTCGCGCTGGTTCATCAGCGACTTTTTCGACTCGTGCACGAATTCGATCGGGTCCTCGATGGTGAGGATGTGCCCGTAGTCGTTCTCGTTGCGGTGGTTGACCATCGCCGCCAGCGTGGTCGATTTCCCCGAGCCGGTCGGCCCGGTGACCAGCACCAGTCCGCGCGGGTAGTTGGAGATGTCCTCGAAGATCTTCGGCGTGGCCAGGTCTTCCAGAGTCAGGACCTTGGAGGGGATGGTCCGGAACACCGCCGCCGCGCCGCGGTCCTGATTGAAGGCGTTGACACGGAAGCGCGCCAGCCCCGAAACCTCGAACGAGAAGTCCGTCTCCAGGAACTCTTCGTAGTCCTTGCGCTGACGGTCGTTCATGATGTCATAGATCAGGCCCTGCACTTCCTTGTGCTCCATCACCGGGACATTCACCCGGCGCATGTCGCCATCGATGCGCACCATCGGAGGCATGCCCGCGGAGATGTGCAGGTCCGAGGCCCCGTTCTTGACCGAAAACGCCAGCAGCTGCGTGATATCCATTCAATCCCCCGTTGTTCCGGGCCGCCGCGCGCTCCGTCCGTGGCGACCGTGGATGGCGCCGATAAAGACACCACTTCTGATCATGTCTTCAGGACTATATCATAGGCCAATGACCACGCCAGAAGCCGCCCTCGAACGAGTTCACGCCCGCATCACGCAGGCCTGCCACCATGCCGGCCGTCCGCGGGATTCCGTCCACCTGCTGGCGGTCTCCAAGACCCGCGATGTCGCGGAAATCCGGGCCCTGCACCGCCTCGGCCAGACGGCTTTCGGGGAGAACTACGTGCAGGAGTTCATCGAGAAGCACGACGCCCTGGAGGCTCCCCCGGAACCGGCCGGGATCGAATGGCACTTCATCGGCCCGCTGCAGAGCAACAAGACCCGCGCGGTGGCCGAACGCGCCGCCTGGGTCCACACCCTGGAACGCGAGAAGATCGCGCGACGCCTGAGCGAGCAGCGTCCCGAACACCTCGGTCCACTGCAGGTCTGCATCCAGGTCAATGTCTCCGGCGAACCGCAGAAGGCGGGCGTGGAGCCGGACGCACTCGCGGCGCTGGCGGACGCGATCGCCGCCCTGCCGCACCTGCATCTGCGCGGCCTGATGACCCTGCCGGCGGCCGAAACCGACCCGGAACGCCAGCGCATCCCCTTCGCCCGCCTGCGCGAATTGCGCGACGACCTCTGCCGTCGCGGCCACGAACTCGATACCCTGTCCATGGGGATGTCGGGCGACCTGAAGGCCGCCATCCTCGAGGGGGCCACTCTGGTCCGCATCGGTACCGACCTGTTCGGCCCGCGCCCGACACCACCCGCCTGAATCCACCACCCGAGCCCGGAGCCCGCATGTCCACGCATTCCCGCGCAGTCGCCTTCATCGGTGCCGGCAATATGGGCGAGGCCCTGATCCAGGGGCTGGTCGACAGCGGCCGTGAACCGTCCAGCCTGGCCATCGCCGACAGCCGCCCCGAGCGCATCGACGCCCTGCAGCAGCGTTTTCCCGGGCTGGGGGCCGGCGCGGCGGAAGAACTCGCCGGCGACAGCGCCATCCTGGTGCTGGCGGTCAAGCCGCAGACCCTGCCCGAGGTCGCGCCGACGCTGCGCGACGCAGTAGCCAGCGGCGACCCGCTGGTGGTCTCCGTGGCCGCCGGGGTCACCACCGCCCGGCTGGGCGAATGGCTGGGACCGCAGGCGCGCATCGTACGGGCCATGCCCAACACGCCCGCGCTGGTGGGCGCCGGTGTCACCGGCCTGTTCGCCGGGCCCTGCGTGGGCGAGGAAGACCGCCGAGCCGCAACGGCCCTGATGGAGGCCGTCGGCCGCGCCCTGTGGGTGGAAGACGAAGAACTGATGCACGCCGTGACCGCGACTTCCGGCAGCGGTCCGGCCTATGTCTTCCTGATCATCGAGGCCATGCAGGCCGCCGCCGAAGAACTGGGGCTGCCGGCGGAGACGGCGCGCGAACTGACGCTGGGTACCCTGGCCGGGGCCACCCGGCTGGCGGCCAACAGCCCCGAGGATGCCGCGGAGCTGCGCCGGCGCGTCACCTCGCCCGGGGGCACCACGGAACAGGCCCTCAACGCGCTCGAGCAGGGCGATCTGCGCGGCCTCATGAGGCGTGCCATGCAGGCAGCGGCGGCGCGCAGCGAGGAACTCGGCCGCGGCTGACGGGATCGCCCCGGCCATGTCCCTTGGCTTCCCGACAACCCTGGAGGAAAATACGCGTCTTCATTCGCGCCGCGCAGACCGCCAGGAGCCAGCATGAACCCCGGAGCCATGACCACCGGCCAGGAGATCCTTAACTTCCTTATCGGCGTTGCCTTCGGCATCGCCATCATCCTGCTGATGCTGCGGGTCATCTTCGGGCTGGTGCGGGCCGACTACCGCAACCCGATCTCGCAGACCATCCTGATGCTGACCACGCCGCCGCTGAACCTGCTGCGGCCGATCATCCCCTCCATCGGGCGCGTCGACACGGCAGCCATCGTGCTGATGGTCGTCCTCAAATTCCTGGAACTGTGGCTGCGCGTCGCCGTACTGGGCATGGAAGCCGACCCGGTGGTCCTGCTGCTGGTGGCTGTCCGCGAACTCCTGATCACCGCGATCTGGGTGTTCATCATCGCCCTGATCGTGGAGGTCGTGATGAGCTGGGTACAGGCCGGCGGCGGGGGCGGCTACAACCCCATCGCGCGACTGGCGGCCGACGTGAATCGCCCGATCCTGGGCCCGCTGCGGCGCATGCTCCCGTCCACCGGGGCCATCGACTTCTCGCCGATGATCGCCCTGGTCGGGCTGTATATCCTGACCATCATCGTGCGCGGGATCTTCTGAGACCCGGCTGCGCAAATAGTGCCAGAAGGACTAGACTCGAAATCAGGGGCGGAACCCGCCGCCCGGCTCCGGTATGGATCCCGGGGCATGGTTCAAGCGAATGAGGAGTCCGATATGACAAGAGTGCAGCGTGTTCTCGGTGGCGTCGTCTCGATCGTGGCCGCCCTCGCGCTCGGCAGTTCGGTGGCGAACGCGAACGAGACCGGGTTCGACGATCACGTGGTCTATTACAACGTCATCAACACCACCTTCCTGTCGCCCGAAGTTGCGCGTGCCTATGACGTCCGTCGCAGCAGCAACCGTGCAATGATCAACGTCACCGTCATGGAACGCACCGATGACGGGCTGCAGGCCGTCTCCGCCGATGTCAGCGGCAACGCGGTCAACATGAACCAGCAGTCGCGCAGCCTGCGCTTTCGCGAGATCGAGGACGGCGACGCGATCTACCACCTCTCGGAAATGACGGTGCGCGCGGGCGAAGAAATGACCTTCAATCTGGAGATCACGCCCGCGGGGTCGGACGAGGTCCTGCCGATCGAGTTCGAGCAGAAGTTCTACGTCGACTGAAGTCCGTGCCCGGGGCGGGGCTGCACCCGCCGCTCCGGGCCGTTCTAGACCAGAAGAACCACCAGCATCCCGACCCCGTACAGGGCGATGGCCGCTCCCGCGACCCGGCGCACCCAGGGCCGACGCACGAAACCCGCCAGCTTCGCCGCGAACACCCCCATAAGCAGCAGGTTGGGCAGCGTCCCCAGCGCGAACGCCGCCATCAGCGCCGCGCCCTCCAGCGCGCCGCCGGCGCTCAGCGACCAGGCCAGCACGCTGTAGACCAGACCGCAGGGCAGCCAGCCCCACAGCCCGCCAACCACCAGCGCCTGCCCCGGATTGCGCACCGGCAGAAAGCGCCGGCCCAGCGGCTCGATGCGCCGCCACAGCACGCCGCCCACCTGCTCCAGGCGCGCCAGCACCGGCCACCACCCGGCGATGTAGAGTCCCAGCAGGATCAGGAAGATCGCGGCCACCACCTGCAGGATCATCTGCCCCGCCGGCAGCCCCCCGAGCAGCGTGGCACCCAGCCAGCCCGCCAGCGCCCCGGCGATGACATAACTGGTCATGCGGCCGATGTTGTAGCCCAGCAGCAGCGGCCACACCGGGCCTCGGCGCCCGGCATGCCCCATGGAAATGGCCCCCACGATGCCGCCGCACATCCCGAGGCAGTGCACCCCGCCGAGGATGCCCACCGCGGCGGCCGCCAGCAGCGTACCCGGATCAGCCATGATGTCGTGCGACCGTCATTCCCGGCCGCCCTGTTCTTCCGGTGTCTCGCCGCGCTCCTCCAGCACCGCCAGCTTGGTGCGGATGAACGTGGCATGCGGCACGTACAGCAGGTCCGCCAGCCGCCGGATCACCGCCTCCTGGCGCTTGTGCAGCTCGTCGTTGGCCAGCGCCGAGCGCCACAGGCCTTTCATGATCGCCGCCTTCTGATCGGCATCGAAGGCAGCATTCACCTCGCGCACCACGGGATGCAGGGAGACCAGCGCATCGCTCTTTTCCCGCGCGATGTCCAGCAGCGCATCGGCCGCCTCGTCGTCCAGTCCGAACATCTCGATCAGGTTGGCGCGCACGGTCTCCAGCTCCGCGTCCACGAGCTGGAAGTCGGCGCGGCACACCTCCATCATCAACGCCGCTGCCGCGCGCTGCAGCCGTTCCTGTTCGTCGCCGGTCTCGCTGTCACTGCGTTCGGCGCGCATCAGCTGCTGCCAGCGCGCCCGCAACTGCTCGATCATCGTCTGTCTGCTCCCGGTGAAGACCCATCGTTGGGCCATGACCATACCCCCGGGTTCCGCGGCGACCACCCCGGCCGCGGCCCGGTCTCTGGCGGCGTTCCCGCACGGCCCATAATTTGTAGCCATGAACCCGGAACCCGACCTGCTCCTGCTCTCCGGCGGCATCGAAAGCGCCGCCCTGCTGCGCCGATGGTGCGCCGACAACCGCCCCGTCATCGCCGCCTGGGCCGACTATGGCCAGCGCAATGCCGCGCGTGAGCGGGCTGCCGTGCGCGCCCTGGCCGAAGCCGAGGGCGTGCGGCTGGAGACCGTGGAAACCGGGGCCCTGCGCGAGGCGTTCACCCGGCGTTCCGACTGGGTCGGGCATGTCCCGCTGCCGCAGCGCAATCTGCTGATCCTGGCCCTGGCGGTCAACCTGGCCCAGCACCACGGTGCCGGACGCATCCTGCTCGCGCTCAACCGCGAGGACGCCGGGCACGGTCCGGGTAGCCGCGCGGCCTTCCTGCAGGACTTCGGCTCGCTGGCCGCCCGGCTGGTTCCCGGCCTGTCGGTGGCCGCCCCGCTGCAGGAACTCGGCAAGGCCGATATCATCCGTCGGGGCGCAGAGGACGGGGTGCCGTGGGGCCTGACCTGGAGCTGCCTGCTGGGTCAGGAACGCCATTGCGGCCGCTGCCCCCAGTGCCACGCCCGCCAGGCCGCCTTCACCGCCGCCGGCGTCCCCGACCCGACCGACTACCGCCAGCCACCCGGACCACGGACACCATGACCGAAGAAACCCCGCGCCACATCCTCGAACGCCTGGAAATCGCCATCCTGACCGGCGAGACCCTGCAGCTGCACTGGGCCGGACCCGATGACGGGCCCGATGCCGGGCGCGCCTGGATGGGCCGCGTGACCCCGCGCGAGGTCACCGCGGACGACCACGGGCATCACTGGCTGGAAGGCACCTGCGAGGACGAGACCGTGCACATCCGCCTGGACCGGATCCGCAACATGCCCACGCCGGTCAAGTGAGCCCGTCCAGCAGATCCGACAGGTCCTCCAGCAGCACCCGGTCATCGCTTGTCATCGGGGTGCCGCTCTCGTCCGGGTAGCGCATGCCGCGCAGCTGGGCGATGCCCGCCCGGTGCGCGCTGGCAAGCGCATGTAGGTTGTCGTCGACCAGCAGGGTGCGCGCAGGGTCGTGGGGTGCCACCGCCTGCAGGCGCTCCCAGAAGGTCGCGTCCTCCTTGGCACAGAACAGGTCATGGGCGGAGACAATGCGGTCGAGATGGTCCCCGATCCCGGTCAGGCGGTGCTTGAAGGCATACACCTCGGGATGCGCGTTGGTCACCAGCACGCGCTCGCGCCCGCTGGCCGCGATCCGGTCCAGGACCTCGACGGCGCGCGGCTTGATCGCGACGTGGTGGGCCAGCTCGCGCTTGAGCGCGAGCACGTCGAGACCGGTGAAATGGGTCCAGTGGTCGACGCAGTACCACTCCAGGCGCCCGCGCACCCGCTGCATCTCGTCTTCCAGCCGCCGCCGGGCGCATTCCGGGTCATCGGGCTGGCAGCGCATGTATTCCTGCGGGATCAGCTCCCCCCAGAACCGGTTGTCGAAGTGCAGGTCCAGCAGCGTGCCGTCCATGTCGAACAGCACGGTATCCACCCGCGACCAGTCCACCGGCGTGGCGGGCGTCTCGGGATTTTTCGCGCGGGTCTGCGAGTCCATGGGATGTGGGGAAGCAACGACGGGATTGACGATGCACAGAATAACCGAAACACGAACGGCACGCGGACCCGGCGCGATTGCGACGGGGCTGATCCTGGCCCTGGGCGGTGCCCTGGCGACGGCACCCGCCATGGCCATGGATCCGGATGACCCGGACTACGACCCGCTGGAGGACGACAGCCTGTGGGAGGACGGCCCCCCGGGCCCCGGTCAGGTGGATCCCGAGGACGCCCAGACCACCAGCCCGGAACTGCGGATCTACGCCGAGCCGCCGGAAGAGCGCGACACACCGCTGCATCACCACGACAACCACCTGACCCTCGACGAAGACAGCCTGAACGACGGATGGGTGCGGCTGCGCCAGTGCCATAGCGGCCTGGCCGAGATCAACCGCATGTCCATCGTGTACAATGAGCCGAACATCCGGGGCCTGCGGGTGGCCAGCGCCGACGAGGTCGAAGATGCCTGGGCCGAGGACGACCGGGTCGTCGTCATTGGCGTCACCGAGGCCTCGGAGCTGTGCGTCGAAGCCGAGATGCGCGTGGTCGAGAACCGGGGCAACGGCGAATACGTGCTGGAGAACGGGCCGTTCATGCGCCGCTTCCTGGACGGCTACTTCCCCATGCGCGTGACGCTCACGCTGTCCTGGGGGGATCTGGACCTGTCGCTGGAAGACACGATCCCCGAACGGCAGCCCGGCGTGGACGTCCGGGGTTTCGAGCACGGCTTGATCCTGGACACCACCTTCGAGGGCGAGCTGGAGACCCGGATCCGGCTGAGCCGCGACGAGTGACCCGCGTCCGGGAGCAGCCTGTCTGCTCCCGGACGCCCCGACCGATGGACCCGCAATGAGCCGCGACAAGCCCGCCGTCCACGAACGCCGCACGGTGGCCCGAAGCCGCCTGTTCGAAGTGGAGGAGCTGGACCTGGAATTCAGCAACGGGGCCCACGCCTGTTTCGAACGCCTGGTCAGCCGCGGCAACGGGGCCGTGATCATCGCCCCGGTACGCGACGATGGCCATGTCCTCCTGATCCGCGAATACGCCGCCGGCACCCACCGCTACGAACTCGGCCTGCCCAAGGGGCGCATGGAGCGCGGGGAGGAGATCATCGCCGCGGCCAACCGCGAGATCATGGAGGAGGTCGGTTATGCCGGCCGTCGCCTGACGGCGATGGGCAGCCTGACCGTGGCCCCCGGCTACATGAGCCATCAGACCCATCTGGTCCTGGCCGAGGACCTCTACGAGCAGCGCGCCGAGGGTGACGAACCCGAGGCCATCGAGGTGGTGCCCTGGCCCCTGGATGCCCTGGAGGAACTGGTGCAGCGCGAAGACTGCACCGAGGCCCGCTCCATCGCCGCCCTGTACATGATCCGCGAACACTTAAGGAAACAATCTTGACCGACAATGCATCCGCCGCCGTACCCGAAGGCGCGGCCCTGTCCGCCCTGCTCAACGAGGTCGGCACCGTGGCCGAGGACGCCGGCCGCGCGATCCTCGAGATCTACGAGACCCGCTTTGCCGTCACCGAGAAGGACGACCGCTCGCCGCTGACCGAGGCCGATCTGGCCGCCCACCGTGTGATCAGCGACGGACTGCGCGAGATCGCCCCGCAGTGGCCGGTGCTGTCGGAGGAAGGCCAGGACATCCCGTTCGCCACCCGTCAGGACTGGGACACCTACTGGCTGATCGACCCGCTGGACGGCACCCGCGAGTTCGTGAAGCGCAGCGGCGAGTTCACCGTGAACATCGCGCTGATCCACAACCACGAACCGGTGCTGGGCGTGGTCTGGTGCCCGGTGCTGCAGCGCCTGTACGCCGGGCAGATCGACGGCGAGGCCTTTCGCCGTGACGCCGACGGGCCGCGCACGTCCATCCACGTGTCCACGCCACGCTCTCCGGAAGAAACGGTCCGGGTGGCCGGCAGCCGCTCGCACGGCGCCGAGCGCCTGAACGCGGTGCTGGAACGGCTCGGCCCGCACGAACTGGTCAGCCTCGGCAGTTCCATGAAGCTGTGCCTGGTGGCCGAGGGCAGCGCCGACATCTACCCCCGTCTGGGACCGACCTCGGAATGGGATACCGCCGCCGCCCACGCGGTGGTGCGCGCAGCCGGAGGCCGCGTCACCGACCTGGACGGCAATGACCTGCGCTACAATACCCGCGACAGCCTGCTGAACCCGGAATTCCTGGTCTGCAACGGCGACCCCGCCGACTGGCTCGCCCGCCTGGGCCTGCCCGACGCCGCATAACCCCCTCAGCGCGCCGGCGGGTCCAGCAGGTCGCGCACCCGGGTGGCGATCTCCTCGATCGAGCGTTCGGTCACGTCCAGCTGCGGGATTTCCCAGACCTCCAGAAAGGTCGCGATCGCCCGGGTCTCGGACCGGCACTGCTCCAGGCTGGCGTAGCGGCTGCCCGGGCGCCGCGCCTCGCGGATCTGAGCCAGCCGCTGCGGGTGAATGGTCAGGCCGACCATGCGTCCCTCCAGCCCGCGCAGGGGCTGCGGCATGTGCGGCGTCCCGCCATGATCCAGGTCTTCCGGCACCAGCGGATAATTGGCCGCGAACAGGCCGTAGTGCATCGCCAGATACAGGCTGGTGGGGGTCTTGCCCGAACGCGAGGCCCCCAGCAGCACCACGTCGGCCACCGCCAGATCGGTACTGGCCAGGCCGTCGTCGTGCGCCAGGGTATAGTTGAGGGCATCGATGCGGCGGTCGTAACGCTCGGCGTCGCCGCGCCCGTGGGCCCGCCCCGGAACCGCCTCGGCCTGCGCCCCCAGGATCGCCTCCAGGCGTCCCAGGTGTTCCCCGAGCACGTCGATCACCGGCACCGGGCAGTGCTCCAGCTGCGCCCGCAGCTGCCCATCGGCCAGCGTCGCCACCACCAGCGCCGGTTGCGGCCCCTGCTCGATGCGCGCGAACGCCGACGACAGACGCCCGGGTGACTGCACGAAGGGCAGGCGATGCCAGTCCGGCGTAAGCGCCGGAAACTGGGTGAACAGCGACCGCGCCAGGGTCTCCGCGGTAATGCCGGTCCCGTCGGAGACCAGATAGACCTGCGGGCAGCGCGGTTCGCCCGAAGCAGCCGGATCGCCGGCGCCCATCGTTCAGCCCCCGCCGCCCGCCTGACGCAGCTGCGCCAGGCTCTTCCAGGTGGAGATCAGCGCATCCGGGTTGAGCGACAGCGAGTCGATACCCTGTTCCATCAGCCAGCCGGCCAGCTCGGGGTAGTCCGACGGCGCCTGGCCGCAGATCCCCACGTACTTGTCCTTGCGCCGCGCCGCCTGGATGGCCAGCGCCAGCAACTGCTTCACGGCGTCGTCGCGCTCGTCGAAGGAGTCCGCCACCAGCCCGGAATCCCGGTCCACGCCCAGCGTCAGCTGGGTCAGGTCGTTGGAGCCGATGGAAAACCCGTCGAAGCGCTCGAGGAAGGCATCGGCCAGCAGGGCGTTGGACGGGATCTCGCACATCATCACGACCTTCAGGCCGTTCTCGCCGCGCTTCAGGCCTTCCTCCTCCAGCACCTGCAGGACGTCGTCGGCCTCTTTCAGGGTGCGCACGAAGGGCACCATGATCTGCACGTTGTCCAGGCCCATCTCGTCGCGTACCCGGCGCAGCGCCTCGCATTCCATCGCGAACGCCGGGCGGAACATCGCGGCGCGGTAACGCGAGGCCCCGCGGAACCCCAGCATCGGGTTCTCCTCCTCCGGCTCGTAGCCGGCCCCGCCGATCAGGTGCGCGTATTCGTTCGACTTGAAGTCCGACAGCCGCACGATCACCGGCTCCGGCGCAAAGGCCGCCGCCAGGGTCGCCAGGCCTTCCGACAGCTTGCGCACGAAGAACTCGCGCGGGCCGTCATCGAAGCCGTGCAGGCGCTCGGCGATCCGTTCGCGCACCGCCGGCTCGAGGCGCTGCGGATCCTCGGCATAGTCCAGCAGCGCGAGCGGATGCACGCCGATGGTGCCGTTGATGATGAACTCCAGCCGCGCCAGACCGATGCCCGCGTGCGGCAGCTGCGAGAAGGCATAGGCGCGCCCGGGGTTGGCGACGTTGAGCATCAGCTTGAGCGGCAGCTCCGGCAGCTCCTCCGGGCTGGCCTGCTCCACCTCGAAGGGGATGTGGCCCGGATACACGTAACCGTCGTCGCCCTCCGCGCAGGACACCGTGGCCTCGAAGCCGTCGCTCAGCTTCTCGGTGGCATCGCCGCAGCCGACCACCGCCGGCACGCCCATCTCGCGCGCGATGATCGCCGCGTGGCAGGTGCGCCCGCCGCGGTTGGTCACGATGGCCGCGGCACGCTTCATGATCGGCTCCCAGTCGGGATCGGTCATGTCCGCCACCAGGATGTCGCCCTCTTCCATGCGGTGCATCTCGTCGGGCGACTCCAGCACCCGCACCACGCCGCTGCCGATGCGTGAGCCGATCGCACGCCCGGTCACCCGCGGCTCGACGTCGTGCTCGCCCAGCCGGTAGGTCTCGCCACCGCCGACCTCCACCCGGCTCTCCACCGTCTCCGGGCGCGCCTGCACGATGAAGAGCTCGCCGGTCTCGCCGTCCTGCGCCCACTCGATGTCCATCGGCCGGCCGTAGTGCTGCTCGATCGCCACCGCAAAACGGCCCAGCTGCTCCGCGTCGGCGTCCGACAGGCAGAAACGCCGGCGCAGTTCTTCCGGGGTATCCTCGGTCTGCGTGCCGTCCTCGGTGAGCACCATGCGGATCGCCTTGGTGCCCAGCGTGCGCCCGATCACCGCGCGCTTGCCGGCGGCCAACGCCGGCTTGTACACCTGATATTCGTCGGGGTTCACCGAGCCCTGCACCACGGTCTCGCCCAGACCCCAGGCGCCGGTGATGAACACCGCGTCACGGAAGCCGGTTTCGGTGTCGAGGGTAAAGATGACCCCGGAGGCGCCGATGTCCGACCGCACCATGCGCTGCACGCCGGCGGACAGCGCCACCTCGTCGTGGGCGAAGCCGTTGTGCACGCGATAGGCGATGGCACGGTCGTTGTACAGGCTGGCGAAGCACTCGCGTACCCGCTGCAGCAGGGCCTCGATGCCGCGCACGTTGAGGAAGGTCTCCTGCTGCCCGGCGAACGAGGCCTCGGGCAGGTCCTCGGCGGTGGCCGACGAGCGCACCGCCACCGGCACGTCCTCGCCCAGCTTCGCGTAATGCTCGCGGATCGCGTCTTCCAGCTCCTGCGGCAGCGGAGCGGCCTCGATCCAGCCGCGCACCTCGCGCCCGGCGGCGCGCAGGGCCTCGATGTCGTTGATGTCCAGCCCGGCCAGCCGGTCCTTGATACGGGCATCCAGTCCGTCACGCGCCAGGAATGTGCGAAACGCCGACGCGGTAGTGGCAAAACCGCCCGGCACCCGCACCCCGGCGGCCCCCAGCTGCCCCAGCAGCTCGCCCAGCGAGGCGTTCTTGCCACCGGTCTCGGCAACGTCGTTCATGGTCAGGTCAGCGAGATCGATCACCCAGCTCATGGCCGGCTCCTTGATAGTGTGAATCGGGTCGGGGCGGCGCAGGCGGACATGCCGTATCCTCGAGGACTCTTCCCTGCACCCTTGCGGACGGTATGCATCTGCCCATCAGTGTACTCAAAACGGCCACGGTTTTTGTGGCCCTGCTTGCGCCCGTGGCGTGGCTCCCCGCGACCGCCGGAACGCCCTCTTCCCTGACCATCCTCGGCACGGTCGAGAACGCCGGCATCCTCCAGGAGGACATCACCCTGGAAGCGCGCCTGGATACCGGCGCCACGTCTTCGTCCCTCAACGCGCTGCAGCAGGAAACCTTCGAGCGCGATGACGAGAAGTGGATCCGTTTCGAGATCGTCGATCCGGAGGACGCGGACGCACGCATCACCCTGGAACGCCCGATCGAGCGCAGTGCCCGCATCCGTCAGCATAGCGGCGAACTCGATGAACGGCACGTCGTGCGCCTCGAACTGTGCCTCGGCGACCGGAAGATCGAAGCGGACACCACCCTGGTGGACCGCACGGAACTCACCTACCAGCTGCTGGTGGGCCGCAGCCACATGGCCGGGCACATCCTGGTGGACTCCGGCAACGAACACCTGCTGCCACCGGACTGCCCGACGGACGAAGACAGCACTGACGCCGTCGAATGAAACGGTTCCATCTGCCCCTGCTGATCCTGCTCCTGCTGGGGGCGGGGTTCGGCATCTTTCTCTACAAGGCCACCCTGCTCGACATGCCCCTGCAGCCGGGTGCGACGGCCGACACCTGGGTGGTGGAATCGCGCATCCGCTTCCAGCCAACCGGCGGGGCGACCGAGGTCCGGCTGCGCATCCCCGAACGGCTCCCGAACTTCGCCCGGCTGGACGAGAACTTCATATCCAGGGGCTACGGCCTGACCACCTCGCACGGCACGGATGACCGCGTCGCGCAGTGGACCTCGCGCGACCCGCGCGGAGAGCAGACGCTCTATTACCGCACCACGCTCTATCGCGACGCCAGCGCCGGCCCGCATGCGGAGTACCCCGGACCGGTGGCGCCCCGCGAATGGGACGAACCCTTCGATTCGGCCGCCGAAGCCCTGATCCAGAGCGTGCGCGAACGCTCCTCCGGCATCCAGAGCTTTGCCACGGTGCTGGTCCGGGACCTGGGAGGCGCGGGAGCGGACGGCAACGCGTCGCTGTTCGTGATGGATGACGGCGACCGCGAACTGCGCACGCAGACCCTGATCGACCTGCTCTCCGTCGCCCGCATCCCCGCCCGCGCGGTCACGGTCATCCCGCTGCGCGACGGGCATCGCAATATCGAGCCGGAGACCTGGCTGGAGGTGCACAACACCGAGCGCTGGGTTCCGGTGCATCCGCTGAACGGCAACATCGACTACCCCGACGTCGTGGTGGTCTGGAGCCATGGCGATGCGCCGATCCTCGAGGTCCGTAACGGCACCGGAGAAGAACTGCGCTTCGCGGTGAGCCGCAGCGTGCAGGACGCGCTGGGCACCGCTCAGCGTCTGGGGGAGACCCTGGACACCCGAATCCTCGATTTCTCGCCGCTGGAACTGCCGCTGGGCACGCAGAACACCTATCGCGTGCTGCTGATGGTCCCGCTGGGGGCCATGATCATCGTGCTGCTGCGCAACGTGATCGGCATCCAGACCTTCGGCACGTTCATGCCGGTGCTGATCGCCCTGTCCTTTCGCGAGACCCAGCTGCTGGCCGGGGTCATCCTGTTCACCCTGATCGTCTCGCTCGGGCTGGCGGTACGTTTCTACCTGGAACACCTGCGGCTCCTGCTGGTACCCCGCCTGGCCGCGGTGGTCAGCGTGGTGATCATGCTGATGCTGGCGCTCTCGATCCTGGCCCACCATCTGGGACTGGAACGCGCGCTGGCCCTGTCGCTGTTCCCGATGGTGATCCTGGCCATGACCATTGAGCGCATGTCGGTGGTGTGGGAGGAACACGGCCCGGCGGACGCGATCTCCCAGGGGGTCGGCAGCCTGATCGTGGCGGCCGCGGCCTATGGACTGATGGCCAGTCGCCAGCTCGAGCACCTGCTGTTCGTGTTCCCCGAGCTGCTGCTGGTCATCCTCGCCGTGACCCTGCTGCTCGGACGTTACACCGGCTACCGCGTGACCGAGCTGTTCCGCTTCGGGAAGATGCAGGACGCCCTGAGGAAACCCGACTGATGGGCGGCTGGTGGCCCCGTTTCGTGCGCCCGTCGACCCTGCGCCGGCAGGGCATCCTCGGCATGAATGCACGCAACGGCCTGTACATCGCCGAATACAACGCACGGCGCCACTATCCGCGCGTGGACGACAAGCGGATGACCAAACAGCTGGCCAGCGCCGCCGGCCTGGCCGTGCCGGAGCTCATCGGTGTCATTCACAGTCACCACCAGCTGCGCGGCCTGGAACGGCAACTGCGCGAATATGCGAACGGCTTTGTCATCAAACCGGCCCATGGCGCGGCCGGCGACGGGATCATGGTGATCTCCGGCTGGCGCGGTGAGCGGCTCCGCCGGGCCGGCGGGCGCATGCTCGAGATCAGCGAGCTGCAGGACCATGTGTCCGGGATCCTGTCCGGGATGTACAGCCTCGGCGGGCGTCCGGACGTGGCACTGATCGAGGAACGCGTGGAGTTCTCCGAGATCTTCGCCGAGGTGACCCATACCGGTGTTCCGGATATCCGCACGGTGGTCTATCGCGGCTATCCTGTCATGGCCATGCTGCGCCTGCCGACGCAGGAATCGGACGGCAAGGCCAACCTCCACCAGGGGGCGGTGGGCACCGGCATCGACCTCGCAAGCGGACATACCCTGGGTGGCGTGCAGCACAACCAGCCCGTATGGGCCCACCCGGACACCGAGGCCAGCCTGGTGGACCTGGCGATCCCGGGATGGGACAAACTCATGGAACTCGCCGCGGGCTGCTACGAACTCAGCGGCCTGGGCTATCTGGGCGTCGACGTGGTCATCGACCGCCGCCACGGCCCGCTGATTCTGGAGCTCAACGCGCGGCCGGGGCTGGCGATCCAGATCGCCAATGGCGAAGGCCTTCGCCCCCGCCTGCGCGCGGTCGACGAGCACATTCGCAAGACCGCCGAAGAACCCCAGGCGGCACGTGCGGCCTGGGCCGCCGCCCGTTTCGGCTGCCGCCCCGCCGGCTTCGGCGCCGTACCGCACGAACGCCACGCCGACTGACGCTGCCCCCGCCTCGTGCGGGCAGACGCTGCGTGGCAGAATTGGCGGCCCTGTCTCCCGACCGCCGCCCGATCTTCGGCGGGCAACACGCCATGGATCCCGAGAACACGCATTCCGCCTTCTTCGAACACGCCCCGGTCGGCATGGCCGTGGTGGACGCCGACGGGTGTCTGCGCGCCGCCAACCGGCGCCTGTCCGGGCTGCTGGACCGGGAAGCGGACGTCCTCGTCGGGCAGACGCTGACGGTGTGGTTGGCCTCCGCCGAGGCCGACCGGGTGGCAGCCGCGATCCATTCGCTCATTCACGACGACACCGGCGAGTGGCGCGACGAATGCCGCCTGCTCCCCCGGCAGGGCCCGCCGCTGTGGGTGGAACTGGCGCTGAGCCGCCTGCCCGACGCCGATGATGGCGCCGCGCGCCTGGCCCTGACCGCCACCGACATCGACGCACGCAAGGCCAGCGAGGCCGAGCGCGACGAACTCGAACATTTCTACCAGCAGACGTTCACCAACAATGTCGCGGTCAAGCTGCTGATCGACCCGGACGACGGCCGCATCGTCGACGCCAATCCCGCCGCGGAAACCTTCTACGGCTGGTCGATCGAAGAGCTGAAAAACCGCCCCATCCAGGCGATCAACACCCTCTCCGCGGAGGAGGTGCGGACCGAGATGGAACGGGCCGCTGAGGAGGAGCGGCTGTACTTCCGCTTTCGCCACCGCGTCGCGAGCGGTGAGATCCGCGACGTGGAGGTCTATTCCGGCCCGGTGTGGCTGCGCGGCAAGCGCTATCTGCACTCCATCATCCACGATGTCACCGAACACCATCGGGCCGAACGCGAACAACGGGAGCTGCTGCAGATCCTGGAAGCCGCGCCCGATTTCATCGGCATGGCCGACCCCGATGGCCGCATCCTGTACCAGAATCCTGCATTCGACCGCGCCCTGGGCCTGACCGGACGGGCGACGCCGGGCGAACGCGCCATCGACGATTTCCATCCCGAGCCCGTACGCCGGCGAGTAAAGGAAGAGGCCCTGCCGACCGCGGCACGCGATGGTGTGTGGCGGGGCGAGACGGAACTGCGCACGGCGGACGGCAAATCGCTCCCGGTGTCCCAGACCATCGTGGCGCATCGCGACGACACGGGGGCGGTGCATCGCTACTCCACCATCCTCCACGACATCTCCGCGATCCGCGCCGCCGAGGCCTTCCGCAACCAGCTGCTGGAAAGCCTCGCCGAAGGGGTGTTCGGCCTGGACCGTGAAGGCCGTTACACCTTCCTCAACCCGGCGGCCTGCCGCCTGCTGGGATACGAACGGGAGGCCGATGCCCTGGGTCTGGCATCCCACGAGACCTCCCATCACAGCCACGCCGACGGCAGCCCCTACCCGCTGGAAGACTGCCCGATCTACCGCGTGCTGCAGACCGGCAAGCCGCTGGAGGCCTGGGAGGACGTCTTCTGGCGCCCCGACGGGCATGCCTTCCCGGTGCTGGTCTACGCCGCCCCCCTGCACGGTTCAGAAGGTGAACCGACCGGAGCGGTGGTGTCCTTCCAGGACATCAGCGAGCGCAAGGCCGCGCGCCAGCGCATGGAGACCCTGCTGCAGACCAGTCCGGCGGTGATCTACACCATGGATCCCGCCGGGTTCGCCACCATGACCTACCTCAGTAACAACGCCGAGGCCGTGATCGGCTGGCGGCCGGAGGAGGTGACCCGCAACCCGCGCTGGCTGGAGCACCACATCCATCCCGATGACCATGCCGCCAACATTGAAGCCGTGGGGGCCTGGCTGGCCGCGGGAGCGCGTCGCACCTGTCGCCTCCAGTACCGCCAGCGCCACGGTGATGGCCACTGGATGCACATCGAGGACCAGCTGGTCGCGCTGCGCGACGGGCAGGGTCGGGTCAAGGAACTGGTGGGCGCATTCCAGGACGTCAGCGACCGCGTGGAGAGCGAAACCCGCCTGCGCACCATCGCCCGTCACCTGCCGGGCGCCCTGTATCAATACCGCGAGGATGCCGACGGCACCCCCGGATTCCCGTATTTTGGCGAAGGCCTGGAGCAGCTCACCGGCCTCCTGCCCTCGGAGGCTACCGGGGATGCCGCACGTCTGTTCTCGCGCATTCCCGCGGAGGACCTGGAGGCGCTCCGCGCCAGCGCGGCCCGTTCGCGGGAGACCCTCGAACCCTGGCAGCAGCACTTCCGTGTGCGACACCCGCAACGGGGCGAGGTATGGCTGGACGGCCGGGCCACCCCGGAACGCCAGGACGACGGCAGCACGGTCTGGAACGGGGTGCTGGTGGACATCACCACCCGGGTCGCGGCCGAGCAGGCGCTGCGTCAGCGCGAGGCGGAGCTCAACCAGGCGCAGCGGATCGCGCGCATGGGCAGCTGGGTCTCGGATTTCCGCGTGAACGAGATCCGCTGGTCGGACGAGATCTACCGCATCTTCGGCCGCCAACCGGAAGAAGGCCCGATCACCCACGAAACCTTCATGGAAGCGGTCCACCCGCATGACCGTACGGCGGTGCAGGCGGCGCTGGAGGCCTCGTTCGCCGGCGAGCCCTACGACATCGTGCACCGCGTGGTGCAGCCGGACGGCGAGGTCCGTACCGTGCGCGAGCGCGGCCACACCGAGTTCGACGACAACGGCCGGGCAATCCGCATGCTGGGGACGGTGCAGGACATCACCGAACAGCGTCAGCTGGAGGACAGCCTGCGGCGTCTGGTCTCGATCCTCGACAGCACCCCGGACGTGGTGTCGATGCACGGCCCGGACGGGGCGATGCTCTATCTCAACGCCGCCGGTCGCCGGCTGATGGGCCTGCCGGAGCCCGAGCTCGCCGACCACTGGGACCCCGAGACCGGCTGGAACCGCGCCGGGCTGCCGGGCGAGATGGACACCGTGGAAGGCACCATCGAGCGCGTGCATCCACTCTGGGCGCTGGAACGCGTCCGCACGGAGGCCCTCCCGGCCGCGATGGAACATGGTCTGTGGCAGGGCGAGACCGCGCTGCTGGACGCCGAGGGCCGCGAACGACCGGCGTCGCAGGTGGTGCTGATCCATCGCGACGCGGATGGTGCGATCGCCCAGACCTCGACGATCATCCGCGACATCACCGAACGCAAGCGCATCGAGATGGAGCTGGAACGCTCCAATGCCGAGCTGGAGCAGTTCGCCTACGCGGTCTCGCACGACCTGCAGGAGCCGCTGCGCATCATCAACAGCTACCTCGGGCTGCTGGAGCGGCGCCATGCCGAGGCACTGGACGACAAGGCGCGGCGCTACATCGACACCGCCACCGACGCGGCCGCGCGCATGCGGCAGATGATCCAGGACCTGCTGGAGTACTCCCGCGTGCAGCGCATGGGCGAGGCCTTCGCGCCGGTGGCGCTGGACCGGGCGCTGGACGATGCCTGCGACAATCTGCAGGCCGCCATTGCCGACAGCGGGGCCCGCATCACCCGCGAGGCACTGCCCACGGTGCAGGGGGATGCCGGCCAGCTGATGCGGCTGTTCCAGAACCTGCTGTCCAACGCCATCAAGTACCGCGACCGCGAAACCACCCCGGAGATCCACGTGGGCTGCACGGACCGGGGCGATCACCGGGAGATCCGGGTGAGCGACAACGGCATCGGCATCGATCCGGAACAGATCGGACGCATCTTCCAGGTCTTCCAGCGCCTGCACGGTCGCGGCGAGTACGAGGGCACCGGCGCCGGGCTGGCGCTCGCCCGGCGAATCGTCGAGCGCCACGGCGGGCAGATCCGGGCCGAGTCCGAAGGCGAGGGGCACGGCACGACGTTCTGCTTCACCCTCCCGCGGCAACCAGTGGCTGCGGCTGCCCCCGAGTGAACTCCAGCGCGGAGCGACGGGACAATCGCATTGGCCACAGGGCAATCGATAGACTACCGTCAACTTCAGAATTGCCAGCACCGGACCGTAACCGATGAAACCCGTCACCATCCTCCTGGCCGAAGACTCGCCGGAAGACGTCGAGCTCCTGCAGGAGGCCTTCGAGCACCATCAATTCTCGGCCGACCTGCGCCCGGTACGCGACGGGGTGGAGGCCATGGCCTATCTGCGCGGCGAAGGTCCGTACGCCGACGCACCCCGGGCCGACCTGCTGCTGCTGGATCTCAACATGCCCCGCATGGACGGCCGTCAGGTGCTGGCCGCGGTCAAGAACGATCCGCAGCTGCAGACCCTGCCGATCGTGGTCCTGACCACCTCCTCGGCACCGGACGACGTCGTGCATTCGTACACCCATCGGGCCAATGCCTTCCTGACCAAGCCGGTGGATTTCGACGAATTCCTCGAACTGATCCGGTGTCTGGGCGATTTCTGGATCGACAGCGTCTGCCTGCCTTCGCGCGCGGGCCTGCCCCCGTCGGACCCGTCCCGGATGTGCCCATGACCCGGCATCGGCTCCTGCTGGTCGAGGACAACCCGGCCGACGCCGACCTGGTCGAGGACCTGCTGGAGGAAGTCGCCGACCCGGGGTACACGGTGGAACGCGCCGGCCGCCTGGATCAGGCCCTGCAGCTGCTGAAGGAGCGTCCCTTCAGCGTTGCCCTGCTGGACCTGGGACTGCCCGACTCCCAGGGCCTGGACACCCTGCGCCTGCTGCTGAAGGCGAGCGCCGGCGTGCCGGTGGTGGTCATGACCGGCCACCAGGAGCGCGGCACCGGCACCGGGGCGATCCGTCTGGGGGCCCAGGATTTCCTGCCCAAGGACGAGCTGCAGCCCGACCTGCTGTCGCGCGCCCTGCGCTATGCCATGGAGCGCTACCGCAGCCAGCGCGAACTGCGCCTGATGGCCGCCGCCTTCGACAGCGCCCAGGCGATCCTGGTCACCGGCCCCGACGGCCGGATCCTGCGCACCAACCCGGCCTTTACCCGCATCACCGGATACGCCGAGGAGGAGGTCCTGGGCGAAAACCCGCGCATCCTGCAGTCCGGTCATCAGGACCTGGAGTTCTACCACCGCATGTGGACGGAGCTGCAGACCCGCGGGCAATGGGAAGGCGAGATCTGGAACCGTCGGCGCGACGGGACGGTGTATCCGCAGTGGGAGACCATCAGCGCGGTGCACAACGAGGCCGGCCAGCTCGAATACTACGTTGCGGTGTTCCACGACATCTCGGAACAGAAGCGCCTGGAGGCGGAACTGGAACGGGAGGCGACGACTGACCGCCTGACCGGCCTGTTCAACCGCCAGCGTTTCGATGCCGAACTGGAGCGCGCCCTCGCCCGCACCCGACGCTACGGGACCGCTGCGGGAGCGATCTTGTTCGACATCGACCATTTCAAGCGTCTCAACGATACCTGCGGCCACGACGCCGGCGACCGCGTACTGGTCGAACTGTCGCGCCGGGCAACCGACGCCCTGCGCCGGACCGATTTCCTTGCCCGCTGGGGTGGCGAGGAGTTCGTCGTGCTGCTGCCGGAGACCGGCCCCGACGGCGCCCGGCGGATGGCGGAGCGGCTGCGCCGCGAAGTGGCAGCCACAGCGTTCGAGGGGGCGGGGCACGTGACCGTCAGCCTCGGGGTCACCGTCATCCACCCGGACGACGATGCCGATACCCTGCTCAAGCGGCTGGACAACGCGCTCTATGATGCCAAGCACGTGGGCCGCAACAGCGTGGTCTATCATCATCGCGATCCCGGGGAAGACGCCGACGCCGAGGCCCCTCCGCTGTCGCTGCTGCAGTAAGCGCTCCGGACCGTGTTCGCCCCCGCGCGTGCATATGGATTAAGCTTGGCGGCATGACCACGGCCACCCGCCAGCACACCACCGACGACCCCGCGATCCAGCAGGCCCTGGACGAGGCCGAGCGGGTCTGCACCCGGCGCGGCGCGCGCCTGACCGAGCAGCGCCGCCGCATCCTCGAACAGATCCTGCGCACCGACGGCGTGATCAAGGCCTACGACCTGATCCACGCGCTGTCGTCCGAGGACCGCAGCATCAAGCCACCGACGGTCTACCGTACCCTCGCCTTCCTGCTGGAACAGGGCCTGATCCACCGCATCGAGAGCCTTAACGGCTTCGTCGCCTGCAGCCACCCCGGGGAACGCCACGAATCCGCGCTGATGATCTGCGACGGCTGCGGCCGGATCATCGAGTTTCACACCCCGGATACCGCCAGCCATGCCCTGGAGGCCGCCGCGGCCGAAACCGGCTTCGCCATCGAGACCCGCACCGTGGAACTCCACGGCCTGTGCCGCGACTGTCAGTCGACCTGACCTTTCGGCCCGAAGTGCTCCGGGGATGACCGTGCCGCTTTCCAGTCCGGAGTTGCGGGCGTTCGAGCCCGTGCTGCGCGCGGATACCCGGGCCGTGGTGCTGGGCAGTTTCCCCGGGGTCGCCTCGCTGGAGGCGGCCGCCTATTACGCCCATCCGCGCAACCAGTTCTGGCCGATCATGGCGCGCATCCTCGGACCGCCGTTCCCGGAACTGCCCTGGCCGGAGCGCTACGCCCGGCTGCTCGACTGCGGGGTCGGGCTGTGGGACATCTACGGCACCTGCGCACGCGAGGGCAGTCTGGACAGCGCCATCCGCAACCCGCAGCCCAACGATCTCGGTCGGCTGACACGCGAGGCCCCCGGCCTGCGGCTGATCGTCCACAACGGCGCGGAAAGCGCCCGCCGCATCGGCGAGACCCGGGCGCTGGGCGTCAGCGCGGTGCGCCTGCCCTCCACCAGCCCGGCCAATGCCCGACTGGGCCTCGAGGCCAAGCTTGAACGCTGGGCCGAGGCCTTCCGCGAGGCCGGGCTGGGCGCCCCGGCGCCCTGAGCCCCGGCAACCCGCCGCCCCGCTGGGTCGATGAACCGCGCCATTGGAATCGGCCACGTTGACACCCAAACGCGGATGCATATAATTCTCACTTAGATGCGCGATTGTTGTCGGACTCTGGCGTGTCGCCGGGACCGGGGCCTCTTCGCTCCCCTGTCTCTCCAACCTCCGCTACGCTTGGCCGCCCGCTGTAACGGGCGGCTCCTTTTTTCCGTTCTCCCTCCCGGCATTGCCCCCACCGGGGTGACGGCCCCTTGTACCGCTCTATTGTTACATTATATCGTTCTTGTGCTCGTTCGTTACGCTATAACGTCTTAATAGCGATGGACGGAGGCAATCAGTGTTCACAAGGGGAGAAAAGACATGCTGAACGCGCGACACCATCGCAACGCCCTCACGGGCCTGACCGTTCTGGCCTGCGCCACGCCGGCCCTGGCCGCCGCCCAGGCCCAGGACGACTCGGGATCGGACTGGGGCATGGACATCTCGCTGATCCTGGAAGGGATCTACTACAACGAGATGAGCGAAGGGATCGACACACCCGCCGGGTTCGACGACGGGCATAGCCATGACCATGGCCACGGCCATGATCACGACCATTCCTTCGACGACGGTTTCAATCTCGGCCACAACGAACTGGTGTTCGAGGCCGACCTGGGCGGCCTGCTGGACGGCACCCTGATGATCGGCTTCGACGACAGCGACATCGAGGTCGAGGAGGCCTATCTGACCACCCGCTCCCTGCCGGCAGGCCTCCAGCTGAAGGCAGGCAAGTTCCTGTCGGAGATCGGCTACATCAACAGCCGCCACGTCCACGACTGGGATTTCGTCGACCGCCCGCTGGTGAACGAATACCTGTTCGGCGACCACGGCCTGCAGGAAATCGGCGTGCAGGGGACCTGGGTCGCGCCGACCGAGACCTACACCCAGCTGGGCGTGGAGCTCCTGCAGGGGGATCAGGACGGCGGCATCGCCGCGTTCGATGACGGCCCGGTCTCGGAGAAGAGCGGGCCGCGCATCGCCACCGCTTTCGCCAGGGTCGGGCCCGATTTCGGCCCCGATCATGCCGCCCGGTTCGGCGTTTCCGGCGGCTATGTCACCCAGACCGGGGTGACCGAAATCCATGGTGACCATGGCCACGCCCTTGAAGGCGATGCCTGGTTCGCCGGCCTGGACGCGGTCTACAAGTACGACTCCGGCCGTGCCTACGGCCACGGCGACTGGAACGTGAAGGGCGAATATTTCTACGTCCGCCGCAGCCTGGACCAGTTTGACGGCCACGAACACGGCCATGGCCACCACACCCATATGCACTGGGAAGGGACGGACAGCCTGACCGAGAAGCAGGACGGTCTCTATGTCGAGGGCATCTACGGCTTCGCTCCCCGCTGGCAGGCCGGTCTGCGGACCGAAGCCCTCGGTCTGACCAACGACGCGGTCGAGGGCAGCCATCACCACGGGGACGAATACTTCACGATCGAATCGATGGACACCTCGTACCGCCATTCCGCCCAGGTCACCTTCCGTCCGGTGGAGCCGGTGTTCCTGCGCGCGCAGCTCACGCAGAACGACTTCGTCGACGATCATGGCGACCGCGATCGCGGCCTGGAATTCATGTTCCAGGTGAACGTGGCGCTGGGCGCGCACGGCGCGCACCGCTTCTGATCGACCCCTCACGGAGCGCGAGGCCCCGCCACGGGCCTCGCGCAAAACCTGCATTTTTCAAGGAGTATCCATGAAAAACCGCAAGACCCCGCAGCAACGTCCGGCCATCGGGCTCTCCGCCCTGACCGGCGCCGCACTCGCCACCGCACTGTTCCTGCCCGCGCAGGCCTCCGCGGACGAGCTCAACGTGGTCGCCACGACCTCCAGTCTGGGAGCGCTTGCGCGTGAAATCGGCGGCGACGAAACCCGCGTGCGTGTCCTGGCGGCGCCCGACCGAGACGCCCACTATCTGGATGCCCGGCCCAGCTTCATGGCCGCCCTGCGCAACGCCGACCTGCTGCTGGAGCTGGGCGCCGGGCTGGAAGAAGGCTGGCTGCCGGCCGCCACCCGCGGCGCGTCCAACCCGGCCATCAACGAGGGGCAGCCCGGCCATTTCTATGCCGCCGGCAAGGTCGATCTGCGCCGCTCCATCACCCAGGACGGGCCCAACATGGGCCACGTCCATGAAGAGGGCAATCCGCATTTCAATGTCGACCCCCTGCGCATGGCGGAAATCGGCCTGGCCCTGGGCGAGCGGCTCGCGGAGCTCGACTCCGCCAATGCGGACGTCTATCGCGAACGCGCGGAAGAGACCGCGCAGCGGCTGCGCGAGCATGCCGAGCATCTCGCCAGTGAGCTGGCACCCGACCAGAACATCGTGGTCTATCACGAAGACCTCGACTATCTCGAGGAATGGCTGCCCGCCACGGTCGTCGGCTACCTCGAACCGGCACCGGGTATCCCGCCCACCGGTCGCCACCTGCAGAGCCTGGTCGGCGAGCTGGAAGACATGGACGGTCACGTGCTGTACGCCGAGTTCCAGCCGCCGCGCGGGGCCGAGTTCCTCGAGCGCGAACTCGGCTGGGACAGCCACGCCGTACCGCTGGATCCGCCCCAGGACGCCGGCCTGGACGGCTACCTCGAGCTGATGGAAACCTGGGCATCCACCTTCCGCACCCGCTAGGCTGCGCGGATGTCCGACTCCCCCGTCATCGAGGCCCGGGCCGCGCGCCCGGGCTTTGACCGCCCCGTCCTCGGGCCGCTCAGTCTTGCGGTCCCGGGCGGGGCACGCTGGGCGCTCACCGGCCCCAACGGGTCCGGCAAGTCGCTGCTGCTCAAGTGCCTGACGGGGCAGGCGCGGGTGCACGGGGGGCGGCTGACCACCGCTCCCGGCACCCGCATCAGCCTGCTGGCCCAGGATCATCCGCGCCCGTACCCATGGCCCCTTTCCGGACACGACTGGTTCCGGGCCATGGGTACGCGCGTGCCCGAACACCCTCGCATCCGGGCGCTGCTGCGCCGGCGTCTGGATCAACTCAGCGGCGGCCAGTGGCAGCTCCTGCGCCTGGCCTCCGTGCTGGCGCCCGTTGAGGCCGCCGACCGCGACACCAGCCGCCCCCACCTGGTGCTGCTGGACGAACCCGCCAACCACCTGGATGCCGAGGTCCGCGCCGACGCGGTGGAACTGATCACCGCCCTGCCCGCGAGCGCCACTCTGGTCATGACCAGCCACGACGACGAACTGCTGGGCGCCCTCGGCGTCGAACGCCACCCCCTGCAGGACTACCTCGACGCCCATGACTGACCTGCTGCTGACGCCTTTCGTGGCGGGATTCCTGATCACGCTGGTGCTGGCGCTGGCGGGCAGCGGCCTGTTCCTGCGCGGCTCGGTCTGGCAGGCGCTGGCGCTGGGCCAGTGGGCCGCCGCCGGTGGCGTGCTGGCCTCGGTCCTGCACTGGCCGGTGCTGCCGGTCGCGCTGGCCCTGGGGGCCGGGGTGATGGCGCTGCTGCAGCGGGTACGCGATACCGAGCGCCTGCCGCTGGCGCTGTTCCTGGGCGGGCTGGCCGCGGTCACGCTGCTGGCGGCCAATTTCTCGCAGGCAAGCATCGCGGCGGCCGCCTGGGCCGAGGGACAGCTGTATTTCGCCGGCCCGGGCGAGCTGGTCGCGGTGGTCGTCGCCGGGGTGGCCAGCGCAGTGCTGTGGCCGTGGCTGCGCCGGGTCTGGCTGCATGCCCAGCTCGCCCCGGACGTTTCCGCCGCGCCGGCACCCCCGACGGTCGCGCGCTGGCTGGAGACCGCATGGCTGGTCGCCGTGATCGTCCTCGGGAGCATGGTGCTGGGCATGCCCGCGGCACTGGCCACCCTGCTGCTGCCGGCCTGGGGGGCGGCCTTTCTGGCCCGCGGCCTGACCGGGGCGCTCCTGTGGACCCAGGGCCTGGCGATCGCGGGCTTCCTCGCCGCGTGGAGCCTCAGCCTGCCACTGGATCAACCCTTTGCACCGGTGCTGGTGGTCGTGCTGCTGCTTCTGGCTCTGCTGGCCCGGGCGGGCGCCGCCCTGCGGCGCACACACTGATTCTCCGATCTCCCTCTGCAACCAAGGAATGCAACCATGAGTGAAAACCCGCAGGGCTCGGGTACGAGCTCGCCGATCTTTCAGGCCATCGAGCAGATGCAGGGATCGCTGCCTTGGGGCAGCTTTCTCGATGCCGGGACCGGCCGCAAGTCCATCGAGTGGATCACCGCGCTCGACACCGAACGCTGGACCGCCATCACCGCTTCGCAGAACATGGCGCGCACCGTGCAGGAGGCCGCGGGCGACCGGCGCCGGCCACAGGACCGCGTGCTGGTGGGCAACTGGCACTCCGAACACCTGCTGTACGGCGAGCGCTTCGACACCGTGCTGCTGGACTACTTCATCGGTGCCATCGAGGGCTTCTCCCCCTACTGGCAGGAGCAGGCCCTGCACCGCATCCGCCCGCATGTCGGCCAGCGGCTGTACATCATCGGCGTGGAGCCCTACGTGCCCAGCGAACCCGACACCGAGGCCGGACGCCTGGTGCGCGAGATCGGCCGCGTCCGCGATGCCTGCCTGCTGCTCAGCGGCAGCATGCCGTACCGTGAGTATCCCTCGCCCTGGGTGCTTCGCCAGCTGGGCCAGGCGGGCTTCCGGGTGATGGAGACGCGTTACTTCCCGATCCGCTACCGCGAACGCTTCGTGAACGGGCAGCTCGACCTCGCGCTGCGCCAGCTGGATCATTTCACCGATCCGGACACCGCCGAGTCCATGCGTGGCTACATCGAGCAGCTGCGCGCCCGCGCCCTGCCGATCGCCCGGCAGAAGGAAGGACTCAAGTACGGCGCCGACTATCTGATCTCGGCGGAGCCCATGGCCGACCGTCACCGCAGCTTCGAGGACCCGCTGCAGCGTTTCTACGGTCAGGCCGGGGAACAGGACGGAGAACAGGCATAACCCTGCTGCCCGGCCTCAGGCCCCGCGCGGCGGCCGCTCGACCCGCGCCACCGCATCGTGCGCATGCAGGCTCTCCTCGTGGCGCACGTGGATGCGGTAACCGCGCGCCCCGAACGGGGCCTCCAGGGCCTCGTCGAGTCGCCGCGCGGCATCCTCGCAGAACATCGGGTTGCCGCCGTTGGCCACCGCAAACGCCTGCTCGTCGGCGCGCTTGACCGCGGTCTGCAGCGCGGTGCCCAGCGCCTGCTCGACCCGATCGACCAGAAAGCGGAACGGAAAGGTCTCGGCATCCGGCCGCAGGCCCACCTCCACCCACGCCCGGCTGCGCTGGCTGTGCGGTGTCGCCATGATGCCCGCCTCGCTGCCCAGCCATTCACGCAGCCGGTCCGGATCCGGCGGCGCCGTCCCGAAGTCCTGATCATAGCGTTCCTGGATGGCCTGGCGGGCGAGTGCCGCCGAGCAGGGACAGGTCGAGGAATACCCGATCTCGATCCCGAGGCGGATCTGCGTACCGCGGTCGTCCTTTTCCGTATCCACGCGAAACGGATACGCCTTCCAGCCCGCCAGGGGGCTGACCATGGCCGGCCGTTCCAGCAGTGCCTCGCCCTCCAGCGAGAGCGCGGCGCGCCCCGACAGATCTTCGTGCGACTCGAGGAACGCATCCAGCACGTGGCCCAGCCGCGCGCAGTCCAGCTCGCGGTGGATCAGCATGCGCAGGGCCAGGTAGAGCCGCGACATGTGGATGCCGCGGGCCTCCGGATCGTCCAGGCTGACCCCGGCATCGGCGCGCGCGGCGACCGGCTGCCCGGCCACCTGCAGGGGCAGTGCGATGCGCTCCATGCCCACCCAGTCGAGGCTCGAGGCGCGGCGCGATGTCCCGGTCGCCACGTCCGGCAGGTCGGTGCTCCGGTGCTCGCTGTATGCGTCCATCGTTTCTCCCGCAAGAGTTCGGGTCATCGGCCCGGGGCCGTTGTGACCGTGGGTCAGTAACGTTATATTGTAACGCCATGAGCGAGACGATCCATAACACCCCCCGCACCGAAGACGAGCTCCTCGCGATGCCCGAGGAGGCTTACATGAACCCGCAGCAGCTCGAGTTCTTCCGCGCACGCCTGCAGGCCATGCGTGAACAGGTCCTCGACGATATCGAGCAGGTGCGCAGCGATCTGCGCCAGAGCAGTCAGGCCGCGGACGAACTGGACCGCGCCAGCGAAGAGGAAAACCGCCAGCTCGAACTGCGGATTCGGGGACGCGAAAACCGGCTGCTGAAGAAGATCGACGAGGCCCTCTATCGCATCGAGACCGGCGATTACGGCTTCTGCGAGCAGACCGGGGACCCCATCGGCCTGCCCCGACTCCTGGCCCGCCCCACCGCCACGCTGAGCGTGGAGGCCAAGGAGCGCATGGAAGCGACCGAGCATCTGTTCCATGAGTGACATCCAACACAATCCCCGGGAGCCCGCCATGACCGAACGTCTGCCCGTTACCGTCCTTTCCGGATTCCTCGGCGCCGGCAAGACCACCGTGCTCAATCATCTGCTGCACAATCAGGAGGGGCTCAAGATCGCCGTGATCGTCAACGACATGAGCGAGATCAACATCGACGGCGCGCTGGTGCGTGGCGACCACGTTGACCACGGTGATCAGGACGGCGTGTCGCGCACCGACGCCCGCACCGTGGAGATGAGCAACGGATGCATCTGCTGCACCCTGCGCGACGACCTGCTGGTGGAGGTACGCCGCCTGGCCGAATCCGGCCAGTACGATTACCTGCTGATCGAGTCCACGGGCATCTCCGAGCCGATGCCGGTGGCCAGCACCTTCGCCTTCCGCGACGAGAACGATGCCTCGCTGGATGACGTCGCGCGCCTCGACACCATGGTCACGGTGGTGGACACCGCCTCCCTGCTGCAGGACTACGCCTCCACCGACGACCTGAGCGACCGCGGCGAATCGCTGGGCGAGGATGACGAACGCACCGTCGTGGACCTGCTGGTCGACCAGATCGAGTTCGCCGACGTCATCCTGCTGAACAAGATCGACCGCGCCACCGACGAGCAGCGCCGCCAGGCGCATCGGGTCGTACGGGCCCTGAACCGCGAGGCCCGGGTGCTGGAAATCACGCACGGGCGCACGGACCCGCGCGAACTGCTCGGCACCAGACGCTTCGACTTCGACCGTGCGGCACAGGCCCCCGGGTGGGCGCGGGAGCTGATGGGTGACCACACCCCCGAAACCGAGGAGTACGGTATCCACAGTTTCGTCTACCGGGCGACCCGGCCGTTCCACCCCGGGCGTTTCTTCGACCTGCTCCATCAGGAATGGCCCGGCGTGATCCGCAGCAAGGGCTGGTTCTGGCTGGCGTCGCGACCGGACTGGGTGGGCACGCTGTCGCAGGCCGGCGGCGCGCTGACCCATCACGCCGCCGGCTTCTGGTGGGCCTCGGTGCCTCCGGAACGCCGGCCAGTGGACGCCGACTGGTGGCAGAGCCACGTCGCGCCCCACTGGGACGAGCGCTACGGCGACCGTCGCCAGGAGATCGTCGTGATCGGCATCGACATGGATCCCGACACCATCCGCCAGCGCCTGGACGCCTGCCTGCTGGACGACGACGAGCTGGCCGCGGGAGCCGACGCCTGGCGCGAGTATCGCGACCCCTTCCCCGAGTGGCGGCTGCAGAACGGCGCGGAAGAGACCGAAGAAGAAACCGAGGTGATCTCGTGAGCACCCGTCCCCGCACCCGCGCGACCGCAGCGTCCCGGCATCGTTTCATTGACCGGGCCGCCGAGCTGCACGGGATCCGGCGCGATGACGTCAACGCCCTGATCTGGCGTCGTCCGGAAACGGAGGAGCTGCGGCTTCAGGCACAGACCCTGGCGGAGCAGAGCCCCGGACTGAAACTCGAGCTCCGGGGCCGGCCGGACCAGATCCGCACCGGCCTGCTGGAGGCGGCGGGAACGCGGCCGTTCGACATCCATCACCTGGCCCTCGACATCGAACACCTGGCCCGCAACTTCGCGGTGGTCACCCGGCGCGTGATCCTGCGCGCCCAGCTGGAAGTGCTGGAGGCCCGACCCTGCCCGCTGTTCCACGTGGACCAGCTGGAGCTGCGCATGCTGTGCAGCTATACCGGCCCCGGCACCGAATACGTGGACGACCGCCACGTCGACCGCAGCCGCCTGGGCAGCGGCGACAACGACGGCGTGCTCACCGGCCATGACCCCCTGCGGATCGCCCGCGGGCACGTGATCCTGATGAAGGGCGAACGCTTTCCCGGCGGCGCCGGACAGGCCGCGGTGCACCGTTCCCCGCAGCCGGCCACGGGCGACCCGCGGCTCGTCCTGCGCCTGGACGCCTGAAGCAGACACCACACCGAGCCCGGGAAGACGAGACATCCGTCACTTGACGGCAGCCGCCGGAACGACGAATATTGAATGCGAACGATTCGCATTTAAGTCAAGAAGGAGTTCCACATGCTGACCCTCGATGCCTGGCTGGAATGCCCGTCCCCCCGCGTCCGCATCCTCGACCGTGACTCGCGCCGGGTGGTCGCCGAATGGCAGGGCCGGGAGCTCGCCGATCTCATGGAATCCGGACGACTGTGCCCGGAAGACTGCCGCGGGCGCCCCGGTGCCGATCCCGAACACGAGATCATCCGTGAGCTGCTGCTGGAATCCTGTCTCGGGGACCTGACCGTGGCCCGCCGCACCGCGGCTCCCGTCGGGGGTTCCCCGGACTGCCACAAGCGGCCGCTGGGAAAACCCGCCCTCCGGTGCGTACACTCTATGCAGAAGGGGCAGCGGGAAATGGAGCAGCACCATGAACACGGACGAATTCGAGATCTTCCCCTGGGGCGATGAATTCCTGACCCGCATCCCCGAGGTGGACCGCCAGCATCATTACCTGGTGGACCTCATCAACCGCCTGGCCCGCACGGTGCTGGAGGGCACCGACGAGGCCACGGCCGACGGGATCGTCGCGGAACTGCGCGACTACGCGCGTTACCACTTCGAGACCGAGGAAGGCATCTGGGCACGGGCCTTCCGTGACGACGAATGGTTCGTTCGCCACTGCCAGGCCCACGCGGGGTTCATCGACGAACTGGACCGCATCGCCGCCCTGGAGGGCCCCGATGAATACCGCCTGCAGCCCCTGCTGGAGTTCCTGGTCCGCTGGCTGACCCTGCACATCCTGCGCAGCGACCAGCAGATGGCCGCCGCCATCAACGCACTGGAAGCCGGGGTCGGGGTGGCCGAGGCGCGCGAACGGGCCGCGCGGCATTTCCGCGAACAGTCATCGGCGAGTCTGGAATCCCTCCTCAACACCTACGTACATATCGAGCGCCAGGTCTCGCAGTTCGCCCGGCATCTGGCCTCGCGCGGGCAGGAAGAGGCCGAGAACCGCTTTCGCACCCTGTTCGACTGCTTCATCCACCCCCTGCTGATCCTGGATGCCGAAGACGGCAGCATACTCGACGCCAACCCCGCCGCCTGCAGGATGACCGGCCACGCGGAGGACGAGCTGAAGCAGCGGCCCATCACCGATCTGCACCCGGACGACGAACGCGAGCGGATTGCCGCGCACCTGACGGCACCGCCCGAGGCCCCCGCCGGACACGACAGTCCGCCGCTGTACAGCCGGGTGCGCACCGCCACGCAGCGCGACGTCCCGGTCCGCATCACCCGCGGCGGCGAACTCCGCGATCACGGCCGCAGGCTGCGCGTCGCCTTCTACGAGGACATGACCCGCGAGCTGGAACACCGCCGCGAACTGGAATGGCGTTCGTTCAATGATCCGCTGACGGGCCTGCCCAACCGGGCCGGGATCATGCAGGCGCTGGAGCAGGTCACCACCGAGCACGACGATACGGCCCTGGCCCTGATATCCATCGACGTGGACGACTTTGGTGCTCTCAACAACCGCCTGGGCACGGCGGCCGGGGACCGGATCCTGGCCGAACTGAGCCGCCGCTGGCGCGAACGTCTGAACGACGATGCCCTGCTCGGACGCCGCGGCGGCGACGATTTCATCCTGGTGCTGCGCAGCTCCGGGGCGATCGAACGCCTGGAAGAGATCATGGGTACCGTGATCGAGGCCGGGCATCACCTGCCGGTGTCCGACAAGGGACCGGCCGGCGCCAGCGAGAACGTCTCGGTCAGCGCGGGGATCTCGATCCGCCCGCCACGCAGCGGCCTCGACCCGGAAACGGTCCTGCGCCAGGCCGACCATGCGCTGTACGAGTCCAAGCTGCGCCGCGACCGGGCCTGGGAATATTTCGACCATGGCCAGTACCAGCGGGTGGCCAGCCGGCATCGCACCATCAACGCATTCCGCCAGGCGATGCATCGCAACGAATTGAGCGTGGAATACCAGCCCAAGGTGAACATGCGCACCGGCGCGATCCTGGGCGTGGAGGCCCTGGTGCGCTGGCGGCATCCGGATCACGGCCTGCTGACGCCGGGCGAGTTCCTGCCGACCATTGAAAACGACCCGGTCTCCATCGAGCTGGGCGAGTACATGCTGGAGGAGGCGATGCGCCAGATGGAGGCCTGGCGCGCGGCCGGCCGTCATCTGCCGGTCAGCGTCAACATCGGCGCCCTGCAGCTGGAGAGCGGCGACCTGCCACGGCGTCTGGAAAACATCCTGGATCGCCATCCGGACATCCCGCGCGGCGACCTCGAGATCGAGGTGCTGGAAAGCACCGCCTTCGACAACGCCGCGGCGGCGGAGGCGAACATGCGTGCGGTCCGCGAACTGGGCGTGTCCATGAGCATCGACGACTTCGGCACCGGCTACTCGTCGCTGACCTACATCAAGCGCGTGCCCGCCAACGCGCTGAAGATGGACCGCAGCTATGTCCGCGACATGCTGGAGGACGCCGATGACCGGGCGATCATCGAGGCGGTGGTGGGCCTGGCCCGGGCGTTCGACCGCCTGGTCCTGGCCGAGGGCGTGGAAACGGTCGAACAGGGGCGCATCCTGATCGGCATGGGCTGCGAGAACGGCCAGGGCTATGCCATCGCCCGCCCGCTGCCGCCGGACGCGCTGGAGGGCTGGCTGGAACACTGGACACCCCCGACGGAGTGGTCCGCCGCACCCGCCCCGGCCTGAGCTCGGGCACCGTCGCTGTATTCGCCGACAGGCAGCGGTTATCCTGCAGACCGTGAACCATGCACGGAAGGAACCGATGCCGCTCCGAGCGTCCGAGATCCCCCGCCCCGAGGAGTCCCCTCGCCTCAGCGTTCTGCTGATCGAGGACAACATGGGTGATGCGGCCCTGGTACGGGATCTGCTGACAATCCCGACCGGGACCACGCGGTTCGACACCACACACTGCGGCCGGCTGCAGGAGGCCCGGGAGCACCTGGCACGCGACGCCACCGCGGTCGACGCGGTCCTGCTGGACCTGAACCTGCCCGATTCGGACCCGGACGACACCCTGGAGCGGGTGCTGTCGACGACCCGCGAGGTCCCCGTGGTGGTCCTCACCGGCGACGACCATGCGGCCACCGGGGCGCACGCCATCGAGGCGGGGGCCGAGGATTTCCTCAGCAAGAACCGGCTGGGCGAAGACCTGCTCCAGCGCAGCCTGGTCTACGCCGTGACCCGCCACCGCGCACGCCGCGAACTGGCGCAGCAGGAGGCGCTGTACCGCAGCCTGGTGGACGACCACCCGCATCTGGTCACCCGCTACCTCCCGGATACCACGCTTCTGCATGCCAACCGCGCGATGCTGGAATTCCAGGGACGCACGTCGGAGGAGGTCCTGGGCCAGCGCTGGCTGGACTGGACCCCGGAGGCGGACGTCGCTCGGGTCCGCGCGCATCTGGACAGCTTCACCCCGGAACGGCCGGTGGGACATTTCGAGAACACCCTGCCGCGGGCCGACGGCGAGCTGCGCACCATCATGTGGAGCAACCGGGCGTTCTTCGACGCGGACGGCCGGATCACCGCGTTTCAGGGGGTGGGGATCGACGTGACCGAGCAGCGCGAGGCCGAGCGCGGCCGCGAACGCCTGATCCAGATCCTCGAGGCTACGCCGGACTTCGTCTCCATGGCCGATGCCGACGGCAGCATCCACTACGTGAACCGCGGCGGCAAGGAGATGCTGGGCCTGCCGGGCGCGGAAGGTGGCGCGGCCCCGGAGCAGGATCGCGATTACTTCTCCGGAGAGCGCGCCGGCGAGTGGCTTCACCCCGAATGGGCCACGCGCCGACTGCAGCGGGAAGGGCTCCCGACCGCCCGCCGCACCGGTTTCTGGGAAGGCGAGTCCGCGCTGCTGGATGTCGACGGCCACGAGATACCCGTGTCGCAGAGGATCATTGCGCACTTCGATGGCGACGGCGAGCCCGAGTACTACTCCACCATCATCCGCGACATCCGCCCGGAGAAGGCGCGCGAGGCCCTGGAGCAGCGCCGGCAGAACGCGCTGCAGGAGCTGCACCGGATCACCAGCACCGCGGACACCGAAGACGCCGGCAAGCTGCGCGCGCTGCTGGAACTCGGCCTGCGCGAATTCGCCATGGACCACGGCCGCCTGGTGCGGGTGGACGACGGCAGCCGGCGCATCCTGGAGGCCGCCGGCGAGTGGCCGGAGGGCCCGCGGGAAGCCGGAGAAACGGGTGCCACCTTCTGCGACAACGCCCTCGCGGAAACCGGCCCGGTGGGTTTCCATGCCCCGGAGGCCCGGACCGACGGCTGCAGCATCTCGGACACGCCCGCGGCCGGCGCATGTTTCGGCATGCCGGTGCACGTGAACGGCGAACTGCGCGCGGTGCTGAGCTTTGTCGCGCGGCGACCGCGCGAAGCCTTCGTGCCCTTCGAGCGCGACCTGATCAACCTGATGGCGCAGTGGATCGGACATGAACTGACCCGGCGCGAACAGCGCCTGGCGCTGGAACGCGAGCGCAACCTGTTCATGGCCGGCCCGACGCTGATCTTTGCCTGGGACAATGCCCCGGGCTGGCCCATCCAGTATGTCTCGCCCAACGTACGCGAGATCCTGGGCTACGACCCGCAGGAACTGGCCGGCGAACGCACGCCGCACAACGACCTGGTCCATCCCGACGACCGCAAACGCCTGGACCGGGAAGTGCTGGCGCACACCGAAGACCGCAGCGCGAACTTCCAGCACAGCCCCTACCGCATGCGCCACCGTGATGGCGGGTGGCGCTGGATGCTCGACTTCACCACCATCGAACGCGATGAATTCGGGGCGGTTGATCACTATCACGGCTACCTGGTCGACATCACCGAACGCCGCGAACTGGAGGAAGAGCTGGAACTGCTGGCGGCGACCTTCCGCGCCAGCCATGCGATCTTCATCACCGACGCCGACGGGCGAATCCTGCGGGCCAACCCGGCGTTCGAGGAGATCACCGGTTACAGCGCGGCGGAGTCGATCGGCGCCAACCCGCGGGAACTGCTGAAATCGGGCGAGCACGACCGGTCTTTCTATTCCGACCTGTTCGGCCGCCTCGACGAGCAGGGCCACTGGGAAGGCGAGGTCTGGGACCGGCGCAAGGACGGGACGCGGATCCCCCTGTACATGTCCATCACCGCGCTGCGATCCGGGGACGACGGACCGGTGGAACACTACGTGGCGGTGTTCCACGACATCTCGCGGCAGAAACACCTGGAGGCGGAGCTGGAACGCCAGGCCCTGCACGACCGCCTGACCGGCGTGCCCAACCGGCGTCACCTGGAGAGCCTGCTGGAACAGGAGGCCCACCGCACCGACCGCCACGGTGATTCGTTCTCGATCCTGCTGCTGGACCTGGACCGGTTCAAGGACGTGAACGACACCTTCGGCCACGACGTGGGCGACGAGGTGCTGCAGACCCTGGTGCGGGTCCTTCAGGACCGCCTGCGCAAGTCCGATGTAGGACGAGGTGCTGCAGACCCTGGTGCGGGTCCTTCAGGACCGCCTGCGCAAGTCCGATGTAGTGGGCCGCTGGGGCGGCGAGGAATTCATGATCCTGCTGCCGGCCACCGAACTGCCCCGTGCGCGCAAGGTCGCCGAAACCCTGCGCTCGCGGGTCGGGAAGGCAGTCTTCCCGGGCCCCGGCCATATCACCGTCAGCATCGGGGTATCGGAGCACCAGCCGGGGGAACCGCTGAAGGACACCTTCAAGCGCGCCGATGAGGCCCTGTACGAGGCCAAGCGTCGCGGCCGCAACCGCGTGGCCGCGCACGAATAGCGTCGGGGTTACAGCCCCCCGAGCTCGCGCATGTGGGCCACCGCGCTGCGCCCCAGCGCGTGCAGGGCGTAGCCGCCTTCCAGCATGGAGACCACCCGCCCCTGCGCGTGGCGCTCGGCCAGCTCCACGATGCGCGCGCTGATCCAGGCGTAGTCGTCTTCGCTCAGGGCCAGGCGCGAGAGCTCGTCCTCGCGGTGGGCGTCGAAACCGGCCGACACCAGCACCAGCTCCGGGGCGAACGCATCCCACTGCTCGAACCAGGCCGCGGCCACCGCCTCGCGCCACTGTCCGCCGGACGAGCCGCCGGGCACGGGCACGTTGAGGCAGTTGTCGCCCAGTGGCGTTACGCCCGACCCGGGGTAGGCGGGATGTTCGAACGACGACGCGAACAGGATGGACGGATCCCCGGCCACCAGCGCCTCGGTGCCATCGCCGTGATGCACGTCAAAGTCCACGATGGCGATGCGGCGGATGCCGTGGCGGGCCTGAGCGTGGCGGGCCGCGATCACCACGTTGTTGAACAGGCAGAAGCCCGCGGCGCGGTCGGCGCGCGCATGGTGCCCGGGCGGACGCACGGCGCAGAACGCGCGCCGGCCCTGCGCGCCCATCACCCAGTCCACCGCGGTCATGCCCGCGCCTGCCGCCAGCAGGGCCGCTTCGTGGCTGCCGGGGGACAGCGCGGTGTCGCCGTCGAGCATGACCCGCTCGCCCGCCGGCACATGCCGCAGCACCTGTGCCACGTGGGCCTCGGTATGAACCCGCAGCAGGTCGGCGCGTCCGGCCGGCAGCGCCTCGCGATGCAGGATCCACGGGTCCAGCCCGCCGGCCACCAGCTGGTCGCGGATCGCGGTCAGCCGCTCGGGACACTCCGGATGCCCGGGCCCGTTGTCGTGTTCCAGCCCGGCATCGGGAGATAAAAAGGCAAGATTCATGTTATGAAGGCCCCTCCGGGCAGCACCAATTCATCGGATCCACCACAGCAGGAAGCATGCATGGGCACCCATATCCTCGACAAGATCTTCAATCCCCGCGGCGTCGCCGTGTTCGGCGCCACCGAGCGCGAGGGGGCCGTGGGCCAGACGATCCTGGCCAACCTGCTGACCGCCGGCTACGAAGGCACGCTGGTCCCGGTCAATCCCAAGCATGACACGGTGCAGGGGCTGCCCTGCGTGCCCGAACTGCGCCCCGGCGAGCACCGCGTGGACCTGGCGCTGATCGCCACGCCCGCGCGGGCCGTGCCCGCCATCCTGCGCAACTGTGGCGAGGCCGGCCTGCGCGGCGCGGTGATCCTGTCGGCCGGCTTCGGCGAGGCCGGGCGCGAGGGCCAGCGCCTGCAGCAGGAATGCGTGGAAATCGCGCAGCGCTACCGCATGCGCCTGATCGGCCCCAACTGCCTCGGCATCATGCGCCCGCGGATCGGGCTCAACGCGACCTTCAGCCACAACCAGGCGCTGCCCGGAAAGCTGGGGCTGGTCTCCAGCTCGGGCGCGCTGGTCACCGCGGTGCTGGACTGGGCACAGTCCACCGGCATTGGCTTTTCCGGGGTGGCCTCCACCGGCGACGCCGCCGACGTCGACTTCGGCGAGCTGCTGGACTACCTCGCGGTCGACCCCGAGACCCAGGGCATCCTGCTGTACGTCGAGGGCATCCGCCACACCCGGCGTTTCCTCTCCGGGCTGCGCGCGGCCGCCCGCATGAAACCCGTGGTGGTGCTCAAGTCGGCGCGCCACGCCGCCACCGCCCAGGCCGCGGCCACCCACACCGGCGCGATGATGGGCTCCGACGCAGTCTTCGATGCCGCGCTGGAACGCGCCGGCGTGGTCCGCGTGGAGCGCGTCTCGCAGTGGTTCTCCGCGGCGCACATCCTGGCGCAGGGCATGCGCCTGCGCGGCGAGAACCTGGCGATCCTGACCAACGGCGGCGGGCCCGGGGTGATGGCCGTGGACCGTGCCGCCGACCTCGGCCTGGAACTGGCCAGCCTGGCGGACAAGAGCATGGACGCGCTGAACGACCTGCTCCCCGGCCACTGGTCGCACGGCAACCCGATCGACATCCTCGGCGACGCCACCGCCGAACGCTACGGCGAGGCGCTGCGCATCACGCTGGCCGACCCCGGCGTAGATATGGCGGTGGTACTGCTGACCCCGCAGGCCATGACCGACCCGGACGCCTGCGCCGAGGCCGTGATCGAACAGGCGCGCAACAGCCGCAAGCCGGTGCTGGCCTGCTGGATGGGCGACCCGCTGGTGGCCAGCGCGCGCCGGCGCTTCGACGAGGCCGGGATCCCGCAGTACCGCACGCCCGAAGCGGCGATCGAGACCTTCGCCTGGCTGATCGAACACCGCCGCAACCAGCGCATGCTGCTGCAGACCCCCGGCCCGCTGTGCGACGAGACCCCGTCGGACGTCGAGGGCGCCCGCCTGATCCTGCAGAACGCCCGCAACGACGGCCGCAAAGTTCTCAGCATCCGCGAGTCCAAGGCCGTGCTGGCCGCCTTCCACATCCCCACCAACCCCAGCATCCTCGCGCGCGACCCGGCCGACGCGATGCTGGCCGCCGAGACCCTGGGCTTCCCGGTGGCGCTCAAGATCAGCGCCACCGGGATCAGCCACAAGAGCGACTTCGGCGGCGTGCGGCTCAACCTGCGCAGCGTGCAGACGGTGCGTCAGCAGACCCAGGAGATGCTGGACCAGATCCGCGAGCACTTCCCCGACGCCGACGTCGAAGGCGTCACCGTGGAACGCATGTCCGAGGTCGGGCATGCGCGCGAACTCCTCGTCGGGATCTCGCGCGACCCGGTGTTCGGCCCGGTGATCGCCTTCGGCCTGGGCGGCACCGCGGTGGAAGTCATCGGCGACCAGGCCATCGCCCTGCCGCCGCTGAACCAGTCACTGACCGAACGCCTCATCGACCAGACGCGCGCCGCGCGCACCCTGGGCGAGTTCCGCGGCGCCCCGCCGGTACCGCGCGAGGCGCTGGAACAGGTGCTGTTGCGGGTTTCGGAGATGGCCTGCGAACTGCCGGAACTGGCGTCGCTGGACATCAACCCGCTGCAGGCCGGCGAGCACGGCGTCATGGCCGTGGACGCCCGTATCGAACTGGCGGACCCCGGGCACGACACCCGCCACTACGCCCACATGGCCATCCATCCGTATCCCGGGCACGTAGCGCACACCGTCACCACCCGCGACGGCCACGAGCTGGAACTGCGCCCGATCCGTCCGGAAGACGCCGCCATCGAACAGGCCTTCGTGCGCAGCCTGTCGGAAAAGACCCGCTACCTGCGGTTCATGCGCTCGCTGGACGAACTCACCCCGGAGATGCTGGTGCGCTTCACCCAGATCGACTACGACCGCGAGATGGCCTTCATCGCCGTGGATCACGCCGACGGCCAGGAAGTCCAGGTGGGCGTGGCCCGCTATACCACCGAGCCCGACGGCGAGAGCGCCGAATTCGCCGTGGTCGTCAGCGACGCCTGGCAGGGCCGCGGCGTGGGCTCCCTGCTGATGGAGGCCATCGTCGACTCCGCCCGGCGCAACGGCCTGCGCGAACTGTTCGGCGAGGTCCTGCGCCACAACGACGGCATGCTCGCCCTCGCCCGCCGCCACGGCTTCCAGCGCGAGATCCTCACCTCCGACGACGAGATCATCCGCGTCAGCCGCCGGCTGCACTGATCCGCCGCCCGATCCGCGCCATGAACCGCGCCGAACGCATCTTCCACCTGCATCGCCGGCTCAAGGAAAGCCACCAGCCGCCCTCGCTGGCGCAGCTGGTGGAACAGCTCGGGGTGTCGCGCGCCACCCTCAAGCGCGACATCGAATACATGCGCGACTTCATGCAGGCGCCCATCGAGTACGACGCGCAGGCCAACGGCTACCGCTACGACCCCGACGCCCCGGCCTTCGAACTGCCCGGGCTGTGGTTCAACGAATCCGAGCTGCTCGCCCTGCTGACCATCGAACAGCTGCTGGAAGACATGCAGCCGGGCCTGCTCGCCCCCGTCATCGGCCCGATGAAGACCCGCATCCGCCGCCTGCTGGAGACCGGCGGCCACGACCCCGCCGAACTCCGCCGGCGCATCCAGATCCAGCCCCAGGCCCACCGCACCAGTGCCGCCGACACCTTCCGCGTCGCCGCCGAAGCCACCCTCGCCGGCCGCCCGCTGGACATCGAATACCACGGCCGCGCCCGCGACAGCGCCACCCGGCGCCGCATCCACCCGCAGCGCCTGCTCTACTACCGCGACAACTGGTACCTGATCGCCTGGTGCGAAAACGCCGAAGCCCTGCGCACCTTCGCCCTGGAACGCATCCGCGCCGCCACCCCCGTGCAGGACGCCCCCCTGCGCGAAGAAGCCGATGCCGACCTCGACCGCCACATCGGCGCCGCCTTCGGCATCTTCACCGGCCCCGCCAGCGAATGGGCCGTACTGCGCTTCACCCCCGAACACGCCCGCTGGGTCGCCGACGAAACCTGGCACCCCGACCAGATCGGCCAGTACCGCGGCGACACCTGGGAACTGCAGATCCCCTACTCCGACCCCACCGAACTGATCCAGGAAATCCTGCGCCACGGCCCCGGCGTGGAAGTCATCGCCCCCGAATCCCTGCGCCAGCGCGTCGCCGAAACCCTGCGCGAGGCCGCCACCCGTTACGCCTGAACCTCCCTCGCCACACCACCCCCGTGCGGGGTGGCTCACTGTGTGAGCCACCGCCTGTGGTGGGATACGGGTACTGCCACACGAACCCGGAGGTTCCCATGCAACGCAACGGTTCCCGTTTTCCCGATCAGGCCCGGCCCGTTCCGGTGCTGCGCGGTTATTATGCGCGGCGCGACCGGATTCAGAACACGGCGACCACGGAGGAGCTCCTGCAGCGGATCCCGCTGGCGGGGTATCGGCATCATGAGGCGCCGCGACTGTGGCCTCACCTGCGCCGCGGCCAGGGGCTGACGGTCCAGCGCGAGCGGCTGAATCCGGCCGATCCGAACGCGGTGGCGGTGTGCTGGCTGGATCACCAGCTGGGGTATCTGCCGCGCGAGGAGAACGGCATGGCGGCGGAACTGCTGGACCGCAACGAGGAGCTGGTGGCCCGCATCATCGACAAGCGCGACAGCGAAGACCCCTGGGAGCGCCTGGAGCTGGGGGTCTACCGTCGACGGACGCCGGGCCAGTAAGCGCGCCCCGCCGTCCAGTGGCCGCACCCGACGCCGTTCAGGCGCTCCTGCCGGACCGCCTCACGCCGGACGATCTGAAAATTCCGGCCCCGAACCTGTAAGGCGCGGTTACGGATTCCGCTGTTCGTGACCGATGCACGGCACAAGCGATTGAAGCTCGGGCTCCGCATTCAGTAACCCGCCTCTTTCTGGTGCCGGAAGGCAAGGACGTACACGGCGTCGTCGGCCGGTTCGTGACGGTAGAGGGCCACAAATCCGGAGTCGCCGAAGGCAATCACCAGCTCACGCAGTTCGGGGATTTCAGGGTCCGGTCGCCCAATATCGGGGGCCGTTTCCAGCAGCAGGAATTGCCGCTCGATCACCTGACCCGCGCGCCTGGCCGCATCCGGAGCTTTAGTGGCGAGAGCGCGCCGGCATCGCTCCAAACCTTCTGCGGCGCCTGCGGTGACGATTACTCGTGGCACTCGGGCACGGCTCCTTCATCGTCAGTGCCCCATGTTCTCAACCAGTCGCGGGCTTCCTGCCCGGTCAGGTGCTGGCCGGTTTCCCGATAGGCCGACCAGGACGCCAGGGCTTCCTGCCTGAAACTCTCTCGGGCTTCCTCGCGGTCAACGTATTGGCGGATGGCTTCGAGCATGATCCAGTGGGGCGACCGTCGGCGTTGGGCGGCGAGATCCTGGAGGCGGGCTTTCAGTGCGTCATCGATTTTCAGGGACGTTGCCATGGTGGACCTCGTATTACTGAGTATTACCTTGTGCTAAGTTAGCGCGGCATCCGGCCCCGAGTCCATCCCTGCGATCCATGAGCGGGGAGTCTCGAAAACGATCGACACCAGGACATCCGGAGGCAAGACCGTTTCCCACGTCTTTGGCGCCGTGGCCCGGTTCGAGCGCGCTCGGGGCACTTCATGGCCTGCTCGCTGTCCGCAAAACCATCCGGTGGCGATCCTGGAGACCAGAGGTTGAGCGACCCGCCCGAGGATAAAACGGATCAGGCGTTCCGGCCGGCCTGGTGGCTGCCGGGACGCCATGCGCAAACGGTCTTTCCGGCACTGTTTCGCGCGCCGCCACCGATGCGGCTGGAGCGCGAACGCCTGGAACTGCCGGACGGGGATTTCCTCGAGCTGGCCTGGGGGCCGCCGGGACGCGGTCTGGTGCTGGTGGGCCACGGTCTGGGCGGCGACGAGACCTCGGGCTACGCGCTGGGCGTGGTGGCGGCGCTGGCGCGGCGCGGGATCGGCAGCGCGGTGCTGATCTCGCGCGGGGCCGGCTCGCACCCCAACCGCCTGCGCCGCAGTTACCACGCGGCGGCGTGGGACGACCTCGACCATGTGGTGGAGACCCTGCGTCGACGCGACCCCGCCCGGCCGATGGCGGTCTGCGGGTTTTCCCTGAGCGGTTCCATGCTGCTGTCGTGGCTGGGGGAACGCGGCGACACGCCATTGGCCACGGCGGTGGCGGTATCGGTGCCGTTCGATCTGGCCGCCAGCGCCGATGCACTGGAGCGCGGGTTCGCGCGGGTCTACCAGTGGCATCTGATGCGCGGTCTGCGCCGGGTCACGCTGCGCAAGTTCGCGGCGCGCGACGATGCCCCGCTGCCACTGGCGGAACTGCGCCGCATGCGCCGGCTGCGCGAGTTCGACGAGCGCATCACCGCCCCGCTGCACGGCTTTCGCGATAGTGCCGACTACTACACCCGCGCCAGCTGCCGCCCGCGCCTGGGCGCGATCCGCCAGCCGACCCTGATCCTGCATGCCGCGGACGACCCGTTCGTCCCGGCCACCGGCGTTCCCGCCACCCGCGAACTGGGCCCCGGGATCCGGCTGGAGCTGCAGGCGCGCGGCGGGCATGTGGGCTTTGTGGCCGGAGACGTGCCCGGGCGCCCCCGTTACTGGCTGGACACCCGCATAGCCGACCACATCATCACGCACCTGGAAGCGGCGCTGAACACCGGCGCCGGGCGATAGCCGAACGCCCGGGGCGCCCCGTCACGCGCCGGCGCGGATCAGTGCCCGCCGGGTTCGCTGGCGCCACCTTCCTTGTCGTGCTGCGCGAGCTTGTCGTGGAGCTCGCCGCTCTGGCCGGGCGGGGCCTTCACTTCCACTTCCATGCCATTGCGGCGGAATTTGGCCACCACCTTGTCGATGGCGGCCACCGCGGAGCTGTCCCACAGCGAGGCCTCGCTGAGGTCGATGACCACGTGATGAATGCGCTCGCGGTAGTCGAAGCTGTCGATGAACTTGTCCACGGCCACGAAGAACAGCTGCCCGCGGACCTTGTACGTACGGATCCTGCTTCCTTCCGGTCGTTCGCTTTCCACATGGACGGCGTTGACCATCTTGCGCGCGAAGAACACCGCACTGAGCAATACGCCGGCGAACACGCCCAGCGAGAGGTCGTGGGTCACCACGGTCACGCCCACGGTCACGATGAGCACGGTGGCATCGGTGCGCGGAAGCTTGTGCAGGGTGGTCAGCGAGCTCCAGTCGAAGGTGGCGATGGAGACCATGATCATCACGGCCACCAGTGCGGCCATGGGGATGATCGACACCAGATCCCCCAGCACAAGGATGAAGAACAGCAGGTACAGACCCGCCGACAGGGTAGACAGCCGTCCCAGACCGCCGGATTTGATGTTGATGACCGACTGCCCGATCATCGCGCAGCTGGCCATGCCGCCGAAGAACCCGGTCACGATGTTGGCGATGCCCTGCCCCTGGGCTTCGCGGTTCTTGCCCGAGGGGGTGTCGGTCAGGTCGTCCACCACCTGCGCGGTCATCAGCGATTCCAGCAGCCCGACCACGGCCAGCGAGAACGCGGTGGGGAAGATGATCTGCAGGGTCTCCAGGTTCCACGGGATGTCGGGGAACAGGAACACCGGCAGGCCGTCGGGCAGCTCGCCCATGTCGCCTACTTCCATGGTGGGCAGGCCCATGTAGTAGACCACGATGGTCAGGACCACGATGGCCACCAGCGGAGGCGGCAGCAGTTTGGGATAGCCCGGGATCAACGGAAGCCCGTAGAGGATCAGCAGGCCGACGGAGACCAGCACCCACATGGTGGTGTCACCGTCCACCAGATACGGCACCTGGGACATGAAGATCAGGATCGCCAGCGCATTCACGAACCCGACCATCACGGTGCGCGGGATGAACATCATGTAACGCCCCAGCTTGGCCCAGGCGAACAGTAGCTGGATCACCCCGGTCAGCAGGGTCGCGGCCAGCAGGTACTGCAGCCCGTGCTCGGCCACCAGGGTGACCATCAGCAGGGCCATGGCCCCGGTGGCGGCGGAGATCATGCCGGGGCGACCACCGGTGAAGGCGATCACCACTGCCATGGAGAAGGACGCGTACAGTCCCACCGACGGGTCGACCCCGGCGATGATGGAGAAAGCGATCGCCTCGGGAATGAGGGCGAGGGCGACCACGATCCCCGCGATAAGGTCGCCACGAACGTTGAAGAACCAGATGTCACGCTGGCGTTGCCAGAAGGCCTTTAGCGTCTGCTGCACGGCAAATCTCCCGGATCAGAGGTTTGACGCGCCGGCCCTGAGCACGGTGCAGACCGCGACTGCAGTGATAAGACGGGTGGGATTGACGGGCACCGGTCAGTGGGGTACTGCTAGGCATCCCGTGGCCACCAGTTACGGCGCTGGATCACGGACGAGGAGCAGGTCACAGGAACCGCCCGTGAGAAAGGCGCGAGAGTCTAACACCTCATCAGCGTTTTCTGAAGTGCCAGCCTCAAAGTCCAACGGGGTCGCCCCCGCCACGCACGCTCGAAAATCAGGATTTCCGCATGCTGCAACGCGTCATCGTCGCCATCGATTTTTCTTCCGCCTCGGCCGCGGCCCTGGCCATCGCCCGGCACCATTGCCCCGGTGCCACGCGCCGCCTGCTGCACGTGATGAAACCCGCAGATGTCGCCCGCGGCAGCGCGGCCGGGGCGATGGCCGGGGCCGGCTCCTCGCCGCTGCATTCGAAAGACATGCGCCAGTCGGCGGAGGATCAGGCCCATGAGCGGCTGAAGGAATGGGCGCGGGACGACGAGGAATGCGCGGTGGCCGTGGGCAGTGCACCCGAGGAAATCTCCCGCCTGGCCGAGGAGTGGGATGGCGAACTGATCGTGATGGGCACCCGCGGGCGCAGCCAGCTCGCCAGCATGCTGTCGGGCTCGGCCACCGAGTGGCTGGTGCGCCACGCCAGTCTGCCGGTGATGGTGGTGCACGATGTCCCGCTCAGCGACGCGATGCGCGAGCACCTGCCGCCCGGCTTCGAACACCACAAAGGATGATCCTGGAGGTTTCATGATGACTGCAACGGCTCGATTCGGCGGCACCCTGATCGCGGCGCTGAGCCTTGCGGGAGGCGCCGCGCATGCGGACACCGGCACCGGCACGGTCGCCCAGACCCTGGACCGCAACGGCCAGCCGCTGGTCTCCGTCGACGGCGCACGGGCGGAGGACACCTTCGCCGCCCTCGGGGCCCTGACGGTCAAGGGCCGGCTGATGCGCGACAGCGAGATGGGCCATGAAGGCTATCGCCCGGAACTGGCCGGAGACCCGATGCAGGCGGTCGGCGAACGCTGGCTGGACCTGCTGGACTACGCCCAGGGGGCGTTCCTCGACCAGGGCCGCCTGCGGGCGCACGTCGGTGGGGAAGACGAGGCCGGCCCGGCCGCCTATGCCGAGGCCGGCTATCTCTATCACATGCACCACAGCGCGGGCCGGTTCGAGGACCTCGGGCTGTACGACGACCTCACCCATAAGCCCAGTCCTATGATCTCGCAGCTGGAGAACCATCTGGTCAACACGCGCCACGAAGACGGCCGAATCCACGGCGCCGACGCCAGCGATGCCGAGGCCTTCGCCTACGGCATGGATGCGCTGCACGCCTCGGCCTATGCCTGGGTCCGCCAGGACAAGCCGGGTGGCGCCGATGACATGGGCCAGCTCGACCTGGACGCGCTGGCCGGCTGGCTGGGCCATTCGCGTGACGACCTGGTCGCGGTCGCCCGTGCGGTTGCGGACCGGGCCGATGAGGCCTGGGACGCGGACGCCGGGATCTACGTGCTGGACGAGGGTGCCGAGTGGTCCGTCGATCAGCTCGGTGCCATGCTGCGCGGGCACAAGGGCTTGTACGAGATGCTGGCGCTGTACGGAGACGATGACGACCAGGAACGGGCGGAAACTCTGGCGGATCGCGCCGCGGCCATCACCACGGCCGTGCTGGACGGACACGGGCCGCTGCGTGACTGGGGCCTGCCCGCGCGCCTGGAATTCGTCGACGGCCGGGCCATGGCCGCGTCGGACGAGGTGGATGTCGGCGGCCAGTGGCGCTTCGTGCATCAGGTCACCGGCGGGTTTTCCATCCTGCGCGAGCGCGACGGCACGTCCGGCCTGATGGGTGAACGCCACCCCGAACTGGAGCAGAAAGTGGGCCGGGCGCTGGACCGCATGTTCCTCGGCGCGCTCGAATACCAGCTCGACGGCGACTACGTGCCGGCCCGCCTGGACCATGGCGACGGCTCGGTCAGCGACCCGACCGTCACCACCCGCGCCGCCGCGGCCTTCGTGCAGGCCGTGGGCAACGGCTACCGCGCCGGCGACGCATTCGACCGCCCCGGGGCCTGGGACGACGACGCCGAACTGGCCGAACGCAGCGAGGCCCTGTACGACGCGATGCTGCGCCACGGCGAGCTGGTCAGCTCGCGCCTGGTGCGGGTGGACTAGCGGGTCCCGGGCCGGATCTCGGGCCGAATCTCGGGCCGGGTTTCGGCCAGCCACCGGGCCGCCGCCTCGCGCAGGCGGCGGATGACCCCGCGCCGGCCGGAGACCCCGGCCAGCGCTTGCAGGGCCGCCCAGTCCTGCTGCTGCACGCACGCGGCATGCAGCAGGGCCTGGCCCGAGTCCTGGCCCGAGTCCTGGCCCGAGTCCTGGCCCGAGTTCAGATCCAGCTCGCGATCCCGCGCGGCCTCGGCCGCCAGGGCCCGGCGCAGGGCCGGCAGGGCCCACTCGAAGCTGCGGCTGCGATGGGCAAACGCCTCGATCGAGGCGCGATCGTCCGCCTCGACTTCACCGTGCTCGCCGGGCGCCGGCAGGCTCTGCTCGATGGCGCGGGTGGTGGCGCTGTCCAGCTGCTCCGCGGCCAGCACGCGCCATAACGGCCAGTCGCGGGCGAACGCCCCCTGCACCGCCGCCAGCGCCGGCCCCGCCTCGCCGGCCTGCGGCAGTGCACGCATTACGATCAGCGTGACCTGCCCGCTGGCCGGATCCGGGCGCACGCCCAGGCGCACCGGCGCGAAGCCCTCGCGCCGCCAGAAGTGCAGCATGCCCGGGGTCACCCCGAACGCCGCGCCCAGGAGCCCCACCCCGTCGCGCGCGGCCCTTTCGGCCACCGCGCGCAGCAGGCGCGTGCCCAGCCCGCGCCCCTGCCAGGCGGGATGCACCGCGATCCGGTGGATCCGCCAGGCGGTCTGCTGCGCCAGTGAAAAGGAACCTACTGCGGCCAGGGTGCACGGCAGGAAGCGTCCCGGCGGCCGCCGCTCGCCGGCCCACACCGCGTCCGCCAGCTCGGGCTCCAGCCCCGGCTCGGCCTGCACCAGCACCGCCCCGAACAGGGCGCCATCACGTGCCCCTTCCAGCAACAGGACATGCACGTCCGGATCGTCCAGCCAGCGCTGCAGATCGGAGGGCCGGGTGCGGTAATGGGCGTCGGCCAGCAGGCCGGTCAGCGCCTGCAGGCGGGCGGCGTCGCCCGCGAGGTCGGCCGGCGAGCGCCACGCCAGACGCACGGCCTGGGGCGACGGCTCGTGGCTGGCCGCCTCCAGCAGGAACAGCCGGTTGATCCAGTCTTCCAGCGGGTCGCCCGCGGCCCAGCGCACGGGCTCGCGCAGGCGCAGGATCCGCGGCGACAGGCCGGCCCGTTCCAGTGCCGGCAGCACCCGCAGGCGGAACCCCTGACCGCTGCCCTCGAACCCGCCGGTGGTGGTCGCCAGCACCACCCGCCGGGCGCGCCGGGTCAGCTCCAGCAGGCGTTCCACCGGGATGGCCGCGGCCTCGTCCACGATCAGCAGGTCGGGCCGTGCCGGGGAATCCAGCAGGACCGCCGGTGCGCAATACAGCGTCGCGGGATCCACGACGGGCGAGCCTTCCGCAGCCTGCGCCAGCAGGCGCTCGGCCGCGGCGGGGGCCGGCGCGGTCACGGCAATCTCCCCGTCCGGAGCGCCCGACAGCCGCACATGTTCACCCAGCCACTGTCCGAGCACGGTGGACTTGCCGCGCCCGCGCGGGGCGATCACCACGTCGCAGCGCCGCCCGCCCGGGGCGTCCGGTTCGCCCGGGTCGCGCAGCCGCTCCAGCACCCGCTGCTGGTCGTCGGTCCAGCCCTCGCCGGGCACGGCGCCAGCGGGGCGCGGCCAGTTCGCCGGCCGTCCAGGGTCGGGATGCTCCACCACCGCTTCCGCCAGCGCCTGCCGCCAGCGCTCGCCGAACGGCGTGGCGCCACCGGCATCCGTGAGCAGCACCAGCACCCCACCCCCGCGCAGGATGCCGCTGACGATCACCAGGGCATCGGCGGGGAGACCGGACTGCGCCTCGAATACCACCACGTCGCGCTCGCGGCCCAGCCAGTCTCCGGCCTGGGCCGGACGCACCGAGGGCAGATCCGGGGGCGCGCTGCGGCCCACCCACAGGACGCCGTGGCCACCAGCCTGTTGCCGCAGCCATTCGCCCGCGCACTCGCAGACCTCCGGCCGCCCCGGCAAGGCGATGATGCGTCGATGCGGCGGACCGGAACGGACCATCGCGAGTGCCCCCGGAAAAAAGAAACGGAACTTGTGAAAACGTGACAAACCTCAAAACCTGCGTCCCGATGCCGACACAGACAGGAACGCCCCTCACGCGACATCTCGCAGCATGAACCAGGAGCCCGCATGAATACCAACGAACAGCCCGCCACCGAACTGCCGGAACGCCTGCGCATTGACGCCGTCGAGGCGCTGACCGAAGCCGCGCGCCAGACCCTGGACCAGGGCCAGCCCCTGCGGCTGGACGGTCAGGGCGTCCGGGACACCGACACCGCCGGCCTGCAGCTGCTGGCGATGCTGCGCCGGGAAGCCGAACGCCGCGGCCAGCCCATGACACTCGATCCCGTCAGCCCCGCCCTGGAAAGCGGCCTGCAGCGCCTGGGCCTGGAGGGCCACGTGCAGGACTCCGCGAACCCGCCGGGATCCTGACGGCAGCAGGACACAAAGCCTTTCCGGTTGCACAGGAAGTGTCAAGATTTGGTCGTTTTTCCGCGGAGCGGAACCGCTCGGCTCAAGTTTTTCCTCCGGGGCCCGTTAAATTCTGTGACGGACCCCGAGTTTGCTGTACAGTCCTTGTACAGGTTTTTCGGAGAATGCGACGGCGACCCTGGCACACGGCTTGCTGCAGGTCACACGACCGGACCCGGGGTCGCCCGCATGAACAAGACAATCGAATAACAGGGGGCACGCAATGGCCAAGGTGCTGGTGGTGGACGACTCGTCCTCGATGCGACAGATGGTGAGCTTCGCGCTCAAGCAGGCCGGTCACGACGTGACCGAGGGCCGGGATGGCAACGACGGCCTGAGCAAGGCACAGGGGCTGAAGGCCGATCTGGTCATCACCGACGTGAACATGCCCGGCAAGGACGGACTGGAGCTGACCCGCGAGCTGCGCAAGCTGCCCGACTACAAGTTCACGCCCATCCTGGTGCTGACCACCGAGGCCGGCCCGGAGAAGAAGCAGGAAGGCAAGGCCGCCGGCGCCACCGGCTGGCTGGTCAAGCCGTTCGATCCGGAAAAGCTGATGAGCACCGTCAACAAGGTCCTGCGCTAGCCATGTCCATGGATATGTCCCAGTTCACCGAGGCCTTCCTCGAAGAAAGCTTCGAGGGGCTGGAACACATGGAGACCGAGTTGCTGGCGCTCAACGCCGGCGACGAGGAAACCCTGCACACGATCTTCCGTGCGGCCCACTCCATCAAGGGTGGCGCCGGGACGTTCGGGTTCAGCGCGATCTCCGAATTCACCCACGGCATGGAGACCCTGCTGGACCGCATGCGCAACGGTCAGCAGGAGACCACCCCGGAGATCGTGAATCTGCTGCTGCGCGCGGTGGACGTGCTGCGCGGCCAGCTGCAGGCGGCCCGCGATGGTGGCGAAGCCGACCCGGCCGAGGCGGCCGAGGTACGCGCCCTGATCGAGGCCACACTGGGTGAGGACACCCCGACACCGGAGACCGGCGGAAACGGCGATGACGCCGCATCCGGCGGCACGACCGGGAGTGGCGACGGCACACCTCGCGGCTGGCGCATCCAATTCCGTCCGCACGCCGACCTCCTGCGCACCGGCAACGACCCGCTGCGCATGTTCGAAGTACTGGAGGAGCTGGGCGAGCTGACGGTGCACTGCGACGCGGAGGGCCTGCCCCCGACGCTCGAAGGCTACGACCCGGAGGCCAGCTACCTCGCCTGGACCCTGGAACTGCGCGGCGACGCGGAGCGTGCCGACGTCGAGGAAGTCTTCGAATGGGTCGAGGACGAATGCGACCTGACGATCGAACCGCTCGAAACCGCCGGCGACAGCACCGGAGCGCACCCCCCGGCGGACCCGGCCCCGAACGGCTCCGGCCCGGAATCCACGCCCCCCGGCGGTGAGGACGGCGCGGGCGGGGCGCCCGCACGCGCGGCCTCGAAACCGACCGAATCCAGCTCCATGCGGGTCAACGCCGCCAAGATCGACGCCCTGATCGACATGGTCGGCGAGCTGGTCATCACCCAGTCGATGCTCACCGACATCAGCGAGCAGATGGAAGAAGACCCCGCGCGCGTGGAGCAGCAGATCGAGCGCCTGCGCTCGGGGCTGGCCGAACTGGAGCGCAATACCCGCGAGCTGCAGGAAAGCGTGATGGGCATCCGCATGGTGCCGATCGCGCAGGTCTTCAACCGCTTCCCCCGCCTGGTCCACGACCTCTCGGGCCAGCTCGGCAAGCAGATCGACCTGCAGATGGAGGGCGAGCTCACCGAGATCGACAAGACCGTGCTGGAGCACCTGGGCGATCCGCTGGTGCACCTGGTGCGCAACGCCATCGACCACGGCATCGAGATGCCCGACGAGCGCAGCGCGGCCGGCAAGGACCCCACCGGCCGGGTCACGCTGGAGGCCTACCATCGCGGCGGCAACGTGGTGATCGAGATCCGCGACGACGGCCGCGGGATGAACTCCGACCGCATCCTGGAGAAGGCCCGCGCCGCCGGTCTGCTGCGGCCGGACCAGAATCCGGAACCGCACGAGATCCTGCAGTACATCTTCGAGCCCGGGCTTTCCACCGCGGAGAAGCTGTCGGACCTGTCCGGCCGCGGCGTGGGCATGGACGTGGTGAAGAAGAACATCCGCAGCCTCGGCGGCAACATCGAACTGCATTCCGAGCCGGGCCGGGGCTCGCGGATCACCATTCGCCTGCCGCTGACCCTGTCGATCATGGACGGCCAGCTGCTGAAGATCCACGACGAGACCTTCGTGATCCCGCTGATCGCGATCGTCGAGTCACTGCAGACGGAACCCGAGAACGTGAAGCAGGCCTTCGGCAAGCTGCCGCTGTATCGCCTGCGCGACGAATACATCCCGGTCGTCGACCTGGCGGCCCTGTTCGGCCAGGCCGAACCCTCGCCGATGCCGGATCGGGCCCTGCTGGTGGTGGCCGAGGCGGACAACCAGCGCGTGGCCCTGCGGGTGGATGACCTGCTGGGGCAGCAGCAGGTCGTCATCAAGACGCTCGAAACCAATTTCCGCCGGGTGCCGGGGACAGCCGGGGCCACCATTCTCGGCGACGGCCAGGTGGCGCTGATCCTGGACGTTGCGGGCATCGCCCGGATGGCCGCCGGACACGACACCCGCGCCGCATGATCACCAATGGAGTCCAACGCAATGGCTAACGACGCGACCCAGTCCATCCAGGACCCGGCCACCGCCGGGGAGGACCAGTACCTGACCTTCATCCTGGCCGACGAGGAATACGGGGTGGACATCCTCCGCGTGCAGGAGATCAAGGGCTGGGAACGCCCCACCCCGCTGCCCAACACGCCCGACTACATCCGCGGCGTGATCAACGTGCGCGGCATGATCGTGCCGATCATCGACATGCGCCTGCGCTTCGGCATGGAGCCGCTGGAGTACGGCCCCACCACGGTGGTGATCATGCTGCGGGTGATCAGCGAGGACCGCGAACGGGTGATGGGCATCGTGGTGGACGCGGTCTCCGAGGTGTACAGCATCGGCGACGACAACCTGCAGCCGGCCCCGGATTTCGGCACCCGCATCGGCATCGACTTCGTGCGCGGGCTGGCCACGGTGGAGGAGAAGATGATCCTGGTGCTGGACATCGACACCCTGCTCGGCCCCGGCCTGATCGCCAGCGAAGACGCGATCCGGGAAGAACAGGGCGCTTGAGGCACAACGACCCATGCGCACGTTCGCGGTCATCAACCAGAAAGGCGGCGTCGGCAAGACCACGGTGACGCTGAACCTTTCGCACGCGCTGGCACTGGCCGGGAACCGCGTGCTGGCGATCGACGCGGATCCGCAGGGGCACCTGACCATGGCCTTCGGCCTGGAGGACCCCGCCGGGCTGGACCGGGTGCTGCACGGCGAGGCGCGCATGCAGGACGCCTTCAGCGAGGCCGGCAACGGACTGAAGGTGGTCGCCGCCGGCGAGCATCTGCAGGAAGTGGAAAACCTGAACGAGGGCGGCGCGCAACGCGGCTGGCGGCTGCAGCGCGCACTGGCGGCGATGGACGAGCCGTTCGACTACGTGCTGATCGACTGTCCGCCATCGGCCGGCCTGCTGGGCATGAACGCGATCATTGCCGCCGACGAGATGCTGATCCCGGTGGCCGGCGACTTCCTCTCGCTTAACGGGCTGTCGCGGCTGATGCGCATCCTGCACGGCATCGAGGAGCGCCTGGGCGGTTCGCGGCCGAAATGGATCGTGCTGTCGCGGTTCATGGAACAGCGCCGCCACGCCCGCGAGGTGCGCGACCGGATCCGCGAGCACTTCGGCTCGCAACTGCTGGAAACCACCATCCGCGAGTCGGTGGTGCTGGCCGAGAGCCCGAGCTTCGGCCAGACGATCTTCGAATATCAGCCCCGGCATCGCGCCGCCGGGGACTTCAGGGCCCTCGCCGGGGACCTGATGGAAACGGCGACGGCAACGGCCTGAACGACGGGACACGCAATGAGCACACGCAAGCGCAACAAACTGGGCAACGATCCGCTGGGCTGGATGGACGACGGCGACGAAGCCCGGTCCGGGCCCTCGGACGAGCCACCGCAGAGCGAGGCATCCGGGTCCGACGACACCGGCGATCCCGGTGATCCCGGTGATCCCGGCGACGCCGCCGAGGGCGAAGCCCGCCCCGCGCGCCGCAAGGCACCGGCGAAGAGCCGCAGCCGCAAGAACACCGGATCCGCCCGCACCGAAACTCCGCAACAAGCTTCCAGCGAGGACAGCACCATGGCCGAAAAAACGCAGAACGCCAACGCCTCCGAAGAACGGCTCGACGGCGAGTTCATGCGCGCCGCATGTGAGGGTTCGCGCATGTCAGTCATGATGTGCGACCCGGACATGAACATCATATATGCGAATCAGCATGTCGTGGACCTGCTGACCGAACGCAAGCAACAGATCCGGCAGCGGTTCCCCGATTTCGATCCGGAGAACCTGGTGGGCCAGTCGATCGATCAGTTCCACGTGAACCCGGCGCACCAGCGGGCGATCCTGCAGAACCCGGATCGCCTGCCCTGGACCGCGAATATTGAAGTGGGCGGAATCGAGTTCCAGCTCAAGGCCACCGCCGTCGTGGATGACGAGGGCAACTACCGGGGCAACATGGTGGAATGGAGCGACACCACCGAGTTCAATCGCGCCGAGCGTGAACGCGCACGCTTCGCCGCGGCCATCGATGGCGCCGAAGCGGCCCTGATGATGTGCGACGAGGACATGAACGTCACCTTCGCCAACCAGGCGGTACAGCGCATGTTCGAGCGCCATCAGGCGACCTTTGCCCGGCATTTCGCGGGCTTCGATCCGCGGAATCTGGTGGGCCAGTCGATTGACCAGTTCCACGAAAACCCCGCACATCAGCGCTCGATCCTGCAGAACCCGGAGCGCCTGCCGCATGAAGCCGAGATTGCCCTGGATGATCTGCGGTTCCGCATCAACGCGACGGCGATCATCGACGCTCGCGGGAACTACGCTGGCAACATGCTGGAGTGGCAGGACGTCACGGAAGTGCGCCATGCTGAAGAAGAAATCGCATCCCTGATCGAGAACGCGGCCAGCGGCAATCTGGGCGAACGCCTGGACCCCGAGCAATACAGCGGCTTCACCCGGGTCGTCGGTGAAAAGATCAATGGTCTTCTGGACGCCGTGGTACCGCCGTTGCGCGAAGGTTCGCGCGTAATGCAGGCGATGTCCGAGGGCGACCTGACCGCGCGAATGGAAGGGGACTTCCAGGGCGAGTTCGCGGAGTTTCGCGATGCCATCCACGACACCATGGACAATCTGGACCGGCTGGTCGGCCAGATCCTGGAAGGGGCCCACAACGTGCGTTCGGCCTCCTCCGAGATCGCCCAGGGCAATACCGACCTCTCCCAGCGCACCGAGGAACAGGCCTCCTCGCTGGAGGAAACCGCCTCTTCCATGGAAGAGATGACCTCCACGGTCAAATCCAACGCCGACAACTCCAAACAGGCCAACCAGCTCGCCGTCGCCGCCCGCGACAAGGCCGCCGAGGGCGGCGAGGTCGTCGGCAAGGCCGTCGACGCCATGGGCGAGATCAACCAGTCCTCGAAAAAGATCTCCGACATCATCGGCGTCATCGACGAGATCGCCTTCCAGACCAACCTGCTCGCCCTCAACGCCGCGGTCGAGGCCGCCCGCGCCGGCGAACAGGGCCGCGGCTTCGCCGTCGTCGCCACCGAGGTCCGCAACCTCGCCCAGCGCAGCGCCCAGGCCGCCAAGGAGATCAAGTCCCTGATCTCCGACTCCGTCGAAAAGGTCGACGAGGGCACCAAACTGGTCGACGCCTCCGGCAAGGCCCTGGAAGAGATCGTCGACTCGGTCAAGAAGGTCTCCGACATCATCGCCGAGATCGCCGCCGCCTCCGAGCAGCAGTCCACCGGGCTCGACGAGATCAACAAGGCCGTCTCCCAGCTCGACGAGGTCACCCAGCAGAACGCCGCCCTGGTCGAGGAGGCCGCTTCCGCCTCCGAGTCCCTCGACGATCAGGCCCGCGAACTGCTCGAACTGATGGCCTTCTTCAAGCGCTCTCAGGGGGCCGCCGGCACGCCGCCGAAGGTTACCCCCGAACGCAAGCCGCAACCGGCACCGGCGCGGGCCGAGGCCCGCAAGTCCGCACCCGAGCGCAAGCCGGCCGCGGCGACCAGCAACGAAGAATGGGAAGATTTCTGAGACCGTGAGGAACCCTTGCTGAATGGCCCGCTACGAGAACCTGAGCGACCGCGATTTCCGGCGCGTCGCCCGCCTGATCGGCGAACGCACCGGGATCACGCTCAACGAGAGCAAGCGGGAACTGGTCTACAGCCGTCTGGCGCGGCGGCTGCGGGCGCTGGGCCTGGAACGCTTCGAACAATATCTCGACCGGGTCGAGGGTGGCGACGAGGCCGAGCTCGAAGAGTTCATCAATGCCCTCACCACCAATCTCACGGCGTTCTTTCGCGAGCCGCACCACTTCGAGATGCTGGAGGGATCGGTGTTGCAGGAGATGCGCCGCGCCAACCCGGACGGACCGCTGAAGATCTGGTCGGCCGGCTGTTCCACCGGGGAAGAGCCGTGGTCGATCGCGATGACCCTGGCCGATGCGACCGGCTCCACCGATGCGGCCCGCATCCTGGCCACCGACGTGGACTCGCGCGTGGTCGCCCACGCCGATGCCGGCATCTACGATGCCAGCCGCATTACGGGGATCGCCCGCGAACGCCAGCGGCGCTGGCTGCTGCGCGGCAAGGGGGCACAACAGGACAAGGTACGGATCCGCGACGAACTGCAGGCCATGGTGCGTTTCGGCCAGCTCAACCTGTTCGATGAATGGCCGATCCGCGGGCCGCTGGACGCGATCTTCTGCCGCAACACGCTGATCTATTTCGACAAGCCGACCCAGAAGGAGCTGGTGGAACGGTTCGCGACCATCCTGCGCCCGGGTGGCTACCTGTTCATCGGCCACTCCGAGTCGCTGTACCGGGTGACCGACGCGTTCCGCCTGCTGGAACAGACGCTGTACCGGAGGGTTTCGCCATGAGCGCGCTGCCCGAGCTGCATGATGGTGCCTTCGCGCACATCAACCGCTACTGGGATCGCATGAATAATGCCCCGGCGGCCAAACTGCTGCCCGGGGAATGTTACGTTTCGGTGTCCTCCGCGGAACTGATCACCACGGTCCTGGGCTCCTGCGTGTCGGCCTGCGTATGGTCGCCGAAGGCGGGGGTGGGCGGCATGAACCATTTCATGCTGCCGGAGGGCGAACGCGACAGCGGCTGGGGGCCGGCGGTTTCCAATGCCACGCGCTACGGCACCCACGCGATGGAGTTCCTGGTGAACGAGCTGCTCAAGCTGGGCGCCGAGCGCGACGATCTGCGCATCAAGATGTTCGGGGGCGGGCGCGTAATGGCCGGCATGAGTGACGTGGGCGCGCGCAACATCGCGTTTCTGCGTCGTTACGCGCGCGAAGAAGGGCTCGAGATTCTGGCCGAGGACGTGGGCGGCCCGTGGCCGCGCAAGGTCGTGTTTTTCCCTGCCTCCGGACGGGTGCGGCTGAAAAAGCTCGTATCCCTGCACAACAACACCCTGCTCGAACGCGAGCAGGACTACCGCCGCCGCCTCGAAGGCGAGGACCTGGCCGGCGACGTGGAGCTGTTCGAATGAGCACAACGCAGGCCCGCCCCATCCGTGTGATCGTGGTCGACGACTCGGCCCTGATCCGCAAGCTGCTGGCACGGATCCTCGATCAGGCGCCGGATATCGAAGTGGTGGAAACCGCGGCCGATCCGTACGACGCCCGCGAGAAGATCAAGCAGCACGACCCGGACGTGCTCACCCTGGACGTGGAGATGCCGAAGATGGACGGCATCACGTTCCTGCGCAATCTGATGCGCCTGCGCCCCATGCCGGTGGTCATGGTCTCCTCGCTGACCGAGGCGGGCGCGGATGTCACCCTCCAGGCACTGGAGCTGGGGGCGGTGGATTTCGTGACCAAGCCGGGGACCGACGTGGCGCATGCCATGGAGGCCTACGCGGACGCCCTGATCGAGAAGATCCGCACGGCCTCGCGCATTCGCGTGCAGGCTCGCAGCAGTACGCCGACCGAAGGACCGACGCCGTCCCCCCGGGCCAGCGCCGGCGGCGGGACCCGGCGCTTTCGCACCACCGACCGCGTCATCGCGCTGGGCGCGTCGACCGGCGGCACCGAGGCGCTCAAGGAGGTGCTGATGGGACTGCCACCGGACGCACCCGGGATCGTGATCACCCAGCACATCCCGGCAGGCTTCAGCCAGGCCTTCGCCGAACGCATGGACCGCAGCACCGCGCTGCGCGTGAAGGAGGCCGAGGACGGGGACGTTGTGATGCCGGGGCATGTGTTCGTGGCACCCGGCACGGACTATCACCTGCGCCTGGAGCGGGACGGTGCGCGCTACGTCTGCCGGCTGGACGGACAGGGCCCGGTGAACCGTCATCGGCCCAGCGTGGACGTACTGTTCGAATCCGCCGCACAGTCCGCCGGTTCCAACACCGTGGCCGCGCTGTTGACGGGCATGGGCGACGACGGCGCCCGCGGGCTGCTGGCGCTGCGCGAGGCCGGAGCCCACACCATCGCCCAGGACGAGGCCACCAGTCTGGTCTGGGGCATGCCCGGCGAGGCCGTGGAACGCGGCGCGGCCGTACAGGTTCTGCCGCTGGGGCGCATTGCCGACGCACTGCTGGACGATCATCGCGACACCGCCCGCGCCGTCGCCAACGGAGGAGACACGTCATGAATGACTGGAAACAACGTCTGACGCATCCACCGCTGCAGCGGGGCCTGGCGATCGCCCTGGTAGCCACCCTGCTGGCCGGCATTGGCGGCGTCTGGCTGGCCGGAGCAGCCGCGGCGGCCAGCCTGCTGGTGGTGCCCCTGCTGTTGGGGGCCGCGCTGGTGGTCACCCTGTGGCACACCCCGGACGCGGACGCCACCCGCCACGGCGAACAGGAGGCTGCCCAGCGGGTGGCCGGCGGCGCGGAACTGTCCGACGAGATCGACCAGGCGATGCGCTTCGAACTGGACCAGATCGATCAGGAGATCACCCGGCAGAAGGGACTGATCGAGAACGCGGTGAAGGAACTGGGAGACAGCTTCAGCGACATGCACCAGATCTCCGAACGCCAGCAGGAGCTGATGAGCTCCGATCTGGCGAGCCAGAATAGCGCCGGGGAAGAAGGCAAATCCCAGCCGGAGATCCTGCGCGACCTGACCCGCCAGTCAGACGAGACCCTACAGATGTTCATCGACACCCTGGTGGAGGTCAGCCGGCAGAGCGTGGAGAGCGCGCACCACATGTCGGACATGAACCAGCACATGGACGGGGTGTTCAAGCTGCTGGACAGTGCCGGCGAGATCGCCGACCAGACCAACCTGCTGGCGCTGAACGCGAGCATCGAGGCCGCACGGGCCGGCGAGGCCGGGCGCGGGTTCGCGGTGGTGGCCGACGAGGTCCGCAACCTGTCGAAGCGCTCGGCCACCTTCCACGAGGACATCCGCAAGCAGATCGAGGAGGCGCGCCGCAGCATCCGCCAGGTGCACGACACGGTCCACGCCATGGCCTCGCGCGACATGAGCGACAGCATGGAAGAGAAGGAGCGCGTCGGCTCGCTGTTCGAATACGCCCGCGAGGCCACCGAGGACATGGAAAACCGGCTGCGGGAAGAGGCGGAGCTGACCGATCGCATGAACCAGGCGGTCGCCACCGCGGTTCGTTCGCTGCAGTTCGAGGACATCGCGCGCCAGTCCCTGGGCACCGCCGAAGACGCCCTGGCCCATCTGCACGAACTGCAGGGGATCCTCCACGAGGCACGCTCCACCGACGATGCCCGCGCGATGGCCGAGCGCGTGCGCGCCTGGCGCGAGGATCGCCAGAACCGTCATCATCGCGCCGTGAATCAGGAAAACCTGGACACCGGCGACGTTGAACTCTTCTGACCCCCGAAAAACTCCCGACGGAGACCGCATGAGCATCCAGACCCGCACATCGACGGACGGCAGCGAACTGCGCATCGCCATCCACGGTCGCTTTGATTTTGACCAGCACCAGGACTTCCGCAGCGCCTACCGCGAGACCCGCGGCGCCGGCATGCGCTACGTCATCGACCTGTCGCAGACGGAGTACATGGACAGCTCCGCGCTGGGCATGCTGCTGCTGTTGCGGGAACACGCCGGCGGCGATGGCGCCGACGTGCGCATCGTCGGGGCGTCCGGCGGGGTGCGCAAGGTGCTCGACATCGCCAATTTCGGTCGCCTGTTCACCATCGAGTGACGTCCGTGAGCGCCTCCCCCGAAAGCGTGCCGCTGGCGTCCGGCGAGGGGCGTGTGCTGATCGTCGACGACGACAAGCACAATCGGCGCCTGCTGAAGATGATGCTGACCGGCGCCGGCTACGACACCGAGGAGGCGACCGACGGCCACCAGGCCGTGGAGCAGGCACGCAACGCCCCCCCGGACCTGATCCTGATGGACGTGATGATGCCGGGGCTGGACGGCTTCGAGTCCACCCGGCAGATCAAGCACGAGTGCGGTGACCGTTTCATCCCGGTAATCATGCTGACCGCCCTGGACGACGAGGACTCCCTGCTGCGCGGCATCCGCGCCGGTGCCGACGACTTCCTCAGCAAGCCCCTCAACCTCTCGGTGCTGCGCGCCAAGATCCACGCCATGGAGCGCCTGCGCGATCTGCATCACGGGCTGCGCGAGCGCAACGAGGCCCTGGACCGGGCCCGGGCGCGCCAGGCATGGGAGGAAGAGACCGCGGAGAGCGTGTTTTCGCGCGCCATCACCGGACGCAATGTGGGCGACGAACGGCTGCACGTACGCCAGTGGGCCGCCGCCACCTTCAGCGGCGACGTGGTGCTGTCGGACTTCACCCCGGACGGCGGCCTGCGCGTACTGGTGGGGGACTTCACCGGGCATGGCCTGGCTGCGGCCATCGGCACCTATCCGGTTTCGGAGACCTTCCATACACTGACGCGCGAAGGCGTGGGCGACACCGAACTGGTCTTCGAGCTCAACCACGTGCTCCACGGCTTTCTGCCACCGTCGATGTTCATGGGCGCCGTGCTGGTCACCTTTGAGCCCGACGGGCAAACCCTGACCGCCTGGAACGGCGGCCTGCCGGATGCCCTGCTGTGCGGCGGCGACGGACAACTGCGCAGCCTGCCCTCGCAGGCGATGCCGCTGGGGATCCTGCCCCGGCTGGAGCTGGACAGCGGCCCCCGGCGTCACGCCATCGCCGCCGACGAGACCCTGCTGATCGTCACCGACGGGGTTCTGGAAGAGGAAGGCACCGCCGGTGAACCGTTCGGCGAGGCACGCCTGCATGCCTGTCTGTGCCATCCGGAGCCCCCACCGGAGCGGATCGCACGGCTGGGCGATGCCCTGTCACGGCACATGGGGGATGCGTCACCGGCCGACGACATCACCGCGGTCGCGATCACCTGCGCCCCCGAGGTCGTGCTGGAAACCGGTGTCGCGGCCCCCCCGGACACCACCGGCAACCGACGCTGGTCCATGGAGGCCGCCGGGGCCGAGCTGGCCCGCGTGGACGTCGCGGAAGAGGCCCGGCAGCAGCTCCGGCGCTGGTTCCCGGAGCCCGGCGAACACGTTCAGGCCCTGCAGACGGTGGTCGCCGAGCTCTGCAACAATGCCTTCGAACACGGCGTGCTGGGCCTGTCTTCCGAGATGAAGGCCACCGCGGAAGGCTTTGCCGAGTACTATCGCCTGCGCCAGGAAGGACTCGAGCGCCTGGAAGGGCGCATCGGCATCAACCTGCGCTACCGCCGCACGGACGACTGGCACTGCGTGCGCATCCGTGTGCGCGACAGTGGCGCGGGCTTCGACCACCAACGGGTGCGGCGGGCTCTCGAGGGCGAGAGCGACGAAAGGCTGTGGGGGCGCGGCCTGACCCTGGTGCACCGGTTGTGCCGGCAGATGCGGCACCTCGGGAGCGGCAACGTGGTGGAGGCCGAGTACGCCTGGATGGAACCAATCAGCGAGGAGCAGACATGACATCGACCACTCCGCAATCGGCACTGATTACCGGCAATTCCAGCGGCCTGGGCCTCGGACTCGCCCGGGTCCTCGCCGCCGACGGCGCGTCAGTCTACGGCATGAGCCGCCGTGGCTGTCCGGACGACGGGGTCGCCGGCGACGCACAGATCGACCTGGCGGACTTTGACGCCATCCCGGAGGCCATGGACCGGCTGCTGCAGGGCGTCACCCGTCTGGACCTCGTGATCCTGAACGCGGGCCTGCTCGGACACATCCAGCGCATGCCGGACGCGCCGATGGACGAACTGCGCCTGCTGATGGACGTGAACACGTTTGCCAACAAGGTGATCCTGGATCGTCTGCTGACGCGCGAGATCGCGGTCGGCCAGATCGTCGCCATCTCCTCGGGGGCGGCGGTGTTCGGCAATGCCGGCTGGAGCGGGTATTCGCTGTCCAAGGCCGCGCTGAACATGCTGATGCAACTCTACTCGCACGAATTTCCCGGCGTGCCGGTGCATTCGCTGGCACCGGGTCTGATCGACACCGCGATGCAGGACTACCTGTGCGAGGAGGCCGACAGCGAGACCTTCACCGCCCTGCAGCGGCTGAAGGCCGCGCGCGGCACCCGCACCATGCCGGATCCGGAAACCGCGGCACGCGACATCCTCGACGTACTGCCACGGCTGCGCGAACAGCCGTCCGGAAGCTTCGTGGACATCCGTGCACTCAACGATCCCGAAGAGTATGCGCGCCTGACCGGCCGGCGCTGACAGAAAAACTTCATCGCACCCCATTGGCTTTTGCCGACACAGGAGCGTATAGTCGGAAACGTGATTCGCGGTTAGCAGCAACTCCAAGGAAGTCCCCAGTTTTCTGGACCAGTGCTCCCGTTGATCTGTTGGTAGCGTTCCGCAATCACGTTTCTTTAGTTACATGATGAGGTAAGTAGTTGTGAATACCGGTGTTGTTAAGTGGTTCAACGAGAGCAAGGGTTTCGGTTTCATCACCCCCGATGATGGCGGCAAGGACGTGTTCGTGCACTTCTCCGCGATCAACGGTTCGGGCTTCAAGACCCTGGCCGAAGGCCAGAAGGTTTCCTTCGAGATTCAGGAAACCGCCAAGGGTCTGGCCGCGGGTGACGTGACCGCGCTGTAAGACTGCCCGCACGGCGCGCCTCCGGGCGCGCTTCGGGAAGCAGAGGGCCGCCTTCGGGCGGCCCTTTTTTGTGCGCGCTCTCCGCGCAGGCCGCGCAGGTTCGCCCGGAGCGGAACCAAAAAAAGGCCCCGGCGCGAACGCCGGGGCCCGATGACGGCCGGAAAGCCCGCGGGGCTTACAGGCTGTAGTACATGTCGAACTCGATCGGATGGGTGGTCATGCGCATGCGCGTGACGTCTTCCATCTTCAGATCGATGTAGGCATCGATCATGTCGTCGGTGAACACCCCGCCCTGGGTCAGGAACGCGCGGTCGGCGTCCAGCGCCTCCAGGGCCTGATCCAGCGAATGGGCGACCTGCGGGATGCCCTTCTCTTCTTCCGGCGGCAGGTCGTAGAGGTTCTTGTCCATCGCCTCGCCCGGGTGGATCTTGTTCTGGATCCCGTCGATGCCGGCCATCAGCATCGCGGCGAACGCCAGATACGGGTTGGCGGTGGAGTCCGGGAAGCGCAGCTCGATGCGGCGGGCCTTCGGGCTCATCACGAACGGGATGCGGATGGACGCCGAGCGGTTGCGCGCGGAGTAGGCCAGCATCACCGGCGCCTCGAAACCCGGCACCAGGCGCTTGTAGCTGTTGGTGGACGGGTTGGTGAAGGCGTTCAGCGCGCGGGCATGCTTGATGATGCCGCCGATGTAGTACAGCGCGGTCTCGGACAGTCCGCCGTACAGGTCACCGGAGAACAGGTTCTTGCCATCCTTCGACAGCGACTGGTGCACGTGCATGCCGGAGCCGTTGTCGCCGACGATCGGCTTGGGCATGAAGGTGGCGGTCTTGCCGTGCATGTGGGCAACGTTCTGCACCACGTACTTGAGCATCTGCACTTCGTCGGACTTCTTGGTCAGGGTCGCCGCGCCGACGCCGATCTCGCACTGGCCGGCCGTCGCCACCTCGTGGTGATGCACCTCGGTGGTCAGCCCCATCTCGGTCATCACTTCACACATGGTGGAGCGGATGTCGTGCAGGCTGTCGACCGGCGGGACCGGGAAGTAGCCACCCTTCACGCCCGGACGATGGCCAATGTTGCCGTCGTCATACACGCGCTCGGAGTTCCAGGAGGCCTCCTGGGAATCCACGCGGCAATAGGAACCGGAGAGGTCGGAGCCCCACTTCACGTCGTCGAACACGAAGAACTCGTTCTCCGGACCGAACAGCGCGGTGTCGGCAATGCCGGTGCTCTGCAGATAGGCCTCGGCGCGACGCGCCAGCGAGCGCGGGCAGCGGTCGTAGCCCTGCATGGTGGCCGGTTCCACGACATCGCAGCGGATGTTCATGGTCATGTCCTCGAAGAACGGGTCGATGGCCGCGGACTCCGGATCCGGCATCAGGATCATGTCGGATTCGTTGATGCCCTTCCATCCGGAGATGGAAGAGCCGTCGAACATCTTGCCTTCTTCGAAGGAATCTTCGTCGAGGTCGTGGGCCGGCAGGGTGACATGCTGTTCCTTGCCCTTGGAATCGGTAAAACGAAGGTCAACGAAACGGACTTCCTGTTCCTTGATCTGCTTCAGCACTTCGGCTGCGGACATAATGAGGACTCCTCTGGTCTTCAGTTTGAGACGGTCGATGCCGGTGCGGTCGCTTGGGGCCGATCGGCGTCTGCCGGTTGGTCATGCAGGTGGCGTGCCAGCCTGCAAGCCCCGGTTCGGGGCGCCCCTGCGCCCATCTCTGCGCCACCACGGCCGAATGCCGCACACCCGCAGTGCACATGATGCACCATTATAGTGCCACCGCGCGGCATGCGCCCTCATTCGGTGCAAGGCCGATAGAGCACGGTCACCTGTCCCAGTACCGGCCCCAGAACGGGGTGTTCCCGCAGCTGCCGGGTCAGCAGATCGGCGCGCTCCTGCAGGGCGGCTCCCGTCCGCGCGGGATCCAGCCGCAGAGTGACGGTGGCATGCACCCGCCCGCCGAGATAATGCAGGGAAAGGTGCTCCAGGGCCTCCAGCTCGGGGAAGCCGGCCCAGGCCTCGCGCAGGCCGGCCACCAGTTCGGGGCGCAGGGGCAGCCGCGAGCTGGCCGCCTGCTCCTCGTCGTTCTCCGGATCCACGTGCACGGTGATGTCGCTGACCTCGCCCGCATCCTCGGTCACCGCGCGATGCACGGCATCGGCGATGCGGTGCCCCTCGGACACCGAAATCATCGGCGCGACCTGCACGTGCACGTCGGCCACCGCGTCGTCGCCGGAGCGGCGGGTGCGCAGCATGTGGGCATCCTTTACGCCAGGCACGTCCAGGATGGTGCGGTGGATGCGCTCGACCTTTTCCGGTTCCAGCGCGGTGTCGATCAGCTCGGCCACGCTGCGGCGGATCAGGCGGCCGGCGACATGCAGGATGAACAGGGCCACCAGCAGCGCCGCCAGCGCGTCCAGCCACGGCCAGCCGGCGACCGCGCCGGCCACCCCCAGCAGCACGATTACCGAAGAGATCGCGTCGGTGCGGTGATGCCAGGCGTTTGCCTCCAGCATGCGCGAGCCCAGCCGGCGCGCGACCCGACGGGTGTACTGGTACAGACCCTCCTTGGCCACCAGGGTCACCACGGCGAAGGCGACCGCCAGCGGTGCCGGCCCCGTGGCATCGTCCAGCTCCAGCAGGCGTCCGCCGGCGCCCCAGGCGATGGCCAGCCCCGCCAGCGCGAGGAACAGGCCCACGACCACCGTCGCGAGCGTCTCGATGCGGCCGTGGCCGTAGGGGTGATCCCGATCGGGGGAAGCGGCGGCATGCCCTGCCGCGACCAGGACCACGGCATCGGTGACCAGGTCGGAGACGGTATGCACGCCATCGGCGATCAGGGCCTGGGAGTTGAGCAGCCAGCCGCTGAGCAGCTGGGTCACGGCCAGCCCGGAGTTCACCGCGGCGCCGGTGAGCGTGACCCGGCGCGTGTCGCGGTAGCGCCGGTCGTCGGTGCCCGACTCGAGCGGGTCGGGCGGTTCGGCGGGCGCCCTGTCCGGCTGCTGCTGGTGATCCGCGGCCATCGTGCCCCCCGGAGATGCCTCGATTCGGGGCATTATGGACCTCGCCGCGACCTCCGGCCACCGCAGCCGGGCCGGGCGGTGGCCGCACCCCGGCACGGGCCGATATACTGCCGCCCCTGATCCGCTCCGGACCCCCAGCCATGGCGAACGCAAGCGACCGAACCGAGACCGCGAGTCCCACCTTCCAGGACCTGATCCGTCGACTGCAGGATTACTGGAACGACCACGGCTGCGTGGTGATGCAGCCCTACGACATGGAGATGGGCGCCGGGACCTTCCACCCGGCGACCTTCCTGCGCTCGATCGGGCCGGAACCCTGGCGCGCCGCCTACGTGCAGCCCAGCCGGCGCCCGACCGACGGCCGCTACGGCGACAATCCCAATCGCCTGCAGCACTACTATCAGTTCCAGGTGCTGCTGAAGCCCTCCCCGGCCGACATCCAGGACCTGTATCTCGGCTCGCTGGAGGCGCTGGGCTTCGACACGCTGACCCACGACGTCCGTTTCGTCGAGGACAACTGGGAATCGCCGACGCTGGGCGCCTGGGGGCTGGGCTGGGAGGTCTGGCTGAACGGCATGGAGGTGACCCAGTTCACCTACTTCCAGCAGGTGGGCGGGATCGACTGCCACCCCGTCTCCGGCGAGATCACCTACGGGCTGGAGCGTCTGGCGATGTACCTGCAGGGCGTGGAGAGCGTCTACGACCTGGTCTGGACCGTCGGCCCGGACGGGCGCGCGGTCACCTACGGCGACGTCTACCACCAGAACGAGGTGGAACAGTCGAAGTACAACTTCGAGCACGCCGACCGCGATGCCCTGTTCGCCGCGTTCGACCACCATGCGGCGGAGAGCGACCGCATGATCGAGCTGGGCCTGCCGCTGCCGGCCTACGAGCAGATGCTGCGCGCCTCGCACAGCTTCAACCTGCTGGATGCGCGCGGGGCGATCTCGGTCACCGAGCGCCAGCGCTACATCCTGCGCGTGCGCGAGCTCTCCAGGAACGTCGCGCAGAAATACTATGAATCGCGCGAGGCGCTGGGCTTTCCACTGTGCGCCCCGGGCGACACCGGCAAGTCCGACGCCGCCTGACGCCACCCGACACCGGGGCATACCCCGAACCCGTGCCCGCCGCCGCCCCGAACGGGCGCGCGGGCCCACCGGAACCCGACTGGACCGAACATGGACGAAGCCCGCGAACTTCTGATCGAACTCGGCACCGAAGAACTGCCGCCGGCCGCGCTGGCACGCCTGCGCGACGCCTTCGCCGAGGGCCTGACCACCCGCCTGCGCGAGGCCGGGCTGGAACCCGGCGAGCCCGAGGCCTTCGCCACACCCCGGCGCCTGGCCGTGCGCTTCCCCGCGGTACCCGGCCGCCAGCCCGACCAGCTGCAGGAACGCCGCGGCCCGGCCGTGGCCGCCGCCTTCGACGACCAGGGCCAGCCGACCCGCGCGGCGCAGGGCTTCGCCTCCTCCTGCGGGGTGGAGGTGGACCAGCTCGAGCGCGAGAACACCGGCAAGGGCGAATACCTGATCTTCCGCCGCATGCAGCCGGGGCAGGCCCTCGGCGGACTGCTGCCGGAGATGCTGGCCGGAGCCCTGGAACACCTGCCCACGCCCAAGCGCATGCGCTGGGGCGAGAGCACCACGGAATTCGTCCGCCCGGTGCACTGGCTGGTGGTACTGCACGGACCCGACGTCCTGCCGATGACGGTGCTGGAACAGGGGGCCGGCCGCCACACGCGTGGCCACCGCTTCCACCACCCGGCCCCGCTGGAGCTCGCCAGCCCCACGGACTACGCCGAAAGGCTGCGCGCCGAAGGCCGCGTGGAGCCCTCGTTCGAGTCCCGTCGCGAACGCATCCTGGAGCAGGTCCACGCGACCGCCCGCGAGCTGGGCGGGCGCGCGCTGGTCGACCCGGACATGCTGGACGAGGTCACCGCGCTGGTGGAGTGGCCGGTGGCCCTGGGCGGCAGCTTCGACCGGCGTTTCCTCGAGGTCCCGCAGGAGGCGCTGATCTCCACCATGCAGGACAACCAGAAATACTTCCCGGTGGTGGACGAGGCCGGCCGCCTGCAGCCCCATTTCATCGTGATCAGCAACATCGAGTCGCGCGATCCCGAGGCAGTGCGCGACGGCAACGAGCGCGTGCTGCGCCCGCGCTTCGCGGATGCCGAATTCTTCTGGGAGCAGGACCGCAAGCACCGCCTGGAAGAACGCCTCGACGAACTCGGCTCGGTGGTGTTCGAGAAGCGCCTGGGCACGCTGCGCGACAAGTCGCATCGCCTGGAGACGCTGATGCAGGGTCTGGCGGATCCGATGGGACTGGATGCCGGCCAGGCCGCCCGCGCCGCGCGGCTGTGCAAATGCGACCTGCTGACCCGGATGGTGTTCGAATTCACCGAACTGCAGGGCACCATGGGGCGCTACTACGCGCTGCACGACCGCGAGGACGAGGCGGTCGCCGATGCGATCGAGCAGCACTACTGGCCGCGCCAGTCGGGCTCCGAGCTGCCGGACGGTCCGCTGGCCCAGGCCCTCGCGCTGGCCGACCGCCTCGACACCCTGGTCGGGATCTTCGCCATCGGCAAGCAGCCCAGCGGCACCAAGGACCCGTTCGCCCTGCGCCGGGCCGCGCTGGGGCTGGTGCGCATCCTGGTGGAACGCGAGCTCCCGCTGGCCCTGACCCCGCTGCTCGCGGGAGCCGCCGAGCCGATCCGCGAACGCGTGGCCGAGGCCGACCAGGCGGTCGAGCCGGTGCGCGAGTACATCGTCGAGCGCCTGCGCGGCTACCTGCTGGAACAGGGCCACGCCCACGAGACCATCGAGGCCGTGGGCGCGGTCGCCCCCGACCAGCCGCTGGATTTCGCCCGGCGGGTGCGCGCGGTGTCGCAGTTCCGCGAACGCCCGGAGGCCGAGGCCCTGGCCGCGGCCAACAAGCGTATCCACAACCTGCTGCGCAAGGCCGGCGACGAGGCCGCCGGCACGCTCGAGCCCGACGCTCTGGTGGCCGACGAGGAACGCCAGCTGCACCAGGGTCTGCTGGCGGTGCGTCCGGCGGTGGATGCCGCGGTGGCCGACGGCGACTACGTGCTGGCGCTGGGCGAACTCGCCGGGCTGCGCGAGCGCGTGGACCGCTTCTTCGACGGGGTGATGGTGATGGCCGAGGACCCGGCCGAACGGCGCAACCGCCTCGCCCTGCTGCGCGAGCTGCGCCAGGCCTTCGAGACCGTGGCCGACATCGGGCGGCTGGCCACCGGCTGAGGGCAGGCAAGCATGCTGTATCTGCGCTCACTGCTGTTTCACGTCGGGCTGATCAGCTCTTCGCTGATCTACGGCCTGATCGTACCGTTGCTGATCTGGCCGCTGTCCCATGAACGCCGCTACCGCATCCTGACCCAGTGGGGCCGCTTCAACATCTGGTGGCTGCGGGTCACCTGCGGGGTGCACTACCGGGTACGCGGCCTGGAACACGTGGACACCTCGCGCCCCCACGTGGTGATGTCCAAGCACCAGTCGGCGTGGGAGACGCTCGCGTTCGTGTCGATCTTCCCGCGCCAGACCTGGGTGCTCAAGCGCGAGCTGATGCGCATCCCGCTGTTCGGCTGGACCCTGGCCATGCTCAACCCGGTACCGATCGACCGCGGTGCCGTTCGCCAGGCGCTGGAGGGCCTGCTGCGGGAAGGCAAGAAGCGCCTGGACCAGGGGCTGTGGGTGATCGTGTTCCCCGAGGGCACGCGCGTGAATCCCGGGGAAAAGGGCCGTTATCGTCAGGGCGGCGCGCAGCTGGCCGCGCGCGGCGGCTACCCGGTGCTGCCGGTGGCGCTGAACTCCGGTACATACTGGCCGCGGCGCGGGATCCTGCGCCATCCCGGGACCATCGAGGTCTCGGTGGGGCCGCCGATCGAGACGCAGGGCCGTTCGGCCGCCGAGGTGCTGGCGCAGGCCGAGGACTGGATCGAAAGCGAGATGGCGCAGCTGGAACCGCGCGACGACTCCTCCCCGCGGGAGCAGTAACCCGGCGGCCCGACGATCCGACGATCCCCCGCCGGATTCCCGCCCAAATTGCGCACGGGGCCGCAAGCCCGCAATCTTCCCGGCTACACCCCAGAGGAACCCGGAGACGCCCGCATGTCCGCTTCCCCCGGAACGATCGGCCCGGCGCTGGTCGAACTGCGCGAACGCAACATCCACCGCGTCGGCGATGACGAGCCGGCGGTCTGGCTGATCGACGACCGCGAAATGGGCGGGATCCTGGTGAACGCCCCGCCGTTTTCGGATGCCCTGCTGCAGGAGCTGCGCGCACTCACCGAGCCAGGCTGGCTGTTCCTGCCCAGCCACCGCGGCGCCCGCGACCTCGACGCCTGGCGCGAGGCCGGACTGGAGGTGCTGGCCTACGAGGCCGAGGCACCCGCGATCCGCGCCGCCGGCGGCACCGTGGATACCCCGTTCAACCGCAAGCAGCGCCTGTCGCGCACCATCGACTTCCTGCCGATGGGCGGCGTCACCGAAGGCACCTGCGCCCTGCGGATCAAGAACCTGCCGGGGGCGATCTTCTTCGGCCCCGCGCTGACCCCGGGCGAGGACGGCTGGCCGACCGTGACCCCGGAAGCCACCGACCATTCGGCCGAGGCGCGGCTGTTCGGCTCGCTGGGGATCAAGGACCTGAAATTCGCCTGGGCGTTCTGCGACCGCCACGATCCGGAGACCACGCACATCGGCCCGGACGCCGACCAGCACATCCACGCGCGGGTGGAGGCCCTGTTCGAGGACTGACGCCGCACCGAACCGCGTGCCCGTCTCAGTCGGCGCGCGAATCGGCCGGGCAGTCCGGGACGGGGTCGCATGGCCCGCCGGACGGGGCCGCCCGCTCCAGCGTCCGCAGGGTCGGGGCAGACGGGGATTCGTCTTCGCCCCCGGTCAGCGCCACCGCACAGGCGGCCGCCGCGCGGGCGGGTTCCGTGCAGTCACGCGCCAGCAGGACATGGGCGAGGTTGTTCCAGGCCGCGTCCACGCCGGAGTCACGCTCGATCAGCTCGCGCAGCGCAGACTCGGCCGACTCGGGATCATCCTGCGCCATCGCAACGTTCGCCAGACCGACATAGCCCACCGGCTGATCGGGCCATTGGTCGATCGCCGTGCGGTAACCCGTGGCCGCGCTCTCCAGTGCGCCGATGACCTCCAGCTCGTTGACCGCGCGCAGCCAGTTCAGCGGCTCCGCGGTGGCCGGCAGCTCGTCCGGCGCCACCGGGATGAAGGCCCAGCGCTCGCCGCGCGCCCAGGTCCGCTCGAAGCGGGCGAACTCGTTCACGTGACGCTCGTGGGTGCCGCTGCGCAGGATGATTTCGCCGGCGTCGAGGTCGTAGCCGATGACCACCGCGAAATGCCATTCCGGGAACATCGCGAGCCCGAGGTTCTGGAACACCACCACCGGATGACCGGCCGCGACCTCGCGCAGGACCGCTTCCAGATCCGGCTCCAGGCGATACGCCACCAGATCGCGCGCACGCACCGCCGCACGCATCTCGGCCTGCAGCGTGCCCTCGCGGACGGGGATGTAGACCTCGTCGATCAGCCCTTCCAGCGACACGTCCAGACCGCGCCCCTCGAGCACCGTGGCCAGCGCGGCCGGGCCGCACTGGTACCCCTCCTGCGGGTGGAACGGGGTGTCGGTCAGCTCGACGCGCGGCGGCAGATCCGGCAGGGCCCCGGGCGCACCCGCCAGGTCGCGGCTCTGCGGCGCGGTCGCACAGCCGGCCAGCAACGCCGCCAGCAGCAGCGCCGCGAGTCCCCGGAGGATCACGCGGTGACTACCGGTCGCGCGGCGGCTGGACGAAGGAGAAGATGTCGGTCACGCCTAGGGCGTCGGTGATCACGAACACCAGGAACACGATGGCGACCACGCCCAGGGCGCCGGCGGCCCCCACCGGTTCGGAGTCCATGCGCGCTTCCAGCTCCGCCAGCTCCTCGTCGGTCAGCCGGGCGACGCGCTCGCGGGCCTGTTCCGGATCCACGCCCATGGCGATCAGCTGCTCCTGTACGGGCGCCTCTTCCAGACGTTCCAGCAGTTGCGCCCGGGTGTCCTCCGCCTGCGCCTGATCGATCAGGGCGCGGGTACCCACCATCTGCCCGGTGTCATCGCCGCTTGCGGATGCCCCCTGCGCGCGCTCGGCCGTTTCGGCCAGCACGGAGGTGGCCGGCAGCAGGGCCAGGCCGAGGGCACAACAACCGGCCAGCATGCCGGATACGGACGGGGTACGACGCAAACGCGAGACGCTCGGAATCGACATGGACGGCCTCCTCGAAGGCTCGGATGGGGAAACGTGCTTCCTATCTTACGCTCGTTACGGGGCGCGCCAAGCCCCGCGAACGATCCGCCAGGCTCAGTCGTGATCCACGTCGAACGGCGGACAGCGTTTCGGCAGCAGTTCGCCGCGGATGCGCGGATAGGCGGGCAGTCCGCGCTCGAACGGCGGCTGGTCCTCGCCCTGGATCAGCGGGCGCAGGTAGTCGCGCGCCTCCTGCGTGATCCCGTAGCCGTCGGGGGTGATGTATTCGCGCGGCATGCCCTGCTCGATGTCGGCCACGCTCTCCAGCGAGGTACGCCCGATGCTCCAGCGATAGGGCTGGGTGGAATCGCGCCGGATGATGGGCATGAAGCTGTGCTCGCCGGCCACCACGCCCTCCACCGCGGCCCGCCCGCAGGCATAGGCCTGGTCGACGTCCACCTTCGACGCGATGTGCCGCGCGGCCCGCTGGATGTAGTCCACCACCGCCCAGTGCAGCTTGTGCCCGGTCTTTTCGCGGATCAGCTCGGACAGCCGCGGCGCGGCGCCGCCCAGCTGCGTGTAGGCGTACACGTCGTGGCTCTGCGCCACCGAGAACAGGCTGCCGTCGGGGTTCTTCAGGCCCTCGGAGACCACGACCACGCAGTAGCCGTGGCGCTCGATGGTGCGGTTGAGGTGATCCAGGAAATCCGCCTCGTCGAACGGCGTCTCGGCGAACAGGATCAGCATCGGCGGCTGGCCGTCGAACTCCTGGGCCAGCGCGGCGGCGGCCGCCAGCCAGCCGGCATGCCGCCCCATCACCTCGAGGATGAAAACCTTGGTCGAGCTGGTGTGCATGGACTCCACATCCAGGCTGGCCTCGCGCACGGTGGTGGCGATGAACTTGGCCGCCGAACCGAAACCCGGACTGGAATCGGTGATGGCGAGGTCGTTGTCGATGGTCTTGGGCACGCCCACCGCGGTGATCGGATAGCCCATGCGGTCACCCATCTTCGCGACCTTGAGGGCGGTATCCATGGAACCACCACCGCCGTTGTAGAAGAAATAGCCGATATCGTGGGCGCGAAAGACCTCCACCAGGCGTTCGTACTGCTCGGGGTGGGTGTCCGGATCGCCCAGATCGAAGCGGCAGGAACCGAAGGCACCGCCGGGGGTGTGCTTCAGCGCCTGCAGGGTCAGCGGGTCCTCGTGGTCGAGATCGATCAGCTCCTCGCGCAGCGCGCCCAGGATCCCGTCGCGCGCGGCGTAGATCCGCCCGAAATGCGCCGGATGACCGCGCACGGCCTCGATCACCCCCCAGGCACTGGCGTTGATGACGGCGGTGACCCCGCCGGACTGGGCGTACAGTGCGTTCTGCGGCATGTGTCTCTCCCTGGATGTCCCTGCTCATCGGGCCTCGTGGCCCCGGAATCGGCCCCCGCGCCCGCTTTTGCTACACTGTGCCGGTTAGGACACGGGCCGGACGGCGCGGTTCGCGCCAGCAGCGTGCGCAACCGCCTGCCCCCAAGAGTGCCCCGATGTCGCACGGACTCACAACCATCAGGATCGGCAATATGCATATCGGCACGACACTGACCAACTACATCATCGAAACCCAGCGCGGGATCCAGGGCGCCACCGGCGAGTTCACCGGCCTGCTCAACGACATCGCCACCGCGTGCAAGAAGATCTCGGCACTGGTCGACAAGGGCGACCTGGTCGGCGTCCTCGGCTCCGCCGGTTCGGAGAACGTGCAGGGCGAGACCCAGAAAAAGCTGGACATCATCACCAACGAGGTGTTCATCGAGGCGCTGTCGCACAACGGTCATGTCGCCGGTCTGGCGTCCGAGGAGCTGGACGAGATCCTCGAGCTGCCCAAGGACGCCCCGCGCGGCCACTACCTGGTGCTGTTCGACCCGCTGGACGGCTCCTCCAACATCGACGTGAACGTCTCCGTCGGCACCATCTTCTCCATCCTGAAGGCACCGGAGGGTGTCGAGAACCCGAAGACCGAGGACTTCCTGCAGCCCGGCACCACCCAGGTGGCCGCCGGCTACTGCCTGTACGGCCCGTCCACCATGATGGTGCTGACCACCGGCCAGGGCGTGAACATGTTTACCCTGGACAAGGATTTCGGCGAGTTCCTGCTGACCAAGGAAAAGATCCACATCCCCGAGGACACCCAGGAGTTCGCCATCAACATGTCGAACATGCGTTTCTGGGAAGCCCCGATCAAGCGCTATGTCGACGAGTGCCTGGCCGGCAAGGAAGGCGCGCTGGGCAAGGACTACAACATGCGCTGGGTCGCCTCCATGGTGGCCGAGGTGCACCGCATCCTGTCGCGCGGCGGTGTCTTCATGTATCCGCTGGACTCCAAGACCACCGCCAAGGGCCAGGAAGGCAAGCTGCGCCTGATGTACGAGGCCAACCCGATGAGCTACATCGTCGAGCAGGCCGGCGGTGCCTCCACCACCGGGCGCCAGCGCATCATGGAGGTCCCGCCGAAGGACATCCATCAGCGCGTGCCGGTGGTGCTGGGCGCGAAGAACGACGTGCAGCGCGTGACCCGCTACCACAACGAAGGCTGACCGGTCCGGCGGCCGCGACCCAGTCCGCGGCCCGCCAACCCGGCCTTGCAGGGCCCGGCCCCTTCGGGGGACCGGGCCTTTTTTGCTGGCCCGTACGGAGGTTCGGGCCGCGCGAGAGCCAGCGCCGGCTGGCAACCCGTGACGCCGATCGGCCGGAGGGCCGGCCTCCTACGGGTCAGGCATCAACCGCGGAAGGAGACGAGCCCCCTCGCCGATCCGGCCCGGGGAGGCATCAACCGGCAGGAGGCGAGCCCCCTCGCCGATCCGGCCCGGGGAGGCGTCAACCGGCAGGAGGCGAGCCCTCTCGCCGATCCGGCCCGGGGAGGCGTCAACCGGCAGGAGGCGAGCCCTCTCGCCGATCCGGCCCGACGATGAGGTGATGACCGCCTCGGTGTCCTTCTCGATGTCGAACTGCAGAACCGACAGGGCCTCGTCGTACTTGTCCAGCAGATCCGCCCGGTCGCGGCCGCCGATGAACACGTTGGCGATCTCGAAGCTGTACATGTCCTGGCCCTGCAGGTCCTTGAGGTGCTGACCCGGCTTCACCGGGATCTTGACCTCGGTGCCGGGCTGGCGGGTCTTCAGCCGGGTGATGGCCTCGGGGCTGGGGATACGCCGCACGCGGCCGGCTTCATGGGTGCGGAACATGAAATGGGCGGCCACGTTGAACTCGCCGTTACGCTCCATCGGCCGCGGCTTGCGTCCCAGCGCCAGGTCCACCATCACGGAATGGTGCGAGATGCCGTGCACCTTCTCGAAGATGTCCGAATGAGCCTGGGAGATCCGCGGGTTGATCTCCAGCAGCCACACCTGGTCGCCGGTCTGGTCGTAGTAGAACTCGGCGTTGAACGGCGAGTTGTCCAGGCCGGTTTGCTGCACCGCCAGCCGCGCGAGATCCATCATGCGGTGCTGGATCTCCAGCGGCAGCGAGGACGGGTATTCGTAGCGCGAGAACGAGGAGCCGTCCTGCTCGGTCACCGAATCGACCACACCGTAGACATTCACCTGCCCGTTGTAGCTGTATCCCTCGAGGGTGCACTGCCAGCCGCCGATGGGTGATTCAGCCACGAAGCTCTCGGGCATCTCGGCGATCTCCGGAGGCGCGCCGGAACGCTGCATCAGCCAGGCGAACGGCCCGCCGATGAAACCTCCCTTCTCGCGGCAGATCTGCATGACCGACCGGAACTGTCGCTCGTCGTTGATCTGGAAGGCGAGGAACGAACGGAACGACTTGATCGGCTTGATCCAGAACGGCGGCAGCATGTCGAGTTTCGACCACGCATTCTCGTCATGCGGGTCGAAGGCCCGAAAGCGCGGGATATGGTCGGGGATCACCTTGCGCTGCTCGAGCCGGCTCCAGTACTTGTGCTCGCACTTGAGCACGGCCTCCAGCGAGGGGCCGGGCACGCCGAAGCGCTCGGCCAGCAACGGGACCATCACGGTGCCGGGGAAGTCGTAGAAGCTGACGATGGCATCCACCGGCACGCCGGCCGCCTCGATGTTGCCGGCCGCACGTTCGATCAGCGCCTCCATGTAGAAGGACTCGACGTTGCGGATGTCGCTGAAATCCAGGGCCGAGTGGAACTCGCACTCGGCCGCCTGGGGCAGGCGCTCCAGCTTGGCCTGGTTGAAGGCATCCATGCCAACGACAAAAACGTGCTTCTTTTCGCTCATGCTCTCCCCCCCCGGTTTCCCGGTATGTTGTCGGGTTACACCAGGTCGCGCGGGATGCTCTCGTCCCAGCTTTGCGCGTAGATGCGTACATCACCCTCGTAGGCGTCCAGGGTGGCGCGGATCCGGAAGGTGTCGGGGGTAGAGGTGAGCACGGTGCGGGTCACCGTGCGCACCGACCAGTCATCACGCCGGAAATGCCGGGTCTGCACCACCTCGCCGCGCACGGTGTCGTAGGACTCGCTGCGGTAGCTGTAGCGTTCGTGCACCTCCCGGCCAAAGGTCAGGTCATTGTCATGCAGCTGCAGCACGGGGTCGTTGTTGATCACGTTCAGGACGACCTCGTTGGTCGCCAGGTTGTGCTCGGTCTTCCATTCCCGGTGGGCCGGGGCCAGCAGAGTATGCCCCGGGGTGGGGGCATGCCGCGGCTCGCCGAGATCCCGCGGGACGGGGGTGTCGGCGTCGACCCGGCGTTCCGGCAGATGCAGGCAGCAACCCTCCAGATGCAGCGTCAGACGTGCGGGTTCCGGTGCCGGCCACGCCAGCGGCCAGTAGGAACTGGAGATTGACAGGCGAATCCGATGACCGCGGCGAAACCGCTGGGCCACCTCGTTCAGCCGGAACCGGACACGGTAGCGCCGACCGGGCTCCAGCGGCTGCGGGTCCTCGTGCCCGTCGCGATGCGTCAGATTGCGGATGCCGAAGGTGACGCGCGTGGCCCGGTCCTCCGGGTCCACATCGGACAGGCGCGCGGCGACCTGGGCCACCGGACGATCAGCCTCGATTTCCAGTTCCAGTTCGGTATCGCCCAGCAGGTCGAAGTCTTCGTCCAGCGGATCGGTCTCGAACACCAGTGCGCCGCCGTCTTCCAGGCGCTGGTCCGAAGGCAGGTCGGTGGTCTCGGCGTAGGAACACCACTTGCCGGCGAACAGCCCCACGCTCAGCGGGCTGCGGATGGTCAGGGTTTCCGCTTCATCGGTGCGTTCGCCGCCGGCGACCAGGCGCCCCCGGGCCAGACCGAATTCGTGGTAGTGGATGTTGGGGCTGGGCCAGCGCTGCTCGGCGATCCACTCACCGGTGATCTCCGGGACAAGCGGGCTGCGCGCGTCGTGCAGCCACAGCCGAGCCATCGGATCGGCGTCCACGCCGCGGTCGATGCCCTTGAGCCAGTGGTCCCACCAGCGCACGCATTCGCCGAGGAAGTCGATGGTCGGCCCCGGCCCGCCCATGTGCGGATACTTGTGGCCCCAGGGCCCCACCAGCCCGGCGCGCGGTACCTGCAGGTGCTCGAGCAGGCGGAACACCGTGTTGGAGTAGCCGTCCGCCCAGCCGCTGACCGCCATCACCGGGACCTGAATGGCGCTGTAGTCCTCGCAGACCGAAGCGTGCTTCCAGTAGTCGTCGCGGCGCTGGTGCTCCAGCCAGTTGCGGATCCACAGGCCGGACCCCTCCAGCCGCTCGCGCCACATGTCGCGCCAGCGATCCTCGCCGACCACCCGCGGGTCCGGCGGGCAGGAGTTGAAGCCGAACATGGTCGACGCCCAGGAAAGGTTGTCGGTCAGCAGACAGCCGCCCATGTAGTGCACGTCGTCGGCATAGCGGTCATCCGACGAACAAACCGAGATCACCGCCCCCAGTTCCGGCGGCTGCAGGGCCGCCAGCTGAAGCCCGTTGAAGCCGCCCCAGGACAGCCCGAACAGGCCGACCCTGCCGGAACACCACGGCTGCTGCGCGATCCAGCGGATCACCTCGAGGCCATCGTCGAGTTCCTGCTGCAGGTATTCGTCGCGCAGCACGCCCTCCGAGTCGCCGCTGCCGCGCAGATCCACGCGCACCCCGGCGTAGCCGTGCGCGGCGAAGAACCCGTGCACCTCCGCATCACGCAGGGCCTTGTGGTCGTTCTTGCGGTAGGGGATGTACTCGAGGATCGCCGGCACCGGGTTGTGCTCGGCGTCCTCCGGCAGCCAGATGCGGGCGGCCAGACGGCAGCCGTCGCTCAGGGTGATCCAGGTGTTCTCGATGACCCTTGCACCGTCGACCTCGCTCATCTTCTGTCCTCCCTGCCCGAATGGCCTCCGTTCAGGACATATATGGTGCCGGGCAGGGAAAATCAAGCGCCTCGATCGAGCGCCAGGCCCGTCATCACACCAGCCGGCCCGGCAGTTCCTCGTGGCCCTCTGGGTCGCGCGCCAGCACCTGCAGGTTGTGCACGGTGGTCTCGGCGATGCCGGTCAGTCCTTCGTGGGTGAGAAACGCCTGATGGCCGGTGACCAGGACGTTGTCGCGGCGGGTCAGGCGGACCAGCCGGGCATCGGGGACACCGTCCGGGGTGCCGGTCCAGTCGCGGAAGAACACCGGGCCTTCGTCTTCGTAGACATCCAGACCCGCTGCCCCGAGCTGGCCCGAATCCAGCGCGGCCTCCACCGCATCGGTGTCCACCAGCGCCCCGCGCGCGGTGTTGATGAGGATGGCCCCGCGCGGCATGCGCGCCAGCGTTTCGGCGTTGATCATGTGGTGGTTGTCGCGCGTCAGCGGGCACATCAGGCAGACCACATCGGAGGTCGCCAGCAGTTCGTCGAGGTCGGTGTAGGTGACGCCGGCGGCCTGCAGTTCCGAATCCGGGTACGGGTCCATCGCGCGAACGCGAGCCCCGAAGCCAAGCATGATGCGGGCGAAGGCCGCGCCGATCTTGCCGGTACCGACCACGCCGACGCTGCGCTGCGCGACGTCGAAGCCGACCAGGTTGTTCAGCCGGAAATCGCCGCGCCGGGTGCGCTTCCAGGCGAAGTGGGTGTGGCGGTTCAGGGTCATCAGCAGCGCCACCGCGTGCTCGGCGATGGCATTCGGCGAGTACGCCGGGACCCGGGCCACGCGCATGCCGATGCGGCGTGCATGTTCGTCATCCAGGTTGTTGTGGCCCGAGCAGCGCAGGGTCACCACGTGGATGCCGTGACGTTGCAGCCCGTCCAGGGTGGCCGCACACAGGTCGTCGTTGGTGAAGGCGCAGACCGCATCCGCACCGGCCGCGTCACCCACCGTCTCCGGGGTCAGGCGGCGCTCGTCCAGTACCGGCTCCATGCCGGCCTCGCGCAGCATCGGCACCAGATGCTCCTGATCGTGTTGCTGGGCACTGAATACGGCGACCTTCATCCATTTCCTCCGGTGGCTGGCCCGGGTCGGGCCCTGACTGAGGACCTACAGCTTCGCACGACCGGGGCCCCGGATGCGCGTCGGGGCTGCCGGGGGTTGGCCCCGCAGGGGATTCTGGCGCAATATGGAAACCATCCCATCGGGAACGGGAGCACCCCGTGGAAGTGATCACACCCCAGGCCGTGGATACGCTGATCCGCCTGCTGGCCTCTGATGGCTACGAGGTGGTGGGTCCAACACGGCGCGACGGCGCGATCGTCTACGACCGGGTGCACGGTCTCGACGACCTGCCGGCGGGCTGGACCGACGAGCACGCCCCCGGCCACTACCGCCTGCGCGAGCGCGGAGACGGCGCCCTGTTCGGCTACGTGGTCGGCCCGCATTCCTGGAAGAAGTACCTGTTCCCCCCGCAGGAGACCCTGTTCCGGCTGACCCGCCAGGCGGACGGCAGCTTTACCACCGAGCCGGGCGAATCCGACGCCCCGCCGCGCGCGTTCATCGGCATGCGTGCCTGCGAGCTGGCGGCGATCGGCGTGCAGGACCGGGTATTCCTCGGACAGGCGGTGCAGGATCGCGGCTATGCAGCGCGGCGCCGGGACGTGTTCATGGTCGCGGCCCACTGCGCGGAGCCCGGCGGCACCTGCTTCTGTGCCTCGATGGATACCGGACCGCGCGCCCGCGAGGGCTTCGACCTGGCCCTGACCGAGGTAATCGATGCCACGCAGCATTTCCTGGTCGCCGAGGCCGGGAGCGAGGCCGGGCGCGCGATGCTCGAGCGGCTGGAGCCGCGCCCGGGCACGGACGCCGAGCAGGCCGCCGCCGAACGCGTATGGGCCGAGGCCCCGGAAAAGATGGGCCGGCAGATGCCCGGCGACGCCCGCGAGGTGCTGAACCGGGCCTTCGAACACCCGCGCTGGGAGGAGACGGCCGAGCGCTGCCTGTCCTGCTCCAACTGCACCCTGGTCTGCCCCACCTGCTTCTGCTCGCAGGTCGAGGAGGTGCCCGATCTGGAGGGCCAGCGCACCGAGCGCGTGCGGCGCTGGGATTCCTGCTTCAACCAGGAACATTCGCATCTGGTCGGCGGCGCCCACCGCGACTCGGTAGCCGCACGCTACCGCCAGTGGATCACCCACAAGCTCGCGACCTGGCACGATCAGTTCGACACCTCCGGCTGTGTCGGCTGCGGGCGCTGCATCACCTGGTGCCCGGTGGGCATCGACATCACCGAGGAGGTGACGGCGGTGCGCCGCGACCCGGAGGGCCGGGCATGAACGAGCTGCTGGCGATCCTCGAAGACCAGCCGTTCTTTGCCGACATGGAGCCGGAACACCGGCGCCTGCTGGCGGCCTGCGCCGCGAAGCTCAGCTACCCGGCGGACACGCGGCTGATGCGCGACCACGAGCCGACGGAGACCTTCTGGCTGATCCGAGAGGGCCAGGTCGCGCTGGAGAGCCCGCTGCGCGAAGGCTGCGTGACCTTCCAGACCCTGGGGCCCGGCGACATCCTCGGCTGGTCGTGGCTGCTACCGCCGTATCGCGCCAGTTACGACGCCCGGGCGATCACCGATCTGCAAACCCTGCACTTCGATGCCGGAGTGCTGCGTGAACATATGGAGGCCGACCCGGCGTTCGGCTACATGCTGATGAAACATTTCTCCGCACTGATCGTGCAGCGGCTGCAGGCCGCGCGGCTGCAGGCGCTGGACATCTACAGTCACGGAGGGCCCGGGCATGGCACCTGAAACCCTGCAGCCCCGCGCCGACAGCGCCCTGCCGGAACAGGCGATGGCGCCACAGCCCTGGCGCATCCATTCGATGCGCCCGGACGTCGCCAGCAACGAGGTGTTCAGCTGGACACTGTACCCGGAGCCGGGGGTCGAACCGGGGCAGCCGCCAGCGCCCGGGCAGTTCAACATGCTCTACCTGTTCGGCGTGGGCGAGGTGCCGATCTCGGTGTCCGCGATCACCGACGATGGAGGCATCGTGCATACCACCCGCGCGGTGGGCAGCGTGACCCGCACGATGCAGGATCTGGGACCCGGCGCGGTGGTCGGCCTGCGCGGGCCGTTCGGTACCGCCTGGCCGGTGGAGCAGGCCCATGGCCGCGATCTGGTGCTGGTCGCCGGCGGCATCGGCCTGGCCCCGCTGCGGCCGGTGATCCATGCGGCGCTGGAACGGCGCGACGACTTTGGTCATGTGGTGATCTGTTACGGCGCGCGCTCGCCCGGTGACATGATCTTTCGTGACGAGCTGGAGGCCTGGGGCGCGCGCGACGATCTCGACCTGCGCATCACCGTGGACCGCGGCACGGCCGCGTGGCGCGGCGATGTCGGCGTGGTCACCCAGCTGATCGACCGCGGCGGCTTCGACCGGCGCAACACGCTGGCGATGGTCTGCGGCCCGGAGGTGATGATGCGCTTCGCCGCGTCGTCGCTGGAGCGCCGCGGTGTCAAGCCGGAAGACATCTTTGTCTCCATGGAGCGCAACATGCGCTGCGCGCTGGGTTTCTGCGGGCACTGCCAGATCGGGGCGCAGTTCGTCTGCCGCGACGGCCCCGTGTTTCCCTACCCGGTAATGGAACCGGCCTTCCGGATACGCGAGCTATGAGTCGGGAAAAGCCTACCCTCGCGGTGTTCAAGTTCGCCTCCTGCGACGGCTGTCAGCTCTCGCTGCTGGACTGCGAGGACGAGCTGCTGGCGGTGACCGACCGGATCCAGATCGCGCACTTCCCCGAGGCCACCCGCACCCGCATCGACGGGCCCTGGGACCTGACGCTGGTGGAGGGCTCGATCACTACGCCGGAGGCGGCCGAAGAGATCCGCGAGATCCGCCGCGCATCGAAGTTCCTGGTGACCATCGGCGCCTGTGCCACCACCGGCGGCATCCAGGCCCTGCGCAACTTTGCCGACGTCGAAGAGTTTACCCGCCAGGTCTACGCCCACCCGGAGTACATCTCGACCCTGGCCACCTCGGATGCGATCAGCCAGCACGTGCCGGTGGACTTCGAGCTGCGCGGCTGCCCGATCGACAAGTACCAGCTGCTGGAGGTCATCAGCGCCTTCCTCTACGGCCGCCGCCCGCAGGTCTCCAGCGCCAGCGTCTGCGAGGAGTGCAAGCGGGCGGGACAGGTCTGCGTGATGGTCGCCCACGGCACGCCTTGCCTGGGTCCGGTCACCCACGCCGGCTGCGGCGCGCTGTGCCCCGGCTGCCACCGCGGCTGCTACGGCTGCTTCGGCCCCAAGGAGACGCCCAACGCGCCCGGCCTGTCCGGGCAGCTGGAGGCCCTCGGCATGGAGCGCGCCACCCGCGTGCGCTTCTACCGCACCTTCAATGCCGGCGCCGACGCCTTCCGCGAGGAGAGCGAGCGCGAAGAATCAGGAAACGGACCATGAGCGAGACCCGCACCATCGAAGTCGACTACCTCGCGCGCGTGGAGGGCGAGGGCGCGATGTACGTGCGCACCGAGGGCGACCGCGTGGAGGAGGTGAAGCTGTCGATCTTCGAGGCCCCGCGCTTCTTCGAGGGCTTCCTGCGCGGGCGCGACTTCCGCGAGGCCCCGGACATCACCGCGCGCATCTGCGGCATCTGCCCGATCGCCTACCAGCTGGGCGCCTCGCTGGCGATGGAGGACGTCTGCGGGGTAACCGTGGATGGCGTGCTGCAGGACCTGCGCCGGCTGGCCTACTGCGGCGAATGGATCGAGAGCCACGCGCTGCACGTGTTCATGCTCCACCTGCCGGACTTCCTCGGCTATCCCGACGCGGTCACCGCCGCGAAGGACCACCCGGACATGGTGCGCAACGGCCTGCGCATCAAGAAGATCGGCAACTCCATCCTGCGCCTGCTGGGCGGGCGCGAGATCCACCCGGTCAACCTGCGGGTCGGCGGCTTCTACCGCACGCCGACGCCCGACGAGGTCGCCGGCCTGCGCGAGGAGCTGGCCTGGGGCCTGGAGGCGTCCTGCGAGGTGGCCGAATTCCTCGCCACCCTCGACTACCCGAACCTGGAACGCGACTACGAGTTCGTGTCGCTGGTGCACCCGGACGAATACCCCATCACCCACGGCCGCCTCGGCTCCGGCAGCGGCCTGGACGCCGCCATCCGCGAGTACGATGACGTCTTCACCGAGGAGCACGTGGCCCACTCCAACGCCCTGCACAGCCACCGCTCCGACAGCGGCGAACCGGTGTTCATGGGTCCGCTGGCGCGCTTCGCACTGAACCGTGAACGCCTCACCCCGCGCGCCGCCGAACTGGCCGAGCGCGCCGGGCTGGGCGCCGCCTGCCGCAACCCGTTCCGCAGCATCCAGGTGCGCATGATCGAGATCGTGCTCGCCTTCGAGGAGGCCCTGCGCCTGGTCGACGGCTACCGGGCCGCACCGGCCGAACCCGCGCTGCCGGTCACCCCGCGCGCCGGCACCGGCTTCGGCGCCACCGAGGCCCCGCGCGGCATCTGCTACCACCGCTACCGCATCGACGACGCGGGCATCATCACCGACGCCAGGATCGTCCCGCCCACCTCGGTCAACCAGCCCACCATCGAGGCCGACCTGCGCGAACTGGTGCAGAGCCACCTCGACCTGCCGGACGACGAACTGCGCCACCACTGCGAGGTCGCCATCCGCAACTACGACCCCTGCATCTCCTGCGCCACCCACTTCCTCGACCTCACCGTCGACCGCCAGTAAGGCCCTGCGCGAAGGAACGCTTGCCTCTACGAGAGCAAAAACCACCATTCTGGTATAATTTCTACACCATGAAGTCATTCGAGTTCGACGAACGGAAGAGTCGATCGAATCTGGAGAAACATGGCATCGACTTCGTGACCGCCCAGGCCCTCTGGCGTGACCCCGATCTGCTGGAGATCCCCGGCCGCACGGAGGACGAACCCCGCTTTCTGGTGATCGGTCGCATTGAAAGGAGGCACTGGACCGCCGTTGTCACTCACCGAGAGGCCTGCGTCCGTATCATTTCGGTACGCAGGTCGCGCAAAGAAGAGGTAGCGCTGTATGAAAGCGAAGACATTTGACGAGCGCTTTGACAGCGGAGAAGAGATGACCGATGCCCTGGATCTGTCCGGGGCCCAACGACCGCTGCGCAAACAGCGGCGGGTAAACGTGGACTTCCCGGACTGGATGATCGAGTCCCTGGACCGAGAAGCCAGCCGATTGGGCGTCACCCGTCAATCCATCATCAAGATCTGGCTGGCGGAGCGGCTGGAAACGACCGCTGCTGCCCGGAAAAGCGAGGGCGCGCCGCGTTAGTCACCGCCAGGTATCGACTGGGAGCGCCCCGTGGCACGACCATCCGGACAGACCCCACGGGAAAAACGGCTGCCTGCGGCTTCCGAGGCAGACGGGCGGCGATCGGACCTGAGCGACGAACACCGCGAAGAAACTCTCAAGGCGGCAAGAAACACCCCCGTAGCACCTGAACACCCGCAAGAGGCATCCGCTGCCGCTCCCGACATGCCAATGACCGACAAAGAGGCGCTGGTCATCGGCATCGGCAACCCCTGGCGCGGCGACGACGGCATCGGCCACGCCGTGGTGGATGCACTGGCCGATACCCCGGGTCTCGCCACCGCGAAAAGCCACGGCGAGCCCGCCGAACTGATGGAGCTGTGGCAGGGCCACGACCCGGTGATCCTCGTCGATGCCATCGTCACCGGCGCTGCGCCCGGCACCCTCCACCGGCTGGACGCCCGCGAGCCGCTGCCGCGCGGCGCCCGCTACTCCTCCCACGGCATCGGCCTCGCCGAGGCCGTCGAACTCGCCCGCTCGCTGGACGAACTCCCGGACACCCTCATCGTTCACGGCATCGAGCCTGCCCGCCTCGAAGATGGCGCCGGCCTCTCGCCCGAGATCCGCGACAGCCTTGCCCGGGTCGTCCGCCGAATCACGAGCGATCTCGCCGGGGCGGTATCCGGGTCTCGCGGCACCCCCTGAATCGATTCAGTCCAATGGCAAACAACCGCCTTGGTCCGGGATTCGGGGCCGATCAGGAAACTTGGCACGCTTGTCGCTCACCGAGCTCGCCGAATGAACAACAAACAAGTTTGACAGTAACGGAATGCCGGCAAGCCCCATTGAGATCAATAATCCGGCCATTATTGAACGCAAATCCTGTTGGGGTCTTCTTGTTGACGACAAGGCCCTTTGTTGCTCAAATCCAGTCATTGGTTAATCACAAACGAGCGTGGGCGACATGAACATCGACTGTACTCGCGCCGTGCATTACCACACCGGTGACTTCCCGCCCCGCCCGCTCGATTACAGCCGTCTCATGCCGTTGTTGCTGGCCGCAACCGATGCGCTGGCGCGCTACGACCAGACCCTGCAGAACATCCATAACAGCGAAATCTTCCTGGCCCCGCTACGCAGCCAGGAGGCCGTGATCTCCTCGCGCATGGAAGGCACCATCAGCACGCTCGACGAGATTCTGGAGCTGGAAGCGGAACAGGACGAAAACGAGACCGGGGCCACCGGACTGTACCGATCCGACGTTGTCGAAACGGCCCTGTACCGACGGGCCCTCAATACGGCCCAGGCACAGCTCGAAGACGGCTACCCGCTCTCCGAGGGCCTGATTCGCAGCATCCACCAACAGCTACTCTCGTTCGGGCGGGGGGCGGAGAAATCCCCCGGCCAGTACAAGACGGAGCAGAATTACGTCGGTGAACGCGGCAGCCGGGAGGCCCGTTTCGTTCCCGCGACACCCGAACAGCTGGTCAGCGGCATGCAGACGCTGTTCGCGTTCATAGCCAGCGACGATGTACCGCTGTTGCTCCGCACCGCGCTGGCGCACGCGGAGTTCGAGGCCCTGCACCCGTTCAAGGACGGCAACGGCCGCGTGGGACGGATGCTGATCACGCTGATGTTGTGGCACGGAGGAGCCATATCCGCGCCACATTTCTATGTGAGTCGCTACTTCGAAGAACAAAAGGACGAGTATGTTGCCCGGTTACGCGAGGTATCGGCCAGCGGCCACTGGGAGGAATGGTGCTGCTTCTTTCTGGACGCCGTGCGTGAACAGGCCCGGAGGAACACGGACGTGGCCCGCTCCATTCGCGATCACTACGAGGAAATGAAAGTCCGTTTTGCCGATGTCCTCGGTTCCCGGTATTCCGTCCTCGCACTCGACTACCTGTTCACCTGGCCGGTCTTTCGCAACAGCCACTTCACACAGTCCGCGGGAATTCCCCGACAAACCGCCGCGCGCTTCACCCGTGTACTTCTTGAAGAAGGCCTTCTGCAGCCGGTGCGCGAGGCTGCTGGCCGCCGTTCGGCCGTCTATCGCTTCGAGTCCCTGATGCGGCTCGTCCGCGTTTGACTCCTTTCTGCACTCAAAGGCCTGTGCTGGTTGCGCCCGGACGGCAGACACGCATTTTTCCGTGGCGACAGAAGTGGGCCGCACTCTCCGACCCGGGGGAGTTCATTCGCGAGGTCTATCCGGGTCCGTGAGAAGAAAGGGGCCGGATACGACGAGAGACCCGGCCCCGTTTCCATTTTTGCGTCTGGCGAAAAGGGCTGCCCGAGGCTGGTCTACTTGTGGACGATCTCCTCCTTCAGGGAGTAGGAAATACCGAGTACTTCGTCGCAGACCGGACGCGGATAATCCATCTCCTGCATGGCCTGCACGATGTCGTCGAGTACCGCCACGAATTCGTCCACGCTGACGTTCATGCCGGTATGTGTCTCCAGCATGGATCGCCCGGTGTACTCCACCGGTCCGCCCGATCCGGCCGCGAGGAACTCCTTGACCTTTTCCCGTGCATGGTCCACCTGATCGTCGTCGAGTGCCCAGTACCGGGGACCCACCGTCTGGTTCTGAAGGTGAAGCTCGACAATGCGGTTTACGAGCTTGTCGATTCCGGCCTGGCCACCGAGCCGGTCGTAAAGCGTTTCGGTTTCGGACATGACAACTACTCCCTATGCTCTGGTTAAAACGGAACAGATGCATCGAGCATCCACACGGAAGGCGTGACATTTCCTGTCACGAGACGGACAAGTAGAAGTGAGAGATGGCGGATCCAGATCTGATACAGGTACGCGCGGCCCTCGACGCCGGTGACTTTGCCCGGGCGCGCGAGCTGATTGACGACCTCACCCTCCCGCCTTCGTCGGAGCTGCTGGAACTCCGGGCCATGGCGGCATATGGAGACGGAGACCTGGAAGGGACTCTGGCCGCGTATGGCGACCTGTACCGCCTTCATCTCGAGAACGATGAGCCCTGCGAGGCGGCCCGGGCCGCCGTAAACGTGGGCATGTATCTGATGATGGATTCGGGCCTGATGGCACCCGTGCGCGCCTGGCTGTCTCGGGCAGACCGCCTGGTCGCGGATGCACCGGACAACCCGGTCCGGGCGTGGATCGCTGCGGTAAGAACCTACGAACGTCTGATGTGCGGCGACATGCCGGGGACCGGGCACTGGGCGCGAAAGGCGATGGAAGGGGGGCGCAGGCACGGCCTGAAGGCCCCGGCAATCATCGGACAGGTAGCCCACGCCAGAGTCCGCATCCATGATGGCGCAGTCGACGAAGGGCTGAGTGCGCTGGACGATGTGGCCGTTGAGCTGAGCGCCGGCAATCTCGATCCCCTGACCTCCGGACAGATGTGGTGCGAGGTCATCTGTGCGATGCAATGGATCGGGCAGCACGATCGTGCCGAACAGTGGACCGAAGCCATGGAACGCTGGCGCCAGGGTGCTGCGTTCGGGGGCCTTGGCGGGCGTTGCCGGGTCCACCAGGCGGAGATCATGCGCCTGCGGGGACCCTGCGATGCGGCCGAACAGGAGGCGTTGCTCGCATGCGAAGAGCTGCGACCCTGGATGCGCCGCGAGTACGGCTGGCCTCTCACTGAACTGGGCAACGCGCGCCTGCGCAAGGGCGATTTCGCCGGGGCCGAAGAGGCGTTCATGGCTGCCTACCAGAACGCCTGGCTTCCCCAGCCGGGGCTTGCGTGGCTGCGGCTGGCCCAGGGGCGCACCGAGGAAGCCTTCTCGATGATCGAGAACGCACTCGAACATCCTTTCGACATCCCCTCGAAAGAGCGCCCGCCTACCGGCGCCCTGCGGCGGGCCCCCTTGCGCGATGCCGAGGTGGTGATCGCACTGGCCGCCGGGCGTGCGGATGTGGCGCGCGCCGCCGCAGCGGATCTGGAGACCACCGCGGAGGCCTATCAAAGCCACACACTGCGCAACGCGGCCGTCGCGGCCCGGGGGCGTCTGGCGCTCCACGACGGGCAAACCGCAGAAGCCATCCGGCTGTTGAGTAGCGCCGTCACTGAATGGGTCTCGCTGCGAATGCCCTTTGATGCAGCAACCCTGCGCATCGAACTGGCCGAAGCCTATCGCGCAGCAGACGACCGCGGGGCAGCAGAGCAGGAGTTCGAGGCCGCCTGTAGCGCATTCCGGGACCTCAACGCCACTCCCTGGGCCGAACTCGCACGCGAACGGGCGCCAGAGGAGCCTGCGGGGATAAAACCCGAGCCCGAACGCTGCATCTTCAGCCGGGAGGCGGAGATGCGAACGGTGACGTACGCCGGCACCACCGTGCGCCTTAAGGACCTCAAGGGCATGCGCTATCTGGAGCGCCTGCTGGCAGAACCCGGTCGCGAGTTCCACGTCCTCGACCTGGTGTCTGCCGAACGCGGGGCACTGCCGGTCGAGCCCCCTGCGGAAGATCTGCACATCGATGCCCAGGCGGGACTGGAGGTGTTCGACTCGAAGGCGCGCGAAGCCTATCGGCAACGACTCGCCGAAACGGAAGCGGATATCGAAGAGGCCGAGGCCAACAACGACCTTCACCGGGCAGAACTGGCCCGCGCCGACCGCGAGTTTCTGATCAACGAGCTGCGCCGCGGCGTGGGCCTGAACGACCGCGCCCGAACGGTGGGAGATGGCGTGGAACGGGCACGAACCAGTGCAACCCGGTCACTGCGTTACGCCCTCGATCGAATCGCCGAGCACCATGCAGCGCTCGGCGAACACCTCGAGCGGACCGTCCGCACCGGCACCTACTTCGCCTATGAGCCCGACCCCCGAGCGCCGGTCAAGTGGCAGATCTGACCGCCGGCCCCCCTGGGCCCTGCAGGTTTTACGCCCCGTCGGGCATTTTTTGCTCGCAACGTGGTCTGAACGAACATGAAGGGGCAAGCATTGGCGCTTGCCCCGATCGTCAGCAGGTATCTTTCGATGTCCGAACCGACCCCGCCGATTGCCCGGACCACCGCGATCTTCTTTCTGGCGAGCAATCTGGCCGCCCTCACGCTGGTCCCTTGGTGGGGCCTGACGCAGGGCTTCAGTGGCGCGGCCTGGGCCTTTTTCGGGATCTTCATGGTGCTCGGCGGCCTGGGGATTACCGTGGGCTATCACCGGCTGTGGGCGCATCGCAGCTTCAAGGCGCGCGGCCCGCTGCGCGTGATTCTGGCGCTTTGCGGGGCGCTGGCGCTGCAGAACAGTATCTACAACTGGAGTGCCCGGCACCGCGTGCATCATGGCTACGTGGATGACGTGGAACGCGACCCGCATTCCATCAAGCGCGGCTTCTGGCACGCCCACATGGGATGGATGCTGCGCAACTGGCCCGCCAGCCGGGCCGATTATTCACGCGCGAAGGACCTGACGAAGGATCCGGTGGTGATGTGGCAGCACCGCCACTACTGGACCCTGGTGTGGGGGCTGAACCTGGGGTTGCCCTTGCTGCTGGGGCTGGTGTTCGGGGACGTGATCGGCATGCTGCTGCTGGCGGGCGTGCTGCGGCTGGTGCTCAGTCACCATTTCACGTTCTTTATCAACTCCCTGGCGCACTGGTGGGGATGGCGCCCCTACAGTGACGAGAATACCGCCGTGGACAACGGCCTGGTCGCGTTGCTCACCTGGGGCGAGGGGTACCACAACTTCCACCATGCCTTTCAGGGCGACTACCGCAACGGCGTGCGCTGGTGGCAGTACGACCCCTCGAAGTGGCTGATCAACCTGCTGGCGTGGACGGGGCTGGTGCATGACCGGCGCTGGACGCCGCGCTTCAAGATCCTGCGCGCGCGGCTGCACACCGAGTTCCGCCGCCTGCTGAACTCCGATGCGGCCGGGCCGGTGCACGACACCTGGCGCGCGACCGTGGAACGCGAATACCAGCACTTCCGCGATACGGTGAACCAGTGGCAGCAGGTGCAGGCGGACAACATGCGGGCCGGACGCGAGGCCCTGAACGACCGCTGGCTGCGCACGGAACTGCGCACCCGATTCAAGGAGCTGGAGTATCGCCTCAAGATGCAGCGCCGCCGCCTGCGCGCGCTGTCGGCCTCTCGCGGCGTGGCCCCGGCCTGACCGCGGACACCACGGCGCTCGCGGGACAATCCGCCTTCAGGAGGACACCGGAAGCTCGTTGAAGCGAATGACCCGGTCCAGCTCGGTGGCGTCCAGGGCCAGCCCGTAGTCCTGGCGCAGACGCGCATCCAGCTCCGCGGCCGTTGCCGGGGCCGGCTCCATCTGGCGCGCGAACTGGCCGGCGTCCTCGATCACCGCCCACGAGTAGAGGATCCAGCGCCACCGCTCCACCCGCTGGCCGACAAAATCGGCCGCGCAGCCGGTAGTGTCCTTTTGGTGCAGCACGGCGATGCGCACCGCCTCCGGCGCACCCTCGGCGACGTGCGCACGCGCGGCCTGCAGGGTGTCGCCGCTGTCGTTCACGTCGTCCACCAGCAGGACCCGGCGGCCCGCGATGTCGCCCGACAGCGGCGCGGTCACGGCGGCCTGCTGCTGCTCGCGGGCGCCTGCGGTGTAGTGCTCCACCTTCACGCTGAACAGCCTGTGCACGTGCAGGAAATCGCACAGGAAACGGGCCGGCAGGAACCCGCCGCGGGCGATGGCAACGACGGTATCCGGTCGGAACCCGCTCGTGCGGATCTCCCGGGCGAGTTCGTCCGCAAGACGCACCGAGGCCTCCAGCGGGATCAGCTCGACCGGCATCTGCCGCGGTTCGGTCTCACTCATGGTCCGGGATCTCCACGCCGGCTTCGGCCATGCGTTGCAGGGCCTCGCGGCCGCCTTCGGCCGTCACCGGGCGGGTCGCATCGGGGATCAAGTGCACGGCGAAGCCCTCCTTGCGGGCATCCACCGCCGTGGCGGCCACACACACGTCCTGGGCCAGACCGCCGACCCAGATGCGACCCACGCCCCGGTTGCGCAGCGCGACCGCGAGGCCGGTACCGTCGAAGGCGGAGTACTGGTCCCGGTCGAAACGCACGCCCTTGGTCACCCGTATGGCGTCCTCCGGCAAGGCCAGAGCGGGGTGGAACCGGGCTCCGGGGGAATCCTGCAGGCAGTGCGGCGGCCACGGGCCGCCCTGCGCCGCGAAACTCGGGTGTTCCCGCGGATGCCAGTCGCGCGAGGCGTAGACCGGAAGGCCGAGTTCGCCGGCCGCTTTCAGCCAGCGGTTGAGCACCGGGACCACGGCGTCACCATCGTCGATGGCGAGCGCCCCGCCGGGACAGAAGTCGTTCTGCACGTCCACGACCAGGAGGGCATCGCCGGGCTGCAGCAGGGTTCCGGGATCAAGGTTCATGGCGAACTCCGAACGTTCATGGCTTCACTCCGCGTGGCGCGCCCGGATGGCACGCGTCACCGCGGCCTGATGCGACTGCAGTGCGTCACTCACGGCGACCGGGTAAGGCCCGGCCGCCGGTTCGATCCCCCGGATTTCCGGGGGCAGGGACTGCAGCTGCTGGCGCGCGTGTTCCCGCAGGGCAGCGAGATCCCGTACATGCCCGGACAGACGCCGGCCCTCGCGCATCACCGGCTGCAGCAGCGGTTCGCCGGGGAGCGACTCGTCCTCGCGGGCGATGGTGTCGCCGCTGAAATGCGCCCCGTCCCGGCGACGGAAGATCTGCTTGCCGCCCGGCAGAATGGGCTTGCCGCTGGAGAGCTTGAGCCGCCCCTCGCCGGCGTATTCCGCCAGCTTGTAGGCGATGTCGAGATCCGGCACGTCGGTGGAGATGCCCATGCTGGTGCCGACGCCGAACGCATCGATGGGGGCACCCGCGGCCAGCAACCCGGCGACCACGTGTTCATCCAGCCCGCCGCTGGCGAAGATCCCGACCCGTTCCAGGCCCGCCGCGTCCAGCATCGCACGCGCATCGCGTGCCAGCTGGCCCAGATCACCCGAGTCCAGACGGATGGCCCGGACCCGAAAGCGGTCGCCGAGCCGGCGAGCCAGATCGATCACCTGGCGCACCCCCGCGAGGGTGTCGTAGGTGTCCACCAGCAGCACGGTCTCCGGATACAGTCCTGCGAAGGCGGCGAAGGCGGCGGCCTCGTCGTCATGCGCCTGGATGTAGCTGTGGGCCATGGTGCCGCTGACCGGGATCCCGTAGCGTTTGCCGGCGAGGACGTTGGAGGTGCTGGCCACCCCGGCGACGTGGAAGGCACGTGCCCCCTTCACCGCGGCATCCAGCCCGTGCATGCGGCGCGCGCCGAAATCCACCACGTCGCGGCCCTGCGCCGCGGTCACCAGGCGCGCGGCCTTGGTCGCCTGTACCGTCTGCAGGTGGATCTGATTCATGATCAGGGTTTCCACCAGCTGGGCCTCGGGCAATGGCGCGCGGACCTCGAGGATCGGCTCGTTGGCAAAGACCGGCGTCCCTTCCTGCACGGCGCGGACCTCGCCGGTAAAGCGGAAGGACTCCAGCCACTGCAGAAAGCAATCGGAAAACCGGTCGAGACCGGCGAGGTAGTCGAGGTCCGCCCGGGAGAAGCGCAGCCCCTCCAGCTGTTCCAGGACCGTATCCAGGCCGCAGGCGAGGAGGTAGTTGCGCCGTTCGGGCACCCGGCGCACGAACAGCGTGAACACGGCGGAATCGTGCAGGCCTTCCTCGAAATAGGCCTGCAGCATGCTGAGCTCGTAGAGATCGGTGAACAGTGCCAGTCGATCCTCGACGTCGGGGGCTGCCTGCTCGTCCGGAGCCATCACGTCACCTCGCTACGCGGATGCGGGTCTTTCGAGCGTAGGCCCGCCCGCCGGGAACGTAAACCTCGCGCCCGCCGCCCCCGTCGCACTATGCCGTGTCGTCGGCGATCTTTTTCGCCACGCGGTCGGCGACCTTGCCGCGCACCACCACCTCGTCGGCTCCGGCCTCACGCGCGGCCTTGAGCATGCTCCCTTCCACATGCGGGCCAAAGGCGAGGATGGCGGCATCCGGACAGCGTTCACGCCAGGTCGACACACTCCCGACGTCCCGTGCACCCAGGTCGATCACGATCAGGTCGGGGGCTGCGGGCTCGCCGCTGCCGGTCACTTCGGCACCGGCCGCGCGCCAGCGCGATTCGAGCCGCACGCGGGTCATCAGGTCGGGGGTGTCGATATGGATCTGCATGGATGTCGGGCTCCGTTCAGTGGGTATCCGCCGCCCCTACCCGTCGAACATGCCGGATGACATCCGCGGCGAACGGTATGGAGAGGACGTCGAGACCCAGGGAAACATCGACGGTTTCCAGGCGTTTTCCTTTTCCATGCCGCCTCCCTGCAGCCATTATTATTGGGAGTGATCAGTCTACCTTAAGGCAACCACGGCGGGGAGACACTGAACCATGCACGAACATTCGCTGATGGCCGACTTGCTGCGCAAGATCGAGCAGGTGGCGGCCGACAACAACGCCGAGCGCGTGACCCGGGTCCGGGTGTGGCTGGGGGCGCTGTCGCATATCACGCCGGAGCATTTCCGCGAGCATTTCGAGGACGGCACCCGCGGCACAGTGGCCGAGGGCGCCGAACTGGAGGTGGAGACCTCGGACGACGACACCCACCCCGAAGCCCAGCAGATCCTGCTGCGGAACCTGGACGTGGTGTGAACGATCGCGCTCGTGCGCGCTGGCGCCTGATCGTCGCGGGCCGGGTCCAGGGCGTCGGGTTCCGGCCGTTCGTCGCCCGTCAGGCGCATCGGCTGGGGCTGACGGGAGCGGTCGCGAACACCGCGGAAGGGGTCGTGATCGAGATCGAAGGGCCGCAGACGGCACTGAAGTCGTTCCGCCGTTCCCTGGACGAGGACGGCCCGCCGGCCGCACGCGTGGACCTGATCACCGCCACCACGATTCCGCCGCTCGGGGATGCGGATTTTTACGTCCGCACCCATCATGCCGCCGGCGGGGGCGCTCCCGCACTGGCCCCCGACCGCGCGCCCTGCCCGGCGTGTCGGGCCGAAATCCGTGATTCGGCTGCGCGGCGCTTCCGCTATCCGTTCACCGCCTGTGCCGACTGTGGACCGCGCTGGAGCATCACGACCGGCCTGCCCTGGGAGCGGGCGCGGACCACGCTCGCCGGGTTTGCCCTGTGTCCGGCGTGTCTCCGCGAATTCGAGGACCCGGAGGACCGGCGCTTCCACGCGGAGGCCATGGCCTGTCCGGAGTGCGGCCCGCAACTCACGCTGCGCACGCCGGACGGGGACGCGCGGAGCACCGGCGACGCCGCCCTGCGCGCGGGGGTGGACATCCTGCGCGAAGGGGGCATTCTGGCCCTCAAGGGCACGGGCGGCTTCCAGCTGCTGGTGGATGCCACCCGACCGGATGCGGTCGCGCGGCTGCGCCGGCGCAAGCAGCGGCCGGAAAAGCCGCTGGCGGTCATGCTGCCGGGCCGGGCCGAACCGGCATCGCTCGCCCGCATCGACGAGCTCGAGCAGGCGCTGCTGGAATCCCCCGAGGCCCCCATCGTGCTGGTCGAGGGCCGGCCGGAGGCGCCGCTGGCCGAAGAGGTCGCCCCGGGCCTCGGACGTCGCGGACTGATGCGCCCGTCCACCCCGCTGCACCTCCTGCTCCTGGACGACTTCGGCGAACCGGTGGTCTGCACTTCCGGGAACCGCAGCGGCGAGCCCCTGTGCGTGGAAGGCGACGAGGCGGTTGCCCGGCTGGGCGATATCGCGGACGCGATCCTGGATCACGACCGGCCGGTCGCACGGGCGCTGGACGACTCCGTGTTCCAGGTCGCCGCCGGCGAACCCCAGTGCCTGCGACTGGGGCGCGGCTGCATGCCAACGCGTGTGCCACTGCCTGCGGGGGAGCCCGCGGTTGCGCCCGCGCCGGTCACCCTGGCGCTGGGCGGACAGCTCAAGGCAGCGCCCGTCCTGGCGCTCGCGAACGAAGTGGTGGTCGGCGCCCATGTCGGCGACCTGGAAAGCGATGCGGCATTGCAGCGGCTGAACGGCGAGGCCCGGGCGCTGGGGGAACTCTGCGGGGTGGACATCGAACGGATCGCCTGCGACCGACACCCGGATTACGCGTCCACACGCCTGGCCGAAACCCGGGACCTGCCGCTCACGCGGGTACAGCATCATCACGCCCATGCGGTGGCGGCCCTCGCGGAGCACGGCGTGCGCGAACCGGCGCTGTCCCTGGTGTGGGACGGGGCCGGGCTGGGCGACGACGGTACGCTGTGGGGCGGCGAGTGCCTGAGTCTCGACCGTGACGGCAGCTGGCGCCGCAGCGGGCATCTGCGACCGTTCCGCCTGCCCGGAGGCGAGGCCGCGATGCGCGAACCGCGGCGCGCGCTCCTGGGTCTGCTGCATGCCCGGTACCACGGCGATCGCGCGACCCTCGAGGCCAGTCCCGCGCGCGCCCTGTTCACCGCAGCGGAATGGCAGCCGCTGCTCGCCTGCCTGGACCGGGGGATCAACGCCCCGGTGACCTCCAGTGCGGGAAGGCTGTTCGATGCGGTCGCGGCACTCAGCGGCCTGCGCATCGCCGCCGGCTACGAAGGCCAGGCCGCGCTGCGCGTGCAGGAAGCCGCGGAGGCAGCCGGGCCCGCAGACAATGGTGCAAAGTACGGCGATACAGACGCGATCCCGCTGGATACCGACCTTGCACCCTGGCAGGGCGACTGGGCCCCGCTGGTCGATGCCCTGCTCGCGGAACGCGCGGCGCGGCCGGTGGACGCGCCCGCACGCATGGCCACGCGGCTGCACCGGGCGCTCGCGGGATTCGCGGTCGCGGCGGCCCGCGCCAATAACCGGGAAACCGTGGCATTGACCGGCGGATGCTTCCAGAATCGGTGGTTGCTGCAACAATGCGTGGACGCCCTGCGGGCGGCCGGTTTCCGCCCGCTCTGGCCGCAGCGCATCCCGCCCGGCGACGGCGGGCTGGCGACCGGCCAGGCCGTGATTGCAAGACGGGCGACCTCGCCCGTGCGAACCACCGACGGAGACTGAGACCATGTGCCTGGCCATCCCCGGCCGCATCGACCATGTGGAGGAAGCGGACGATCCGCTGTTCCGCCAGGCCCGCGTGGCCTTCGGCGGGGTTGCGCGCACGGTGTCGCTGGCCTGTACGCCGGAGGCCGGGCCCGGCGACTACGTGCTGGTGCACGCCGGCATCGCGATCGCCACCGTCGACGAGGCGGCCGCCGAACGCACCCTGGCCGCCCTGCGCGAGATCCCCGGGCACGATCCGTCCGCTCCGGAGGGTCCGTGAAGCACCTCGACGAATACCGCGACCCGGCGCTGATCCTGCAGCAGGTCGAGGCGATCCGCGCGGCCTGCACCCGGCGCTGGACGCTGATGGAGGTCTGCGGCGGCCAGACCCACGCGATCCTGCGCCACGGGCTGGACGAGCTGCTGGCCGACTCGGTCGAGCTGCTCCACGGGCCCGGCTGCCCGGTCTGCGTGACGCCCACCGAGACCCTGGACCGGGCCGTGCTGCTGACCCGCCGCCCCGAGGTGATGCTGTGCACCTTCGGCGACATGCTGCGGGTACCCGGCGCGCTGGGCGACCTGAACGCCGCGCGCGCGGCCGGCGGGGAGGTGCGCGTGATCTACTCGCCGCTGGATGCGGTCGCCCTGGCGCGCGAACACCCGGAGCGCGAGGTGGTGCTGCTGGCGGTCGGCTTCGAGACCACCGCCCCGGCCGCCGCGCTCGCGGTGCTGCAGGCCGAGGCCCTGGGGCTGTCCAACCTGTCGCTGCTCGTCTCGCACTCGCTGGTACCGCCGGCGATGGAGGCCCTGCTCACCGATCCGGACAGTCGCATCCAGGGCTTTCTGGCCGCCGGACACGTCTGCACGGTGGAAGGTGCAACCGTCTACCGGACGATCGCCGAACGCTTCCGGGTCCCGATCGTGGTGACCGGCTTCGAGCCGGTGGACCTGCTGGCCGGGATTCGGGCCTGCGTGGAGCAGCTGGAACGCGGCGAAGCGCGGGTGGAGAACCGCTACGACCGCGCCGCCCGCGATGACGGCAACGCCGCCGCGCGCGATGCGGTCACCCGCGTGTTCGAGCCGGTGGAACGCGAGTGGCGCGGGATGGGCCGCCTGCCCGCCAGCGGGCTGGGCCTGCGTCCGGAATACGCGCGCTTCGATGCCCTGAAGCGCTTCGAACTGGCCGGGACCGAATCCGGAGGAGACGGTCCCTGTATCGCCGGCCAGGTGCTACGCGGGCTGAGTCGACCCACCGACTGTCCGGCCTTCGGCCGCGAATGCACCCCGGATCACCCCCTGGGGGCGCCGATGGTCTCCTCCGAGGGGGCCTGCGCGGCCTACCTCCACTACCGGGGCGAGACATGACCACCGAGGTCGTGCGGCTGGCGCACGGCGGCGGGGGCCGGCTGCAGGCGAAGCTGCTGGACGAGGTGATCCTGCCGGCCCTAGGCGCCCGCGCCTGCGGCGCGCCCGATGCCGCCGTGTTCGATGCGCCGGGCGGGCGCCTGGCCATGACCACCGACAGCTTCGTGGTGCGGCCGCTGTTCTTTCCCGGCGGCGACATCGGCCGCCTCGCGGTGCACGGCACGGTCAACGACCTGGCGATGGCCGGGGCACGACCGCTGTGGCTGACGCTGGGGCTGATCCTCGAAGAAGGACTCCCGCTGGAGGACCTGCGCCGCGTCCTCGCCTCCGTAGGCGCGGCCGCCGAAGAATGTGGTGTGCAGGTGGTGGCCGGCGACACCAAGGTAGTCGAGGCCGGGCATGGTGACGGGGTCTACATCAACACGAGCGGCGCGGGCGTGGTCCCGGACGGGGTTGGCATCGAACCGAGCGCGATCCGGCCGGGCGACGTGCTGCTGGCCAGCGGCGATCTCGGGCGCCATGGCGTGGCCATCCTCGCCGCCCGCGAGAACCTCGGCCTCGAGCCGCCGGTTCCCAGCGACAGCGCGTCGGTGGCCGCGGGCGTGGCGGCCCTGCTGGACGCCGGCGTGCCCGTGCATGCGCTGCGCGACCCCACCCGCGGCGGCACGCTGGCCGCGCTGCAGGAGCTGGCCGAGGCCTCCGGCTGCCGCCTGGTGCTGGACGATGCGGCCATCCCCGTACGCGAAGACGTACGCGGGGCCTGCGAGATCCTCGGGCTGGACCCGCTGCACTCGGCCTGCGAGGGGCGGTTCCTCGCGTCCGTCCCGGCGGATCACGCCGAGCAGGCACTGGCGATCCTGCGATCCGTTCCCGAGACCCGGGACGCGGTCGCCATCGGCCGGGCCGCGGCCGGCGATCCGGCGGTGATCCGGCGTCTGCCGACCGGCGTGGAGCGCCGGCTGGTCCTTCCGGCCGGAGAACAGCTCCCGCGCATCTGCTGAAAGCCGCTCCCGCACGCGCTATCGTTGTCCGGCCCGTTTACGCCGCAACAGGAGACCGATCATGAGCCTCAGTCGCCTCACTCTTGTCCCCCTGGCCCTGGCCGCCAGCTCGGCGCTTGCACACCCCGGGCATGGTCATGGCGACGGCCATTCCCTGCTGCATTATCTGAGCTCGCCGGAGCATGTCTGGCCCGCGGCCGCGGCCCTGCTGCTGGCCGCCGTAATCGGGGGCGCCTGGCTGTGGCGGCGCTCGCGCCGGCGGAAAGACCCGCGGAGCTGACAGCGGGCACGAATCCTGCTGACAAAACCGGTGCATGCTCGGGAGAGCCGGTCACGACTGTGAAAACCCGGTTCGGGGATAATGCGCGCGCACCAAAAGGAATCGGAAACGCACCATGAACGAACTGAAACAGGCCATCGAGCACCAGCGGGAGTACCTGGAAGAGCGGCTGCATGAGCCGCTGAGCGGGATCGCGGCGCGCCTGGTGCCGGCCTGGCCCCGGCGCGAGGAACTGGACTCGATCCTGGAGGACGGGATCCGGCGGATCCCCGAGGCCACATTCATGTACGCGCTCAACACCCGCGGGATCCAGCTGTCCGATAACATCTCCCGCAGCGGCGTGCTGCCCGAGCACTTCGGCCGCGACCGCTCGCAGCGGCCATACATGAAGGAGGCCGTGCCGGCCGACGGTTTCCTGCTGTCCGAGGCCTATATCAGCCTGCTGGGGCGGCGCCCGTCGCTGACCGCCCTGCAGCTTGTCCGCGACGACAACGGCCGGGCCCTGGGTTTCCTCGGCGCGGACTTCGACCTGCGCAACCTGCCGGACCTGTCGGAAGACCTGTACGAGGAATCCAGCGAGTGGCGTCAGATCAAGGGCGACCCGTCGATCCGCGGCACGCTGTTCCAGCAGAGCCGCACCGAAAGCCTGATGGACCGCAACATGGACACCGCGCTGGCCATCCTGGAGGAACTGTTCACCGAGCGGGGCGTGTTCCAGGGCGTGTTCCACTTCTCCAGCTCGCGCGCGACCCTGTGGACCACCGAGGATCCGTACCGCTACCGCATCCTGACCCACGAGTCGCTGGCCGACCCGGATGTCTGTCTGGCCTTCCCCCACGAGCCCTACCCGGAGGAGGCACTGATCCCGCAACGGGACATCGGCCGGGTGCTGGACGGCCTGCGGACCCTGCGTTTCGCCGACGACACCGTGTATCTGCGTTCCGCGTCGCTCAACCTGTTCAACGGCATGGTCAGCCTGACCTTCTCCTGCGACGGCTCGCATTACATGACCTCCGAGGAATTCCTCGGGCGTTCCATCGAATTCTGGCTGGGGGCGACCGGCTGATCCGCCCCGGCCTCATACCCCCTCGGGGGCCGGGTCATTTTCCCGGGATCACGGCGCTGCATGTATATTAGGATTCCCTAATAAATACTGGAGAGAAGCATGCAGCGTACCCTCGGCGCCCTGACTCTGGGCCTGGCCCTCGCCCTGCCCGCCACCGCCGTGGCCGACGACGTCCACGAATTCGGGATCTCGCCGCAGGCGACCTACAACCTGGTGCAGGAAGACGGCGATGACATCCTGTTCATCGATGTCCGCGACCCGGTCGAGATCATGTTCGTGGGCTTCACCGACGAGGTCGATCTCAACATCCCCTTCCTGCTGGTGGACCGCCACGACTGGGATGACGAGAAGAACCGCTTCAACCCCTCGCGTAACCCCGACTTCGTCGACCAGATCGACGCGGCGCTGGAAGAGCGCGGTCTGAACCGCGACGCCACGATCATCACCATGTGCCGCTCCGGCAGCGAACGCGGAGAGCCCAGCGCGGCATTCCTGCGCGAGAACGGCTTTCCCAACGCCCGTTACGTGGTCAACGGCTTCCAGGGCGACGCCATCAGCGAAGGCGAACGCGCCGGCTTCCGCCTGAAGAACGGCTGGCAGAACTCCGGCCTGCCGTGGAGCCGCGAGATGAACGCCGACAAGATCCACCGCAGCGACTGACCCCGCCCGGATCCGTCCGGATCCTCCGCGGCCCCGGATGCCACCGGGGCCGTGTCATCCGTTTCGTACTCTCCCGCCCGGGGGTGTCCCGCAATCCCCGAAACCGGCATCATGGCAGGGTCTTCATCCCTCCCGCCGGACTCGACATGGAAACCGCCTCCGCCAGCGACATCGGGGCGCGCCCCGAACAGCAGGATGCCGTCACCGTCCGGGTCTCCGACGACGGTCGCCGCGCACTGCTGGCCGTCGCCGACGGCATGGGCGGCCACGCGGCCGGGGCCTGGGCCTCGCATACCGCCATCGCCACCATCGAGGCGCACTGGGAGCAGTGCAACGGCATGCCCACGCGTCCGGCCAGCTGGCTGGAAACCGTTGCCCGCGCGGCCCACGACGCCCTGCGCGCGGAAATCACCGACGACACCGCCCCGCCCGGGACTACCCTGGTGGTGCTGTTCGTCGATGAGTCCGGTGCGTGGTGGGTGCACTGCGGCGACAGCCGCCTGCTGCATTTCCGTGGCACGCGCCTGATCGAACGCACCCGCGACCACTCGCGGGTGCAGGAGCTGTTCGAGGCCGGAATGATCCGCGAGCAGGAGATGGCCACCCACCCGGATCAGAACCACCTGCTCGCGGCGCTGGGCATGCCCGGAGGCCTGCGCCTGGACCACGGACACGCGAAACGCCATCCGGACTCCGCGTTCCTGCTGTGCACCGACGGTTTCTGGGAACAGATCGAGCCGGCGGAGATGGCGGGCCTGCTGGTGTCCGATGACCTGTCCCGCGGGCTCGACGAGGCGGTGCGGGTAGCCGCCAGGCGCGGGGGCCCGCGCGGCGACAACATCGCCGTGGCCGCCTGGCGCAGTGGCGCCCCCCGGGGCTTCGACCGCCTGCGCCATCGGGGCGGGTCGCTGGTGCCGTCGACGCTGCTGGGCGGGATCATCCTGCTGGCGGTGCTGGCGATCCTGTTCTGGCCGGTCGGCGGCGGATGAGCGGAAATCACCGAACCCGTATACTGCACAAAAAGTGAAGCCGTTCACATAATGGATCGCCCGATGCCCCCCTCCCGTTTCGTCCGCGCGCTGTTACTGCTGTCCCTCCTGTCCTTGACGGGCGGCTGTGCACTGCTGGAACAGAAACCGGACGCAGATCCGGAACCGACCCGGGACCCGCAAGCGACGGATGAACCGCGGGAAGCGCCCCGGTCGGACGAAGAACGCACCTCGCCGCCGACCCTTGCGGCCATCCTGAACCGGCTGCAGGGGGGCGAATGGGATCGGGCGGAGGCCATGCTGGAGCAGTTCCGGGAATCCCGCCCGGAGGACCCCACCGCGCGCTCGCTGCAACGTCAGCTCAAGGAGGACCCGGAAACGCTGCTCGCCGACGGCGAGACCCGGCATACCGTGGAGGCAGGGGAGACCCTGGGTCTGATCGCCAGGCGCTACACCGGCGACGCCACGCAGTTCCTGATCCTGGCGCGGCTCAACGACATCCGGCGGCCGGAACACCTGACCGTCGGTCAGCAGCTGCGGGTTCCCCCGCCCGCCGACCCGCAGGACGCCGGCGAGCCCGGTGTCACCCCCGCTCTCGACGAGCAGCTGCAGGCCCTGGACGCAGGCGCGGAAGACGGCTCGGGCGAACGCGGGGAGTCCTACCGCATGACCATCCGCGCCGACCTCGACGCCGGGCGTCACGAAGCGGCCTACGAGACCGCACGGGCCGCCCGGGAGGCCGCCCCCGGGGAGGCCTGGGACGACTGGCTCGACCCGCTGGAACGGGAGGCCGCGGCGGCCCATTACGAACGGCGCGGCCTGGATGCGCGAGACCGGGACGACGCGGACGCGGCCAGGGACTGGCTGGAACGCGCACTCGAGGCGGAACCCGGGCGCGAACCGGCACGAACCGAACTGGCGCGTCTGCGGCGCGCGGAAGCGGAGACCCTGCACTCCGCCGCGATCGTCCACTACCGCAACCAGGAACTCGAGCGGGCCATTGAGCTGTGGGATGCCGCGCTCGAGCTCGACCCCGACTTCGACGCGGCGGAAGGCTATCGCCTGCGCGCCCGCGAGCTGCAGCGGCGCCTGGAGAACATGGAGTAACCGGCCGGACCGCGGCGGACTATCCGCTGCGTTCGTCGCCGCCCGGGTCCGCGCCGGGCGGCCGTTCCGGTGGAGCCACTGGCATGGTCCGCGTGGCGGAGGCATCGTCCTTGTGCCCCGACGGCGCCGGGTCCGCAGCCGCCCGCTTGACCCGCGCTTCCAGCGAATCCGCCATGGCGTTGTAGGCGGAGAATACGCGTTCGAAGTCGTCCCGCCGCCGCACCCGGATACGGGTATCCAGCCGCCCCTGAGCGATCTGGTCCAGCGCGCCGCGCAGGGTTTCCATCGGCACCTGCAGGCGCCGGGCAAAGACATAGACGCCCAGCAGCACCGCCAGCACGGTCACCACCGTCAGCATGAGCAGCGCCATCATGGTGGTGCGCCCCGCTTCCTGCAGCGAAGAGGTACTGAGCGCGACCTGCAGATGCCCGAGTTCGAAATCCTGGAACCGCACCGGCGCCTCGAACAGGAACACCTCGTTGCCGTCCGGACCGGCGGTGGACCATACCGTGCGCCCGTCGCGCGAGAGCAGAAGATCCTCGGCCGGCGGCTCGTTGCGCGGCTCGCCCAGCGCCTCCGGATCGGAGCTGGCGACGATACGTCCGTGCCGATCGCTGACGGACAGCAGTTCGATCTCGCGATTGGCCTGCATGTCGCGCAGGCGCGCCTGCATCGCGATGGAATCCTCCAGCAGCAGATCCTCGGCGCTCTCCACCGCGATGGTGCCCGCGAGCGTGGAGCCGTAATCGAAAGCGAGGTCGGTCATCACCTCGTTCTGTTTCTGCTGCACCAGGAAGGCACCCACCGCCAGGGTGACCGCGACCAGAGCCCCCATCACCGCGGTCCAGCGCAGGCGCAGGGGCACGATGCGGCGCCCGGCACCGGCGCGTTCGCGTTCGGCGCGCTCGTCCTCGATGCGCTGCAGATCCACCAGCAGCTCGGCGGCCGACTGATACCGCCGGGACGGGTCGCGTTCCAGCAGCCGGCGCACGACCGCGACCAGGTCTTCCGGGCAGTCGCGGATGATCGGCCGTGGTTCCGGCACCGGCTCTTCCAGGACCCGCTGCAGGACCCGACCGGCCTCGCCATCGAGAAACGGCCGATGCCCGGTGAGCAGTTCGTACAGCACCACGCCCATCGACCACAGATCGCTGCGACCGTCGGCATCACCGCCGCGGATCAGCTCGGGGGCCATGTAATGGGGGGTCCCGGCCGACGCGGTGTGGTCCTCGGCGCGCCATTCGGGGTCGAACAAAGTCTCGGCAATGCCGAAATCCATCACCTTGATGTTGACCGTGGCACTGGTGACGAGGATGTTTTCCGGCTTGATGTCCCGGTGGATCACGCCATGGCGGTGAGCATAGTCCAGCGCCTCGGCCAGCTGCTGCGCCACCTTGAGAAAATTGCGCAGCAGCAGCGGACGGAACTGTTCGGCGTAGGCATCCAGCGTCTGCCCCTCCACCAGCTCCATGGCGATGAACGGCCGGCCCTCGGCTTCGCCCACGTCGAAGACCGTGACAATACCCGGGTGGGTCAGCGTACCCGCGGCACGGGCCTCGGTCAGGAAGCGCTGGCGGTATTCCGGATCGCAGGCGTAGTCGTCATGCAGGATCTTGATGGCCAGGGTCCGCCGGATCTGCGGGTCATACCCCTGATGGACCGTCGCCATCGCGCCGCGGCCCAGCTCCTCCCCTACTTCGTACCGGCCGAAGCGCCGCATGAATCAGGCCAGGACCTCCAGCCCGATCCGTACCAGCACCGCCACCACCAGCACCGCGGCACCGCCCGCCAGCCAGGCCCGCCAGCGCGGACGGCGGCCGGCCAGGGGCAGACCGGCCCCGGCATGATCCCGGTGATGAAACACGAATTCGGCCCCGCCGAAGCGCACGCGGTCGCCCTCACGGAGCGTGGCCTCGTGCACCCGCTCGCCGTTGACCCAGGTGCCATTGGTGGAGAGCAGGTTCATCACCCGGCATTCGCCGTCCTCGTTGATGACCCAGGCGTGCTGGGAGGACACGCTCGGCTCCTGCAGGACGATGTCGTTGTCGGACTGACGCCCCAGCGAATGGCGGCCGGGGCGCATGAGCAGGCGTTGCTGCTTGAACGGCTCGGCGACCCCCACCAGCACCGGCAGGTCACTCTCCTCGACCTCGGTGCCGGCGGGCTCCGGCGGGGCCTCGGGCAGTTCGCCGCGCTGAAACAGCATGGTGCCCTGCGGGCCGTTACGGTCGCGGCCCTCGCCCCGTCCCTCGGAATGCTCGTTCATGCTCCCCCCGTGAATGGACATACGGGATGGAGTATGCCCGCACCCCCCGGAGGGTCACAACGATCTGGATCAATCCTCAGTGCCCGTGGTGGCCGGATCCGTGGCCATGACGCGACCCGCCACCATCGCGTACCGTGGCCTCGAAGCGCGCGGTTTCGCCCGCGGCCGTCTCCAGGGTGACCGACACACGCTGATCCCGCTCCAGCGGTTCATGCAGATCGATCAGCATCACGTGCAGGCCACCCGGCTCCAGCGCGGTCTTCCCGCCGGCCGGGATGGTGATGGCCTCGACCTCGCGCATGCGCATCACGCCTGCGTCATCCTGCACGTGGTCGTGCAGCTCGGTGACCCCGGCGACCGGCGATTCACCCCGGACCAGCTCGATGTCCTCGTCGGTATGGTTGGCAAGGGTCAGATACGCCGCGGTCGAGCCCATGCCCGGCGGCATCATGCGCACCCAGGGCTCGGACACGATTTCCAGGCCCTCCGGACAGTCGCAGGCGAAAGTCTCGTCCGCGCCATGCGCATGTTCTCCGGCCGTCACGCCGGTGGCAGCCAGTGCCAGGAATACGGCACCGGCCAGGGCCAGCCGCCCGGGGCGTTGATATTGCGAGATGTTGGTCATTGCTTATGTCTCCCTCTCTCAGAATTCCACGTTCCACTGGGCCCAGACGGTACGCCCGGGTTCGTTGACCGGCCGGGTGGCCGCTCCCAGTTCGGCACTGCCGCGCTGGATATGCTCGCTGTAGGTGCGATCGAACAGGTTGTCCACGCCCACGGTCAGCTGCGAGTTCCCGAACAGCTCCACCCCGCCGTACAGCGCGACGGTGGCAAAGCCCGAGGTCTCTCCGGTGTCCAGGCTGTAGATCGTACCGTGATCCTCGTGGATGCGGTCCTGACGCATCACGCCGCGGACCTGCAGCCCGCCGAAATGCCTCCCCGACGCATACTCCGCACCCAGCGTCGCCTCCGCCGGCGGGGTCTGCGCCAGGGGCACGTCGTCCGTGGTGTTCTGCGAGCGCACCCAGGCGGCACTCGCGTTCACGGTCCACGCCGACGTCATCTCCCAGGCGCCGTCCGCTTCGAAGCCCCAGGTCCGCGCATCCACGTTGCGCGTGCGATCCCCGGGCTGCGCCACCAGGATGTAGTCGTCGAACTCCCCGTAGAAACCGGACAGCGAGGCACGGAGGCGCGGCCCGTTCCAGGCAATGCCCGCATCCAGCTGGGTCAGGACCTCGGTATCCAGATCGAATACCCGCCGGCGTTCCCAGAAATCCGCCGCACGCTCCGAACGTCCGATCCCGACGTGCCAGGCCAGCGGCCGCTGCGCCTGCTCCTGTTCGTAGCGCAGGAAACCGCTGGTGGCGGTCGCACGCTCGCGGTCGCCGTCGCTGGCGCCACCAATGCCGTCGCGCTGCGCCTCGGCCCGGGTCCGGTCAACCCGCAGGCCGCTCACCACGCGGCGCCGCGCATCCAGCGGGATCTCGAGTTCGCCGAACACCCCTGCGTCGCGGAATCGCGCGGTATCCTCGCGGGCGACATCGCGCCACCCGAAGGCGTCCGGCCCCATCAGGCGGTTCCCGCTGTGGCGGTTGCGGCTGTAATCGAACCCGGCGTGCAGGGCCATGTCCCGCGGCAGCCGGAAATCCCCGGCCACCCGCGCCCCTTCGGTGATGCGTTCGGGGTAGCTGACCATGGGCATGCCCGGAGGCTCCCGCAGGGTGTAGTTGTCCATCACATGGTCGATCTCGTTGCGGAAGACCCGCGCCTCCAGGGTCTCGAACCAGGGCGCGAGATCATCGCGGGTCAGCGCAAGGCTGTAGCCGGTGCGGTCGAAGCGCACGCCGTCCATGCCACGGTCGTCGTAAGCGGCCTCGGCGTCGGAACGGTCATACGTGAACTCAATGAGGGTCTGCTCGTCAGGGCGCCAGCCGGCTATCCCGGTGCCACTCCAGCGGGAATACCGCGAGTGGACCTCGTTGCCATCGCCGTCGCGGTAATCGTCCTGATCCGAGAAGGTGCCGATGGCACGCAGATAGCCCGCCGAGGACCCGGTCGCCACGTCCGCCACCAGGTCGGTGCGATCGAAACGCCCGACGGTCAGGCCCGCGAATCCGGTGACCTCCCCGGCCTCCGTGAACACCGGCGCGTCCCGCTCGAAACGCACCGTACCGCCCGACACGGCACCGTGCCGCACGCTCTGCGGACCCTTGCTCACCTCGATGCGGTCAAAGGCCTGCGGATAGGCATACGCCGTGGGCGGGTCCATGCGCCCGCCGCAGCCGCCCAGCACCGGATCGTCGTCCAGCAGCAGCGACAGTCGCGAGCCTCCCAGGCCTCGCAGGGCCGGATCGCCACTGGTACCGCCCTTGCGGCTGGTCACGAATCCGGGGATGGAGGCCAGATACGCCCCGCCATCATGCGCCGGCAACGGAAGCCGGGGCTGGCGCGGATTGGTACTGACCCGCCCGGGCCCCTCCATGGCGGGAACCGTTACCACCACCGGGGCCAGCCGCGCCGGATCCCCGGCCTGCGGCGCAGAAGGCCCTTCGGCCGCCACGGGCGCGGCCGCGGCACCGGCGATCGCCAGGGGGATCCAGCGGCACCGGAATCCATGCAAATGCTTCATGATTTCTCTCCGTCCTTGTTCTTGTCATTGGTGTCGTGCGACCGACTCGCCAGCAAGCACCGGGCCAGGTAGGGGCCAGGTACGGGCACCAACAAGGATCGGGAAACCGGAATGGCGGACTGCGGCGCCCGAAGCACCATTGGGAGCACCACCGGAGGTGGCCGGAACCGCCACGCACACACGGCAGCCCCCGGGACCGGTGCGGGATTTGCCACAGCGGAGGGGTGAAACGCCGCAGTTGCGAACCGGACGCGTACGGAGTCCCTTGCCCGGGCACGGACTCTGGGGCAGGCTATGCAGTCATGCCGCAAGCGCCTGGCGGCCGGGAGGAGATGTTGGTCGAATCAGCCGAAAATACCGCCGAACATTTCGTTGGGAGCTCGCCCGAGCTGCAGGCCGTGCTGCGTCAGGCCAGCATGGTAGCGGCCACCGATGCCACGGTACTGGTGCTGGGCGAGAGCGGAACCGGCAAGGAACACCTGGCGCGCCACATCCATGCCCGCAGTCGGCGCCCGGACGGACCGCTGATCACGGTGAACTGCGCGGCCCTGCCCGAAGAGCTGGTCGAGTCCGAGCTGTTCGGCCACCGCCGCGGGGCCTTCACCGGCGCGAACGACCATCAACCGGGGCTGGTGCGCCAGGCACATGGCGGCACGCTGCTGCTCGACGAGATCGCCGAACTCCCGGCCGGGGCCCAGGCCAAGCTGCTGCGCTTTCTGGAAAACGGGGAATGCCAGCCGCTGGGTGCGGCCGAGGCGGAACAGATCGACGTTCGCGTGATCGCCGCGACCCACCAGGATCTGCAGCAGCGCGTGGCCGACGGGCGTTTCCGCGCCGACCTGTACTATCGCCTGCAGGTGGTGCCGCTGGAGATGCCGCCGCTGCGCAGCCGCCAGGGAGACGTGCGCCGTCTGGCCGAACACTTTCGCGTCACACTGGCGGAACACCACGGCGTGGAACCGCCGCGGTTCACGCCCGCACTGCTGCGCTGGCTCGGCCAGTGGCCCTGGCCCGGCAACGTGCGCGAGCTGAAGAACCTGGTCGAGCGCTGCGTAATCTTCATGAGCGGTGCCGAGGTCAACCCGGGCGATCTGCCCGATGCCTGGCTGCAGACCCCGCAGGACCAGGCCGGCGGGCCGTTCGTGATCCCGCCGGGAGGGCTCAGCCTGGAGCGCCTGGAGATGGACCTGATCCGCCAGGCCCTGGAACAGACCGCCGGCAACCGGTCGCGGGCCGCCCGCCTGCTGGGGCTGACCCGCGACACCCTGCTCTACCGCATGAAGAAATACCAGATCGCCTGACCGCTATCCCTGCAGCAGCATCATCAGGTCGGTGACCGCCATCATCGGCTCGCCATCGACCACGATCATGCCCTCGGCGACCTCGACGTCCAGCCGGACCCGGTCATCCTCCACCGTGAACAGCGGGAACTCGCGCGCGCCCTGTATCAGCATGGCCACGATTTCCTCGGCCTCGCGATCCACCTCCGCCGCCGGCCGATGCGGCTCACGCAGGGCCATGTCCTCGCGCACCGAGGTGCGGATCAGCCCCCGGTCCACGCCCGCCTGCAGCGAACCCGACAGATACTCCAGCAATCCCGGGCCCTGCCAGGCGGCTGGCGGGATCTCGCCGGCCCGCAGCGTCAGGCTGCCGTCCAGGGCATCGCCCCGGGCGTCCACCACCCGCAGTTCCCGCAGCTCCAGGGCGGCGCCGTGCGAGGCGGTATCCATCAGCCACTGCTGATACAGGGCGTCCACATCCTCCAGCGCGTGCAGGCCGGCTTCGACCTCGCGGCCCAGACGCCCGGCCTCGCGGACGGCGGCGGCATCGAGGTCCAGATGCAGCTCGGCGCGGAACTGCTGCAGACCGGTCAGGCCTTCCGCCCGGGTCTCGCCCAGCTCCAGACTCAGGTCACTGCGCGAACGGCCGTCGGTCTCGCGGGTCACCCCCGCCAGACGCAGGTCGCGCATGCGGAAAGACTCGTCGTCGAACTCACCCTCGATCCCGTCCAGCGCGAGTTCGGAATCGCCTTCCACCAGCAGCGAGTCGACGATGACCAGGTTGTCGCCGCGCATGCGCAGGCCGTCGATCCGCAGATCCACCTCGCCCGGCACGCCGACCCAGGCCCGGGGCAGCTCGGCGTGCAGCGCCTGCAGACCAGCCTCGCCCGCGATCTGTGCGGAGGCCTCCCAGGCGTCCCAGGACAGCTCGCCGATGCGATGCTGGCCGGCCATCAGCAGATCGCCGTCATAACCGGTGCCCTGCAGATGGATGCGGGTGTCGCCCCCGGGGCGATGAGCGACCTCCAGCGTGGCCCAGTGATCCTGCTCCAGTGCGGGCAGGTCGGCCGCCACCGCCTCGGCCCACGGCAGCGTGCCGGCCGCGCGGAACGGCTGGCCGCTGACCCAGCGGGCGAGGCCGTAATCCTCGACCTCCATGCGACCACTGGCACTCACGCTCGGCTCCGGCGTGCCCTGCAGCTCCGCCAGCGGCTCGTGCAGCGGGTTGTCGGACTCCGGGCGGTAGCGGAAGCGATAATCGACCGTCCCGGCATCCCGGTCATATGCGAGCCGGATCACGTCGAACTCGTCCACCGCCGCGGCATCCGCCTCGAAGCGGTCGAGCGCCTCCTGCAGGCTGTTCTGCGCCTGCGCCTGAACCAGACGGTCACCGCCCGCCCAGGCCGCTCCGCCCAGCACCACGACACCGACGGCCACGCCGGCCTTCGCCAGTCCACTTGCCATAATGACTCCCTTCTTTGGTGGGTGTTGCCAGTGTGCCCCGGGGTGAGCAACGGCCCCGGAGCGAATCAGTCGTCGTCCGCGGTCACCAGGGCCGCCGACCCCATCAGCTGGCCCCGGCCGTCATCGTCGGCCGGGGCCAGGCTCAGGGTGAACAGCTGCTTGAGAGGGGCTTCGGGCACCGCCCATTCCCAGGATACGGTACGCGTCGGGCCGCGCCCCGGCACCTCCCGGGTGTCATCGCGGACCTCACGGGCCTCGATCGGGTCGGGGGCCTCCGAGATCAGACGCACGAACGCCTCGTGCGCATGCTCGACATCGGCGCGACGCGCGTGCACCGCACAGAACGTGTCACCCTCGGGAAGGGCCAGCACGAAACGCCCGGCCTCGGACTCCAGACGCCAGGCTTCGCCTTCCTGTCCGCCCAGAAACGGCGCGGCCAGCTCCGGACGCAGCAGATCGTCTTCCTCCTGTTCGGCCCGCAGTGCCTCCAGATCGCTCACTCCGCTCAGGCAGGAATCCGCGTAGGCACGCGTGAAGGCATCGGCTTCCGCCTCACCGGCATCCGGCCCGGCCAGCGCGGGAACGGGGAGCAGAAGCGAAACGGCGAACAGCACGGCTGGCGAGCGGGTCATCACGAACCTCCGTTCTGGACGATGAACATACCGGAGAAGCTATGACGACGGGCCGCAAAAGGCAATGGGCCGCGGCTGGCGGCCCGACTGCCCGGGTTACATGCCCTGAAGCTCGCTCATGCCCATCATCCCCGCGCCGATGCCGAACAGGAAACCCAGCACCATCAGCAGGATGTAGACCAGCAGGAGCACGCCCATGATGGTGAAGTGGGTGCGCAGCCGGCCCATGGCATTCTTCGCCTCCAGCTCGTCATCGCGCTCGTAGGCGCGGGCGAAACTGCCGGCGGCCTGCATCAGCACCACGCCGGCCCAGATCGGGATCCAGGCCACGATGATGCCGATGATCGACAGGGCCGTGAGCACCCCGGACAGGATCAGCATGACCCCGATCAGCTGCATCCAGAATTTGCCGCGATAAACCGGCTCGATGAGTTCGCGCACGCCGGTCGTACTGGTTGTCTCGTTCATGATTCCCCTTTTTCTCTCCCTCAGTGGCAGGTCGCCCGCAGCCGCCGACGCCTTGCCGAAGTGTAGCAGCCGAACCGCGCGAACTTACCTGCATGTTTGCAGGGGGCACGAGTCGGGCCCCCCGATCCGGTCCTCTCCCCCTATGCCGGATCGGGCGCACAGCGGACCTGGTTCCGCCCGCCTTCTTTCGCCTCGTACAGGGCCTCGTCCGCGCGCAGGAGCAGCTGACGGCGCCGGTCGTCCGCCTCGTCACCCCCCGTGACCGGCCGCTCCCCGGCGACGCCCACGCTCAGCGTCACATGCGCGGCAGCACCGGACTGGCTGTGTTCCAGCCCCAGGGCCTCCACCGACGCCCGCAGGCGCTCGGCGAAGTCGCGGGCATCGCTCGGTTCCGCACCCGGGAGCACCGCCACGAATTCCTCGCCGCCGTAGCGGGCGACCAGATCGGAACTGCGCCGCGGGGTCGCGTCCAGGGCGCGCCCCACTTCCTTGAGGACCCGGTCACCGGCCTCATGGCCGTAGTAGTCGTTGAAGGGCTTGAAGTAGTCAATGTCCATCAGGACCACGGCAATGGGCAGCGACTCCCGTCGGGCACGATCCCACTCGCGGGCATAGTGTTCGTCGAAATGCCGCCGATTGGGGATCGCAGTCAGACCGTCCATGTAGGAATACCGGAACAGCCGCTCGTTGGCCGCGGCCAGATCACGCGCCAGCTCGCCCAGCTGGAGATGCGTGCGGATGCGCGCCAGGGCCACGGGGAAGTCCACCGGTTTGGTGATGTAGTCATTGGCCCCGGCATTGAGCGCCTGGACGATACTGTCGCTGTTGTACAGTCCGGTCACCATGATCACTGGCAATTCGGTCGGGCCGTACTTGCGGCGCACCCGGTCCAGCACCTCCTGGCCATCCATGTCCGGCATGACCACGTCCAGCAGGATCAGGTCGAAGGTTTCATCACCCAGCCGGGCCAGGGCGTGGAAGCCGCTGGTCACCGCCGACACGCGATACCCTTCGCGCTCCAGCCGCCGGGCGAGGATCTCGAGGTTGGAAGGGTTGTCGTCGACCACCAGGATCCGCGGCGCGTCTTCCGGCGCATCCCCGGGCAGGGCGTCGGATGAAGCGCCCGTGGCATCGCCGGGCCCGGAGACCTCGGGGCCGGGACCTGGATCGGGATCGGGATCGGGATCGGGATCGGCAAGACGCGTACGGCTGCCGGCACGCACCATATCGGCCAGATGGTTGATCGCGTCTCCGATCTTGTCGACATCTCCGTGCAGGCTCCCGGCTCCGGTCTCCGGAACTGCGGCGCGGACATCGGAATGCAGCCGGGTCAGCTCGGACAGCACGTCGGTCCATTCAGCAAACTGGTCTTCCAGCGGCGGCCCGCCTTCCTCCGGGGTGCGAATGCGATTGACCTGTTCGAGGAGCTCGTGGGCCTTCTGCACCAGGGCGCTCAACTGCTGCCCCGAACCACCATCGATGCCGGCATCCTCCAGGTCTTCCTGGACCATCTCGGCGTAACCGATGATGTGGTTCACCGGCGTGCGCAGGTCATGACGGATATTGGTGTTCGCCGCGTTCATTGCCCGTGATCCGTGTTGCTGGCGGAGGCGTGGCGGTCGACGTGGGAATGGATGGCCGCCAGCAGGTCGTCACGGCTGACGGCGCCCTTCTGGAAGATATCTTCTACCCGCTCGAGAAGCCGGCCGCGTTCCGCGGCGGAAAGATCCCGGGCAGTAAGCACCAGCACCGGAATCTCCCCCCAGCGCTCGTGACGCTGCAGCTGGTCGAGAAAGGCGAAACCATCCATGCCCGGGAGCATCAGGTCGAGCAGGATGAGGTCGATCCGGCCGTCCCGCTCTTCGAGGCGGGACAGCCCCGCCTGGCCGTCCTCGGCCTCGATCACCCGGCTGCCCTCGCAGTCGAGCTGGCGACGGATCATTTCGCGGGTCTCGGCATCGTCCTCGACCACCAGGACCGTGCAGGTACAGCCGCAGCCCGGCGATCGTTCGCAGGTCTCCGGGGTTGCGCCCCAGGCGCAGGGCGGGGGCATCTGCCGACCGACGGCCTCGAGCAGGTAATGCCGTTCTACGGGCTTGGTGACATAGTCGGCCGCCCCCAGCATGAACCCCATGTCCCGGTCGCGCAGCATGCTGAGCATGATGACCGGGATGTCGCGGGTGTCGGGGTCGTTTTTCAGCGCGGTCATCACCGCCCAGCCGTCCATGGCGGGCATCATCACGTCCAGGGTGATCAGGTCCGGGCGCTGCTCGCGGGCCAGGCGCAGCCCTTCCTCGCCCCCGGTGGCCAGCGTCACCTGGTAGCCTTCCGTGGCCAGGCTGCGCCGAATCAGGTCGCGCACGCTGGCATCGTCGTCGATCACCAGTACATGCCCGGGGCGGCAGCTTCGCGCGGACGGTGGTGCCACCGCGGCGGAGCCGGAGGCATCCCGGCCGGCTTCGGGTACCTCACCCTGCAGCGGCAGGCGCACCACGAAGGTCGAGCCCTCACCGGGTTCGCTGCTGACCTCGATGTCACCGCCCATCATCCGGGCGAAATGCCGGCTGAGGGAGAGCCCGAGGCCCGTACCGCCGTACTTGCGCGTGGTGGACGCATCGGCCTGGGTGAACGGCTGGAACAGGCGCGCGAGCTGCTCCTCGGTAATGCCGATCCCGGTATCCCGGATTTCGAACTCGAGCGCACCATCCTCGCCGTCCCGGACGGCCAGGCGGATCTCGCCATGGTCGGTGAACTTGGCGGCATTCGACAGCAGGTTGAACAGGATCTGGCGCAGCTTGGTCAGGTCCGCATGGATGGTCTCGTGTCGCGTCCCGTTCTCGAGCCTCAGCTCGTTGCCCCGCGACTCGACCAGGGGGCGCACGGTCGCGAGCACCTGGTCAATCTCGGGGGCCAGACTGAAATCCTCGAGATAGAGATCCATGCGCCCGGCCTCGATCTTGGAGATGTCGAGGATGTCGTTGATCAGGGACAGCAGATGGCGACCGGCACTGATGATCTTGTCCGCGTCACCGGCGAGCTCGCCGACACCCGCATCCCCGGCCTCCTCACTGAGGATTTCGGCGTAACCGATGATGGCGTTCAGCGGAGTGCGCAGTTCATGGCTCATGTTGGCGAGGAAGGCGCTCTTGGCCTGATTGGCGGCCTCGGCGGCCTCCCGCGCCTGGCGGATCTGTTCCACCGCTTCATGCTGACGGGTCACGTCGGCCATGGTGCCGATGGTCCCCACCGTGTTCCCGTCGCGGTCGGTCGACCGCGCCATGCGCACGTCCATCCAGCGCACGCTGCCGTCCTCGCAGGTGATGCGCAGGGTCTCGGTGCAGTCCGCGGTGCTGCCTTCCATGAACGGCGCACAGCGGGCCAGCCCCTTGTCGCGGTCCTCCGGATGCAGGATCTCGATCCAGTCACGCCCCAGACAGCGGGCGGCCGGAATCCCCGTAATGCGTTCCCAGGCCGGGTTGAGCATCACGATCCGCCGCTCGCCGTCGGTCTCGAAGAGGATCTCCTGGACGTTGTCGAAGACCCGCCGCAGCCGTTCCTCCGAATCCGTCAGGCGATGATTGGCCTGTTCCAGCTGCACCATGCGCTCGCGGGCGGTGGATTCCAGCGCGGCGTTGCGCTCGAACAGCGAGAAGCTGTCGCCCGCATCGTCCACCGCGCGTTCCACGCGGCGCATCAGCGCGGCGATGATGCGGTCCTTGCGCTCGAGTTCCGCTTCCAGCTCCCGGATGCGGTTGTCGTCTTCAGCGTTCATCGGTCCCCAGCATCACCCCGGTCAGGGTCTGATTGACATGCAGTCCGCGGAACTGCTCGCCGTAGGTGTTGAATCCGATCAGCGGCAGGCCGCGAAGGCTCGCGGAACCGGCCTCCAGGGCATCAAGGTCGGTCAGTTCCATGCGCCGGAAGATGCAGTCGCAGGCCAGCAGGAAACCGGGTTCGCCGTGGGTTTCACGGAGGCGGTCGAAGCTCTCGCGGATGCTCCGGGCCAGGTCCACTCCGCGGCCCAGGGCCAGCACCAGACCATCATCGATCGCGCAATAGAAGGTGAGACTGCCATCGGAGAGGGCCTGCTGAATGGAACGCACATACCATTCCCCGCCGACCCGCAGCATCACCGGGTGGCGCGCGAACACATGGCCGTCCAGCTCGGCGGGATCCACCCCCACCGCACGCGCGTAGGCCTCGGCCGCCGGCATGCCGTCGATTTCGTGGACCGTGCGTGACGCCGGATCGGCGGCGGTCGTAACCATGCGGATGTCGGTGGGCTCGAAATGCTGAAACCGGAACAGATGGAACGGATGGCCGGAATCGAACATCGCAACGACCGCCGCGCCCCCGTGGAAGGCCCCGTCGTGATACACCGCGGTACCCTCGAAGCGCATTTCGTCACCCGCCGAACCACCGAACAGGCCCACTCCGTGAAGACTGCCATGCAGCGTGGCGGCCACGGCCTCCTCCTGCATGGACAGGCCGTCGATCAGCAGCAGTGCGAACTGGCGTTCCGGGTCGAGGCCGTCCGTGGCCACCTCGTCCACCAGCGTCTGAACGGTTTCGGTGGACCGGTTCGCGTCAAACCCCTCCAGCGGCGCGATCAGCCGGGTGGCCACCCGCAGACGCGGCGAGCGGATCGAGGCCCCGGTCACGCTGCCGGCCACATAGCCCGTGGAGCCGCTAAGTTCACCGGCCGTGGTGCAGGCCACCACCGGACGGTCGGGAAACGCCCCGGCAATCGCCCGGCCGAGGGCGTTGCGGTCGTAGCGCGCGGAGCAGAAGAGAAAGACCACCGAGGCGTCGGACGCATCGAGTCCGGCAGCTACCTCGGCGATGGCCTCCTGCGGATCATCGGCATGGCTGGAGGCCTGGCGGACATCCGGACCGGACCCGCCACTCATGCCGAGGCCCCGGTTCCATCCAGATGGGCGTGGATCTTCTCCAGCAGACGCGGGAGCTCCACCGGCTTGGTGTCGAAGTCATCGCAGCCGGCCTCCAGGGCCTTCTCGCGATCGCCGGTCATCGCATGCGCCGTGAGGGCGATGATCGGGATGACGGCCGTATCCGCCTCCCCCTTGAGCGTCCGGCTGGCTTCCCAGCCATCCATCACCGGCAGGCTCATGTCCATCAGGATCAGATCGGGGCGTTCGTCCCGGGCCAGCTGCACGCCCGTGGCGCCGTCCTCGGCAGTGGTCACCTCGAAGCCCTTGCGGGTCAGGCGCCGCGAAAGCATGTCGCGGTTCATCTCGTTGTCCTCGACCAGAAGGATCCGGTTACCCATGGCTGCTCTCGCTCTCAGTAATCGACCGACAGGGTCATCTGCACGCGGCGCTCGACTTCGGGCGCAGCGCTTTCGCGGTGGCTGGAAGTGTTGAAGCCTTGCGCCGACAGTGCAAGCGAAGCGTTGTCGGTGAACTGGTACCCGATCCGCCCGCTGAACAGGGTGTAGCTCGGGACCTCCACTTCACGCATCTCGAACGGGCTTCCACCGCTTTCCAGCAGGGAGTATCCACTCACGTAGTTGCCGTAGAGATCGAACTCCCACGGGCCGGTCGCGTAGCCCAGACGGGCGTTGATCTTGTGCCGCGAGCCGCTGTCCTCGTAGTCGATGGCCTTGACCGGGCTCCCGTCGGGACCGTAGACGGAATCGTCGAGGTCATCGCTGACGCGCAGGTAGGCGTAGCTGCCCTCCATGATCCAGTTGCGCGTGGTCCGGCTCAGACCGACCTCGAAGCCGCTGGCGGAGGAATCGCCCACGTTGGTGAACATCACGTAGGGGACCTGATCGACCATTGTGTCGGGGCGAATCCCCGGGACGCTCTTGAGGTCCTTGTTGCGGGTGTGAAAGACCGAGGTCTTGAGGCTGGCATCCCATTGCGGGATCTCCCGATCCCAGGTCAGCGCGACATTGGTGACACGGGTGGGTTCCACCTCGGGGCTGCCGGCACCCCCGGCGAGGTTGCCCATCTGGGTGATGCCGTAATCGTTGGGATCGAGCAGAAACATGAAGCTCCCCTCGATCATCGACGGCAGCTGGACCCCGCTGCCCGCCAGCAGGCGGAAGGTGTCGTTGTCCGTGGCACGGAAGACCAGACCGCTGTTCCAGCTGACCTCGTTGAGCGTAACGTCATAGTCATCCTGCTCGTACAGCCAGGTATCGGGCAGCCTGCCACTGCGCCCCGAACTCAGGCGGTCGTAGCGCACGGCGTTGTTCAGGGTCAGACGCGGGGTGATCTGCCAGTCCCACATGCCGCCCGCAGCCCAGACGTCGTAGCTCACCTTGCCGCCTTCGAACGGCAGGCTGTAGAGGACGTTCCGGCGAAACTCGCCGGTCATGCGAAAAGTATGATCGCTGGCGGGCTTGATGAGGTTCTGGACGCGTGCAACGGTAATGCGGTTGTCGATCTGGGTGTCGCCGATGAACGCATTGTTCATGTCCACGTGAGTGACGTTCTGGTAGGCCGTCGCCTCGATCAGGCCGAAGTCGGTATCGGCCCCCAGGTTCACCCGCAGCGACTGGTTGTCGTACTTCGCCTGGGTCAGGCCGTAGAACGGCAGCAGGTTCGTCTGGTCCGAACGCACGGTGGTCGCCTCGATGCCCACCTGCGTCCGGTCACTGACCTGGAAGAGTGTATCGACGGCGGCATGCCGGCGCCGCGAGCGATCCAGCCGGAAAGGTTCATCCACCGGGTGCGCATCGGTGTCGAACTCGTCGGCGCCGTAACCACCCAGCGAGATCCGGGCCCCGCCGACGTCCCCGAATTGGGCCGTGTGGGTGAGGGAAACCTCCTGATACCCGTGGTTGCCGGCGCGGACGGTCACGTTGTTGTGATCGTCATAGAGCGGGCTGTAGGTGATGATGTTGACCACACCGCCGACGGCATTGAAGCCGAACAGCGCCGCGTTGGGACCCTTCACCACCTCGATCTGCCGGATCTCGGACAGATTGACCGGCAGCGCGCCCCAGCTGGTGTAGCCGCAGTAGTCCTTGTAGACCTGACGGCCGTTAATCAGCACCAGCAGACGCTGGGAATACGGGCGGTTATAGCCGCGCACGGTAGCGTCCACCGCGGCGAAGCTGTGCCGCCAGACATCCACCCCCTGAACCTGACGCAGCAGTTCCGGGATGTCGGTCGCGCCGGAACGGCGGATATCTTCGGCGGAGATGATCTCCATGTCCGCCGGCACCTCGGTGCTGCGCTGCGGAGACCCGGTGGCGCTGGTGGTCACCGGCTCCTGAAACAGATCTTCCAGCGCACCGTAATCGATGGCCTGGGCCAGCGCCGGCGCGGGGGCCATTCCCGCGGACAGCAGGGCAACGCCAATGGCGAGCGGGCGAACGCGAAAGTCGAAACCGGAAGGGAGGGGATTAAGGTTCATAACGGCGGCCATCATCGTTCGGTGATCATCATGCGGAAGGAGGATGCAAAGCCCACATCGCTTTCCCGGGCCGCGTCGCGGCTGACGACGATCTGGACCCGCGGCTCACTGGCCACCGCCATCACGCAATGGCCCGCATCCACGCATGCCATGTCCGAAGCGATGGTGATCAGGCCGCGCCGGCTCGCAGCGGAGAAGACCTCCATGGCCTGATCGTCGGCGAGACCGTCAGCGATCAGGACGGCTTCCTGGCGGTCCAGGGCCCCCAGCTCGTCGGCTGCCATCAGGGTCGGCACGAGACGGATCCGCCCCTGCGGGCCGCCGTCGCCCATCGCATCGGCCATGCGACGCGCATGAGCCTCGGAAGCGGAATCGCCGGCGGCGTAAACCACGGCTACGGGCATGTCCCCACTGGGCCGGTGGTCCAGGAAGCTCAGAGCCCGGGTGGCCACGCGCAGGTCCCGTTCGGGATCGGCGACAGCGAGGGCCGGATATCCGAGTGCCAGTATCACGCCGCAGCAACAGGCGGCGGCCGTCAGTTTCAGGCGCCTGGCGCGCGCGTCTCTTGCTGCCACGTGACCTCCCGAGAGCGAGTCTTCATGCGTCGGTTCCGGCGGTTTCGGTTTCGGCGACGGCCGCACCCGCAGCGGCCTCCTCGCGGACCAGCCGGTTCTTGATCATCTCCAGCAGGGCCCGCCGGTCGTACTGCCCCTTGCGCAGGACCCGGAGCGTTCGTTCCTGAAGCTGACGCGCCTCGTCCGGCTCCAGGTCCTTGGCGGTGATGACGACCACCGGCACATCACGCAGCTCGGGGTCCCCCTGCATGGCCTCGAGCACGCCGAAGCCGTCCAGATTCGGCATCATCAGATCCAGCAGGAGCATCGAGGGGCGTTTTTTCCCCATGGACTCCAGCGCCTCAATGCCATCCCCCGCCGGTGCGGTGGCGATTCCTTCGCGGTCCAGGAGCCGTTCCAGGACGGCCCGGGCATCGGGGTCGTCATCCACAACCAGAACGTGGTCACCATCGCCCGGTTTGCCATGACGGTTGATGATCTGCATCAAGTGACGCGTATCCACCGGCTTTGTGACCACGTTGCCCAGGGGCAGTGCATGGGCGGAGTCGCCATCCTCGCGCTGACCCACCATGATCAGCGGGATCTCCGAAGCCCCGGGCATCTGCTTGAGCGTGATCACCAGCGTCCAGCCGTTGCCCTGCTCCATCTGGCAGCCCACCGCGATCAGGTCCGGGTGCACCTCCTCGACCTTTTTCAGCGCCTCGTCCACGGTGCTGGCGAACACCACCGAGTAGCCTTCCTCCTCCAGCCCGCCACCGATCATGCGGTAGAGGTTCTCGTCCTGGTCGAACAGCAGGAGGGTGCCGGTGCCCTCGCTCGGCTCCGGCGCCGACTCGCTGGAAACGCGCGGCAGTTCCACGGTGAAGGTGGATCCCGCACCCGGCTCGCTGCTGACGGTGACGTCTCCGCCCATCATGCGGGCGAAGTGACGAGTGATGGCGAGCCCCAGACCGGTCCCCCCGTACTTGCGGGTGGTGGAGGCATCCGCCTGGGAAAACGAACGGAACAGCCGGGCCATCTGATCCTCGCTGAGGCCGATCCCGGTGTCGCTCACGTGAAAATACAACCGGTCGGCCTCGGGGTCCGAGGCGTCCGGGCTCGTCTCGATCTCCAGGCGAATCTCCCCGTTCTCGGTAAACTTGGCGGCGTTGGAGAGCAGGTTGAACAGGCACTGACGCAGCTTGGTGACATCGGTATGCATGGTGCCGGCACCCTCGGCGCCCTCGACAACCAGCCGGTTCCCGTTCTTGCCCACCAGCGGCGTGACCATCGCCTCGACCTCGGAGGCGATCTGGCTGACTTCCTGATCCTCCAGGTACAGCTGCATGCGGCCCGCCTCGATCTTGGAGATATCGAGGATGTCGTTGATGAGCATCAGCAGGTGGCGCCCCGCGGAGCGGATCTTCTCGAGGTCGTCATCGAAATCGCTGAAGCCCATGTCCTCGGCTTCTTCCAGCAGCATGTCGCTGTAGCCGATGATGGCGTTCAGCGGGGTGCGCAGTTCGTGGCTCATGTTGGCCAGGAATTCGGACTTCGCCCGCGTGGCGTCTTCGGCGCGTTCCTTGGCCTCGCGCATCGCGGCTTCGGCCTGCTTGCGGGCCGAGATGTCCAGCGCACTGAGCAGCAGGAGTTCACGCTCGCCCAGGGTGATCCGGCGTGCGGAGATCAAGGCCCAGAACGGGCTGCCGTCGGCCCGCCGCAGCTGCAGCTCGTGATGATCCAGGAAGGCCCCGCCGGCCAGGTTCTCCCGCAGCTCCTCCCAGTCCCGAGCGTTTTCGAACAGCATCCCGACATTCTCGATATCGGGTCCGAACAGGTCGGTCAGACGCCGATTGTGCCGCTCGATGACCCCCATGGCCGGTTCGCACAGCACCAGTGGCAGGGGTGTGGCATCGAACAGTTTCTCCAGCATCTCCTCGCGTCGGCGCACGGAGTCGATGAAGTAATTCGCGGCCCGTCCGATGTCGCCGATCTCGTCGTTGCCCTCAACCGGAACCGAGGTGTTTTCGCCGCCGACACAGCCGTTCATGCCGTGATGCAGGGACTGCAGCCGGCGCACGACCCGGCGATTGACGTACTGAATGATCGCCCCCGCCAGCAGGAGGCCGATGGCCATGGTGGCGGCCAGCACCGTCATGCGCTGATCCGAGAGCTCCTGCACCTCCTCCTGCCGCGTGATCACGCTGGTTTCCAGCTCGAAGGTGAGCATCGACAGCTCGCTGACCAGACGGCCGGCGCGGGCGCGCACCGTACCGAGCTCGGCCTGCACCGCCTCCGCCTGACGCAGCTGGCCTTCGCGCGTGGCCAGCAGTCCCGTGTCGCCGTGGACCAGCCGGCGCAGATCCGCGGTCAGCTGCCGGGCCTGCGGGCGCAGTGCCGGCGGCAGGTCTTCCGTCGCGCGGACGAGGATCTCGACGCGTTCCCTGGCCTGTTCGCGCAGCGGGGCCAGGTCTTCACGCGAGTCCACCGTCGCGGCCATGGCCAGACTCATGATCACCATGCCGGCGCGTCCCAGCCAGCTCGCCGGATAATCCGGGTCATCGCGCAGACGGCCCAGCCCGCTGCGCGCCTCGCGCAGATCGGCCAGCACCGACCGCGTGCGCTCCTCGTGAGCGGCATGTTCCTCCATTACCGCCTCCAGGGCACGCACCGAGCCCATCATGTCTTCGCGCAGGAAATCGAGTTCCTCGAGGGTTGCCGGGTCCACCTGGTTGCGCGGCATCTGTTCCAGAAGGGCACCGATATCGGCGTTGTAACGCTCGATTTCGGCAAAACCGGAAGCCCGCTCGGCCGGGTCTCCGGCCGTGAGCAGACCGACCGACGTGGAAACGATCGCCTCGCTGCGCTGGACCAGGTTGCCGGTCCCCATGAGCACCGGCACCTGTTCCGCCGCCAGTTCGTCGAAACTGCTCGCGAAGCGTTCGAAGGAAACGAGGGAAACGATACTCGCAACGACCGTGACGAGTGCGAGCCCGATCAGGCCGCCACGCAGGCGACTGGCAACTCCGAAGCGCATTGAAGCATCCCTCTGGATATCCATATGGCCCGTCCGGAACCATTCCCTGATCCGGAGCGGGTGCTAATGCTGTCATGCTCCGTGCGGGATTACACCCCCGAAGCGTGAGCCTGGCGTTAGCCAGGATCAGAAACTCCGTGAAAAAGAAACCGCGGGAGCCGGGAGCGGCAGGCCCGGCGAGGCGTGATAGGCTTCACAAAAACACGGTGAAAGCGGCGGGAAGAGAAAGCGATGAGCGAAATCACCTATCGCCTGGAACGCAGTGACGGCAGCGAGTGGTGCTATCGGGTGGATATCCACCGCTCGCGGGACCCGGCGCGCCACAATGACGAGGCCCATCCGGACTGGACCCGTCTGGAATGCCGACAGTGCGAAAACTGTCCGCTGGACGCGCGCACCGTGGAATACTGCCCGGCGGCCATCGAGTTCGCCGATATCGCCCGGCATTTCGCCGACAGCCCGTCGGTGGAACGCATCCGGGGCCGCGTGGACACCCCCGCACGCAGCTATCTGAAAGAATGCGACGTCCAGGAATTCCTGCGCTCGCTGTTCGGGCTGATCATGGCCTCGGGCGCCTGCCCGATCCTGTCGCGGCTGCGCCCGCTGGCGGAATTCCACCTGCCGTTCGCCACCCTCGAGGAAACGCTGTACCGCATGGCGGGGACGTATCTGGTCCGTCAGTACCTCGACCGCCGGGAGGGCGAAGCATCGCCGGACTGGGACATGGAGGGGCTGCAGGAACTGCACCGGGAGCTGAACACGGTCAACCGTGCCCTGATGGAGCGGATACGCCTGGCATCGCGGCGCGACGCCAACATCAATGCCATGCAGAACTTTGTATCCATCACCACGATCGTCGAGATGGACATCGACGCGAGCATGAGCCAGCTGCTGGGCACCCTGCGCCAGGGGCTCTGAACGCGGCGCGGCTACTTCGCGTCGAGCTCCCAGACGCCGTCGCCGGCCTCGCCCTGTTCCAGCAGTCGCGTGCAGCGTTCGACGTAGCGTGCCGCGGGCGGGTCCTGATCGGCAATGGTCGCGAACAGCGCTCGCGCCTCCTCCACCCGGCCCTGCCTCAGGGTCTGCAGCGCCCGGGCGAAGACCTCGTAGCGCTCGGGAGCCGCATCCAGGGCCAGCCGCGCGACCGGCTCGTAGACCCGCACCGGGCGCGCCCGTCCGACCACGCGGATCTCGCCCAGCTCGCGGCAATACAACGTTTCGGGGAGCTTCCGTACGGTGCTCTCCGCGATCAGGGTGTACGTGCCGAAGACCTTGTTCGCCCCTTCCAGCCGCGCGGCCAGATTCACCGCGTCACCCAGCATGGTGTAGTCGAAACGGGTACGCGACCCCATGTTGCCGACCACCGCCTCACCGGTGTTCACGCCGATGCGCATCGCGAGATCGCGTCCGGCCCGCCCGCGCAGGCGCGGCGCCATGGCCGCCAGCCGGCGCTGACATTCGAGCGCCGCCTCCACCGCCCGGCGTGGATGGTCGGGGACATCGACCGGCGCGTTCCAGAAGGCGATGATCGCATCGCCCTCGTACTTGTCGATGGTGGCGCCACAGGCCGTGAGGATGTCGGTCATCTCGGTCAGGTACTCGTTGAGCAGCCGCGTGAGGTCATCCGGTGACAGCCGTTCGCTGAGGCTGGTGAACCCCTCCAGGTCACTGAAGAAGATGGTGAGTTCGCGGCGCTCGCCGCCCAGCTTCAGGCGATCGGGCTCCTCCAGCAGGCGCTCGATCACCTGCGGGCTGAGATACTGCGCGAAGGCCGCCTTGATGAAGCGCCGTTCACGGCCCTCGCGGGCATAGTTGTAGACCGCGGCCCCCACGGTCCCCGTCAGCCCGGCCACCAGCGGCACGACCAGGGGCAGCCAGACCCCGCCGGCATGCGCAAAGCCGGACAGCAGCACCGGTGCCACCAGGGCGAACGCAATCGCCAGGGCCGTGCTCGCGCTGCTGCGCCCCAGCCCGGCGAGGAAGGCCGGAAGAAAGGCCAGCAGGCCCACCAGCACCTGCGCCCGGGTGGCGTCGACCTCGCGCATGAAACGCCCCGCGGTCAGGTTCTCCAGCATGGTCGCGTGGAACTCCACGCCGGGCGCACGCGGATCCAGCGGCAGCGGTCGCAGGTCGAACAGTCCGGCCGCCGACAGCCCCACCATTACGTGCCGGCCTTCGAGTTCTGCGGGGTCAATCGGCGTATCAGCCCCGGCGTCGGCCGCCAGCCGCAGTTCGCTCTGGATGACCGCGGCCGCCCGCAGCCGGGTACGTTCCGCACCCGGCCGGTCGAAGCGCAGGATCAGGCGACCCTCCGGGTCCAGCGGCAGACGCCGGTCACCCACCCGCAGCGCCCGCCCGTCGTCCTCCAGCCGCAGACCGGGCGACTCCCCCGCTCCCGCAAGAAAGGCCGCCAGCCCCAGACCCGGCACCAGCTCCCCGTCGAAGCGGGTCACCGGCGGAACCCGGCGGTAGACCCCGTCGGGATCCGGGGTGATGTGCACGTTGCCCATGCGCGCCGCCGATTGCGCAAGCTCGGGCACCGGAAAGGTCGCGCGGGAAAACGCGGGGAAATCGTCGCCGCCGGCCCCTTCCACCTCCACCGTCGCGGACGAGACGGGCGCGTCCTGCGGGAACCGGTCGTGGCGGGCGGCCTCCTCGCCGTACAGCGCGGCGAAGACCGTCGGACCGAAATCCTCGGCGGCCCGCGCAAAACGGCGATCATCATGCACGCCGAAACGGGAATCGTCGGTGTAGAGCACATCAAAGGTCAGCGAGGCGGCCCCCGCACGACGGGCGAAATCGGCGATCACCGCCGGGTACTCGCGCGGCCATGGCCAGCCCTGGCCCTGGGTATCCAGCGCCCACTCGAGGCTCTGCTCGTCGACCAGGATCAGCACGACCTCGTCGTCCTGGTCCGGAGGCATCAGCCCGGCCAGCAGGCGCGCCTGCAGGTCGTAGGCCGCCCGCTCCGGACCGTCGAGCCAGCCCGACTGCTCCGCCACCAGGGCCAGCAGGACCGCCAGCAGCCCGGTCATCAGGGCCCGCCGGAAACGGCCTCCGGAGCGGGAGCTGGCGGACATCCGGAGTCGCCGTCAGAGGGCCGCGCGGAACCGCGAGAAACGCTCGGCCCGGGCCTCGCTGCGCGAGTCCGCCGGCTCCAGCCCCAGCTCCGCGATGCGCCTGGAGGGCGATGGATGGGTGCGGGCGAATCCCGGGCCCTGCGGGTCCCATTCGTCATCCATGCGCTCCAGCACGCGAGTCAGCGCCTCGGGGCGATAGCCCGTGCGCTCAAGGATGGCCACCGCGCCGGCATCGGCCTCGCGCTCGAACTCGCGCGAATAGCCATTCACGAACAGGGTCCGGGTGATGTCGTCGATGGAGTCCTCGAAGATGTCCGTCAGCTCGCGCAGATCATCGTCCCCCGCCAGCTGCGCCCCGGTCAGCGCCGCACTGGTAAGCGCCGCGGTCACGCGCGAGCTGCGGATCGCCTGCAGGCCATGACGCTCCTGCACGTGCGCGATCTCGTGCGCGAGGATGGCCGCCAGTTCGTCCTCGGTTTCCGCCAGCCGGGCCATGCCGCGGGTGATGAAGATATGCCCGCCCGGGGTGGCAAAGGCATTGAGCTCGTCGGAATCCAGCAGGCGGAAGGAATACCCCTGATAGAGGCTCGGGCGCTCCGAGTGCAGGGCCAGGACCCCGCCCAGGTTGTTGAGGTACGCCTGTGCGGCCGGATCATCGTGTACCGCGTAGTCCTCCAGCACCCGGGCCGCCACGGCGCGGCCGATGAAATATTCCTGCTCCGGGGTGAAGTCCTCCATGCTGCGCTCCGCCAGCTCACCGGTCTGGCGCAGGCTTTCGGCCTGCCGCGCATCCAGCACGCCGGTCCGGGTCCCCAGCTCGGCACCCACCGAAGCGACCGTGCGGCAACCCGCCAGCAGCGCCAGCGACAGTACCAGGAACACCAACGGCAGCAGGGATGATCCGTTGCAGACCCGCATCACTCACCCCCCGGCAGATGCAGCTCGCCCTGCTCGATGAATGCCCTCAGATCCTCGGGATCCGCTCCCCCGGCTTCCATCCGGTCGACCGGGGCAAAGGACAGGCCGCGCTCACGGCGATAGCGCTCTTCCACCTCCTCGTTGAAGCCGCGCCCGGCCAGCGCGATCTCGTCGCGGTCCGCGTCCCGTTCAACGTCGTCTCCGTCCTCCGTCAGGATCACCGGATCCCGGCTCAGCGCGGACGGGTGCAGCCAGCCCTCCTCGCCGGCCTCGCTGCGCACCCGCAGAAATCCCTGGCTATGGTCCCTGACCTCGACTCGGGTGCCGTAATCGAGATGACCACGGATCCCGCTCAGATGACCGGGCGCCTCGCGCAGCTCGGCCGAACGCACGGCCACGTCCCCGGGATCGCCGCGCTCGAAGGCCAGCGCCACGGAGCCGGGACCGGCGACGGCCAGCACGAGAAACAGCACCGGGAGGGTTCGGATTCGCAACATGGAAGGACCTCGACCGTGAGTGATTGCCCGCGACGGAAAACCCGACGGACAATGGACATTCTTCCTACCGAAGCGGGCCCACAGCGTCAACCCGCCAGGCGAGGCCATCGCTCCTGCCGGGCTGACATTTTCCGGTGAATACCCGCATCATGATGGTGGCGGGCCCATGGTGCGCCGGTGGCACACCGGCGGCGGAGGCCGGTCTCGCAACGGGGGGTCAATTTGGAGACGGAACGACCACTGCGGGCCCGACTGGATCCGCTGCACGGCGAAGACGAGGCGACCCGCCACGCGTTCTCGGCCTGGCTGCGGGCCGCGCGCATCCCGCAGGTTCGCTACATCGCGCTTCTGACCGCCGCGATGTATCTGCTGTACGCCGGTATCGAGCAGACGGTGGACGCCGACGCAACCGGCCTGCGCGTCTTCGCCCATGCCCTGCTGGTCCCGGGCATGCTGCTGGCGGTGGCGGCGATGAGCCTGCGGGCCTCCCTGCAGCGCTGGATGTGGGCACTGCTGATGATCGCGCCGGTGGTCGCGAATGCCGCCAATCTGTACCTGAACGCGGGCTCGCCGCAGTTTCTGGTGTTCGCCCCCGAGATCTACCTGAGCATCATCTGGACCTTCACGGTATCGGGACTGCCGCTGCGTCAGGCCTCGATTTCGGCCGGAACGATCGTCGCCCTGGTGATTGCCGCGACGATCCAGCTGCCGATGCCGACCGGACTGGTGCAACTGCATCTGTTCTGGATACTGGCGGCCTTCTCGTTCGGGTTGCTGGCCGCCTTCATCCTGGAACGCGCGCTCAAGGCCACGTTCCTGCAGCAGTGCGAGCTGGCGCATTCCGCGCAGATCGATTCGCTGACCTCGCTGTGGAACCGCGCGCACATCGAACAGCGGTTCGAGGAGGAGCGCGCCCGCGCCGAGCGCTACGGCCAGCCGTTCTCGGTGATCCTGATGGATATCGACCACTTCAAGGCGGTGAACGACACCTGGGGCCACAGCGTCGGCGACGCGGTGCTGCAGCAGTTCGCCGAACTGTTGCGCCAACACCTGCGCAAGGCGGACGCCGCGGGGCGGATCGGCGGGGAGGAATTCTTCGTGCTGCTGCCGCAGACCCGGGCCGACCAGGCCGTGGCCGCCGCCCGCGACCTGCAGGCCCGCATCAATGCCTTCGACTTCGAGACGGTCGGGCCGCTCACCGCGAGCTTCGGGGTGACCGAATACCGACCCGGCGAGGACCGGGTCGACACCTTCGACCGTGCCGACCGGGCCCTGTACGCGGCCAAGAAGAATGGCCGCGACCGCATCGAAGTACGCTAACGCGGCGGCTCACACCTCGCGGTAGATCTGCGCGCCCTTCTCGACGAACTCCACCGCCTTCTCCTGCATGCCCTTTTCCAGCGCCTCCTGTTCCGAAAGCCCCTGGGCCGCGGCGTAGTCGCGCACGTCCTGGGTGATCTTCATCGAGCAGAAGTTCGGGCCGCACATGGAACAGAAGTGGGCGACCTTGTGCGCTTCCTTCGGCAGGGTCTCGTCGTGGAATTCGCGTGCGCGCTCCGGGTCCAGCGCCAGGTTGAACTGGTCCTCCCAGCGGAATTCGAAGCGCGCCTTGCTGAGTGCGTTGTCCTGCAGCTGCGCGCCGGGGAAGCCCTTGGCCAGATCGGCGGCGTGGGCGGCGATCTTGTAGGTGATGATGCCGTCGCGCACGTCCTGCTTGTTCGGCAGGCCCAGATGTTCCTTCGGTGTCACGTAGCAGAGCATCGCGGTGCCGTACCAGCCGATGTTGGCCGCGCCGATGCCGGAGGTGATGTGGTCGTAGGCCGGGGCGATGTCGGTCACCAGCGGGCCGAGGGTGTAGAAGGGCGCCTCGAAGCAGTCCTCCAGTTCCTTATCGATGTTCTCCTTCACCTTCTGCAGCGGTACGTGACCGGGGCCCTCGATCATTACCTGCACGTCGTGTTCCCAGGCCTTCTGCGTCAGCTCGCCCAGGGTCTCCAGCTCGCCGAACTGCGCGGCGTCATTGGCGTCGGCCAGGCAGCCGGGGCGCAGGCCGTCCCCCAGCGAGAACGAGACATCGAAGGCCTTCATGATTTCGCAGATCTCGTCGAAGCGGGTGTAGAGGAAGTTCTCCTCGTGATGCGCCAGGCACCACTTGGCCATGATCGAGCCGCCGCGCGAGACGATGCCGGTCACGCGGTCGGCGGTCAGCGGCACGTACTGCAGGCGCACGCCGGCGTGGATGGTGAAGTAGTCCACGCCCTGTTCCGCCTGCTCGATCAGGGTGTCGCGGAACAGCTCCCAGGTCAGGTCCTCGGGCTTGCCGTCGACCTTCTCCAGCGCCTGGTAGATCGGCACGGTGCCGATCGGCACCGGCGAGTTGCGCAGGATCCACTCGCGGGTCTCGTGGATGTTCTTGCCGGTAGACAGGTCCATCAGGGTGTCGCCGCCCCAGCGCGCGGACCACACCAGCTTCTCGACCTCTTCCTCGATCGACGAGGAGACCGCCGAGTTGCCGATGTTGGTGTTGACCTTCACCCGGAAGTTGCGGCCGATGATCATCGGCTCGAGCTCCGGGTGGTTGATGTTCGCGGGGATGATCGCGCGGCCGCGGGCGATCTCGTCGCGCACGAACTCGGGCGTGATCTCCTCGGGGATCGAGGCCCCGAACGACTCGCCGGCGTGGCTTCGCAGCAACTTCTGGTAGCGCGGGTCGGCGCGCAGCGCCTCGAGGCGGTTGTTCTCGCGGATGGCGACGAACTCCATCTCCGGGGTGATGAGGCCCTGGCGGGCGTAGTGCATCTGCGAGACGTTCGCCCCGGCCTGCGCGCGGCGCGGCGGGCGGATGTGCTCGAAGCGCAGGCTGGCCAGTTCCGGGTCGGCGGCGCGAGCACGGCCGTACTCCGAGCTCGGGCCGTCCAGCCACTCGGTGTCCGCGCGTTCGTCGATCCAGCCACCACGCAGATCCGCCAGGCCCCGGTGCAGGTCGATGGTCGCCTCGGGGTCGGTGTAGGGGCCGGAGGTGTCGTAGACCGGGATCGGCGGGTTCTCCTCGGGGGTGCCGGAGGTCATCGTCGGCGTCTGCGCGACCTCGCGATACGGCACGCGGATATCCGCGCGCGAACCCTGGACGTAACGCTTCCCGGAGTTCGGGAACGGGCGGGTGACTTCGGCGGAGACCTCGGCGGTCTTGCGGGCAAACGACTCGGGGATGGCGCTCATGATCGGACCTCTGCTGCGACGCGTGAGGCGAAGGGAGCGCGGGCAGGGCGATCGCGGGGGCAGGAACCCCGGGTGCAGCGGACCGTTGACCGAGCTTCCCTCCGCCGGTGTTAACCGGTTCAGGTTCAAGGGGACTCTCTCAGCCCCCTCGTCGCTCGCGACAACGGGGGGCACCCCCAGCTCATAGCCGAGTGTAACGCAGAGCCGCCCGGTAAGCACGGCGGGGTCGTTTGCGATAGATTAAAGGTCTGTGACACTCTTCGCGCCGCCATGAGCCCCAAGAACTTTGTCTTCGAGCTGTTCGGCCGGTCCCCGGTGCGCCCGCTGCAGGCGCACATGGACAAGGTCCGTTCCTGTATCGCGGAACTGCCCCTGTTCATTCAGGCGGTGGATCGCGAAGACTGGGATGCGGCCCGCACCCATCAGGAGCGCATCGTCGAGCTCGAACACGACGCCGACCGCCTGAAGAAGGATCTGCGTCTGCACCTGCCCAAGGGCCTGATGCTCGCCATGTCGCGCCGCGACGTCCTCGACACCCTCCTCATCCAGGACCAGATCGCCAACAAGGCCAAGGACATCGCCGGGCTGATGCTGGGCCGCCAGATGCGTTTCCCCGACGACATGCAGGAGCCCGTGCAGCGGTTCCTGCAGCGCAGCGTGGACACCGTCGACCAGGCGGGGCGTGCGGTCAACGAACTGGACGAACTGGTGGAAGCCGGTTTCCGCGGCCACGAGGTCGAGGTCGTCAACCGCATCCTGCAGAAGCTCGACAGCCTCGAGCACGAGGCCGATGACGCCCAGCGCGAGGTCCGCGAGATGCTGTTTGCCCGGGAGACGGAGCTGCCGCCGGTGAACGTGATGTTCATGTATCGCATGATCGACTCCATTGGCGATCTCGCCGACCTGGCACAGCGCGTGGGCAGCCGCCTGCAGCTGATGCTGGCCAAGTAACCACCCGACACAAGACGAGGCTCGGGAGACGGCATGGAATACGGCATTGTGCTGCTCGCCCTCGCGGTCATCTTCGGTCTGTTCATGGCCTGGGGCATCGGCGCCAACGACGTGGCCAATGCCATGGGCACCTCGGTGGGATCACGTGCCCTGACCATCCGCCAGGCGGTGGTGGTGGCCGGGGTCTTCGTGTTCGCCGGTGCATGGCTGGCCGGGGGCGAGGTAACCCAGACCATCCGCAGCGGGATGGTCGATTCCGATCTGCTGGCGGACAGCCCGGACCTGCTGGTGTTCGGGATGCTGGCGGCCCTGGCGGCGGCCGGGACCTGGCTGATGGTCGCGTCCTATTTCGGCTGGCCGGTCTCCACCACGCATTCCATCATCGGCGCCATCATCGGCTTCGCGGTGGTCGGGCTCGGGTTCGAGGTGGTGCGCTGGGAACGGGTCGGCACCATCGCGGCGTCCTGGGTTCTTTCGCCGATGATCGGCGGCGCGATCGCGTTCGCCCTGTTCCGCAGCGTGCAGCTCCTGATCCTGGACACGGTGGACCCGCTGAAAAACGCAAAGCGCTGGGCCCCGCTGTACATCTTCCTCACCGCCTTCGTGACCGCGCTGGTCACCATGTTCAAGGGGCTGACCCATGTCGGCCTCAATTTCACCACCGTACAGAGTTACGGCCTGGCGATCCTGATCAGCCTGATCGTGGTGGCGTTCGGCATGCTGGCCATCCGCCGGCTGCGGTTCGAGGAGATCCCGGCGGACGAAAACGGCTCGCACTTCAGTGACGTCGAGAAGGTCTTCGGCGTGCTGATGGTGGTCACCGGCTGCGCCATGGCCTTTGCCCTGGGCTCCAACGACGTGGCCAATGCGGTGGGCCCGCTGGCCGCGGTGGTGGACGTGATCCAGACCGGCGAGGTGGACCCGGAGACGCTGGTGCCGATGTGGGTGCTGCTGCTGGGCGGCTTCGGGATCGTGTTCGGCCTGTTCACCTACGGCCACAAGGTGATCGCCACGGTGGGCACCGGCATCACCCAGCTGACCCCCAGCCGCGGCTATGCCGCGACGGCGGCCGCGGCCGCCACCGTGGTGCTGGCCTCGGGCACCGGCCTGCCGATCTCCACCACCCACACCCTGGTGGGCGCGATCCTCGGCGTGGGCCTGGCCCGCGGGATCGCGGCGATCGACCTGCGCCTGGTACGCATGATCTTCATGTCGTGGATCGTGACCCTGCCGGCCGGGGCGATCCTGGCGATCCTGTTCTTCTACGTGCTGCGCGGCCTGCTCGGCTGAGGCCCGGGCCGGGCCAGGAACGGAGCCGGCCGGGTCAGTTCTGCGGCCGCGGCGGCAGCGGCCGCAGGCTGAACAGCAGCAGACCCAGGCCCAGGACCCCGGCGGGCCACGCCGGCCAGGCGATCCCCAGCCATTGCGGCACGTCGAGCTGGAAAGTCAGGCCCGCCACCACCAGCAGCCCCAGCGCGGCCAGGCCCTCGCGACGGCGCCGGTCCTGCCGGCCGAGACCGTCCTCCAGCTCGCGGATCTGCTGGCGCAGCGCGGCATCGCGTTCGGCCCGCTGCTCCTCCACCGTCAACGCCTTCTCCACATGCAGCGGCAGCTCCGGCAGATGGGCCAGCAGCCGCGGCAGGTGTTCGCGCGCGCTGCGGAAGAAGGCTCGCGTCCCCATGCGCTCGTGCATCCACTGCTCGATGAACGGCTTGGCCGTCGTCCACAGGTCCAGCTGCGGGTACAGCTGGCGCCCCAGGCCCTCGATGTTCAGCAGGGTCTTCTGCAGCAGCACCAGCTGCGGCTGGACCTCCATGTCGAAGCGCCGCGCGGTCTGGAACAGCCGCATCAGCACCTGGCCGAAGGAGATCTCGTCCAGCGGCTTCTGAAAGATCGGCTCGCACACCGACCGGATCGCCGCCTCGAACTCGTCGACCCGGGTGTCCTTCGGCACCCAGCCGGACTCCACGTGCAACTCGGCCACGCGCCGGTAGTCACGGTTGAAGAAGGCGTAGAAGTTCTCCGCGAGGTAGCGCTGATCGGAGTCCAGCAGCGAGCCGACGATGCCGAAATCGACCGCGCGGTACGTCGGGTCGTCCGGATGGGTGGCATCGACGAAGATATTGCCCGGGTGCATGTCGGCGTGGAAGAAGTTGTGCTTGAACACCTGGGTGAAGAAGATCTCCACGCCGCGCTCCGCCAGCAGCCGCAGGTCCACCCCGCGTTCACGCAGGGCGGCCACGTCCGCCACCGGAATGCCCTCGATGCGTTCCATCACCAGCACGCTCTGGCGGGTGTAGTCCCAGATGATTTCCGGGATGTAGAGCAGGTGGCTGTCCGCGAAATTGCGATGGATGGCCGCCGCGTTGGCGCCCTCGCGGATCAGGTCCAGCTCATCGGTGACGGTCTTTTCGTACTCGTCCACCACCTCGCGCGGGCGCAGCCGGCGGGCCTCGCTCCAGTAGCGATCCGCCAGCGCGGCGATAGTATGCATCACCTCGAGGTCCGCGCGGATGGTCTTCAGGATGCCGGGCCGCACGACCTTCACCACCACCTCGCGGCCGTCCTGCAGCCGCGCCTCGTGCACTTGGGCGATGGAGGCCGAGGCCAGCGGGGTATCGGAAAACTCGGCAAAGGCGATGTCCACCGGGCGTTCCAGCTCGGCCTCGATCACCGCGCGCGCTCGGTCGGCGGGGAACGGCGGGACACGATCCTGCAGGCGCGCCAGCTCCACCGCGATGTCGTCCGGGAGGAGGTCGCGGCGGGTCGACAGCATCTGCCCGAACTTGATGAAGATCGGGCCCAGGTCCTCCAGCGCGCGGCGGATGCGTTCGCCCCGCGTGCCCCGGGTGCGGCGGAACCAGTTCCATGGCGCGAGATAGAGCAGGAAGCTCAGCGGGCGCAGCGGCTTGAGGGTGAACAGGATGACGTCCAGCCGGTAGCGCACCAGGACCCGGGCGATGGTCCACAGCCGCAGACCCTGGTAGAAGCTGCGTCGCATGGGGGTCAGGCGTCTCCGGATTCGAGACGGCGCAGGCGCGCCTCCAGCCGGGCGGTATCGTCACGCAGGCGGGCCACGTCCTCGCTGAAGGCCTCGAAGGCCCCGGACGGCGGCAGCCAGCCCGCCTCGTCGCGGGCATAATCGGCCACATCCTCGGCGGAGCGGGTGGCCGCATGGCGCAGGCCGCCGGTCACACGCCGGAACAGATCCTGCAGCGGGCCCGCCGAACCGGCGCCGGCAACCCGCTCGAACAGCGCCGCCCAGTCGTGCTCGGCTTCGCCCAGCGCGCGCTGCAGATCGGACAGCGCGGTGGCATCTCCGTCGAGCTGCAGACCGCTGCGGTCGTCGCGGGTCATGGCCGCCCCCAGCGACAATGGCGAGCCGGCCACGCGGGCATCCACGGGTTCTTCCACCCCGCCGATCACCTGCAGGCGGTCGGCGGCACCCACCAGACTGAACGCGACCCCCGGCGGCTCGACCACGATGGCCACCGCGCGGCCGGCCAGGCGCTCGCGTGCCGGTTCCGGCGCGGCCGCCAGGATCTCGTTCAGCAGGGTCTCGACCAGAGCGGTGACGGGGCTCGGCAGGGCTGCAGGCTCGGCCATCGCGATTCTTCTCCGGCTGTTACAGGCGGGTAGCGCGGTGCAGGGCGACGATGCCGCCCGTCAGGTTGTCGTATTCGACGCGTTCCAGGCCGGCATCGCGCATCAGCCCGGCGAGGGTCTCCTGATCCGGGTGCATGCGGATGGATTCGGCCAGATAGCGATAGGAGTCGGCATCATTGGCGACCAGACGGCCCATCAGCGGCAGGAGTTTGAAGGAATAGACATCGTAGGCCGGCCGCAGCGGCGCCACCGGCTGCGAAAACTCCAGGATCAGCACCCGACCGCCGGGCTTGAGCACCCGGCGCATCTCCGCCAGCGCGTTTTCCTTGCGGGTCACGTTGCGCAGGCCGAAGGCCATGGTGATGCGGTCGAATGACTCGTCGGGATACGGCAGGACTTCGGCATCCGCCTGCACGTAGTCGATGTTGCCGACCCGGCCCTCGTCGATCAGCCGGTCGCGCCCGGCCTCCAGCATGGAGGCGTTGATATCGCAGACCACGACCTGCCCCTTCGGCCCGACCCGCGGCGCGAACGCACTGGCCAGATCGCCGGTCCCGCCAGCAAGGTCGAGGATGCGCATGCCGGGGCGCACCCCGGCGCGCTCCACGGTGTAGCGCTTCCACACGCGGTGGATGCCCATGGACATCAGGTCGTTCATCACGTCGTAGCGGGAAGCCACGGAGTGGAACACCTGTCCGACCCGCTCGGTCTTCTCGGATTCGGAAACGGTCTGATAACCGAAGTGGGTCTTGCCGGGGTCGTCGTGGTTCATGAGTCTTCTTGCGTCAGTGGGTGCGGCGTTCGTGACCGGCCTGATGCAGCCGTTCCAGGTAATCCTGCCACAGACGCTCCTGTTCCGTACCCAGCTTGTAGAGGTAATCCCAGTCGTAGATGCCCGTATCGTGGCCGTCGGAGAACACCAGCTTGACCGCGTAGTTGCCGACCGGCTCGATCGCGGTGATGTTCACGTCCTCCTTGCCGACCTGCAGGACCTCCTGTCCGGGGCCGTGTCCGCGCACCTCGGCCGACGGCGAATACACCCGCAGGAACTCGCAGGGCAGCTCGAAATGCGAGCCGTCGGCATAGCGCAGCTCGAGGATGCGCGACTTCTGGTGCAGCTGGATGTCCGTGGGTCGTTGCGTACTGCTCATGCGGCCTCCGACGTGCGGCGCCCGGATTGCCCGGGACGATGGGAACGCCCGGGACCGCCAGGGCGGTCCCGGAATCACTGCCGCCGGCGAGGATACCAGCCCGCGCGCCCCGGCGGGCATACCCCGGCACGGGCTCCGGGGTTGAGGCGCTACAGGATGTAGCGCGACAGGTCCTCGTCCTCGGCCAGATCGCTCAGGCGTTCGTCGACGAACGCGCGGTCGATCACGACCGGTTCCGGGATGTCGGGGGCGCGAAAGGCGACGTCCTGCAGCAGGCGTTCGAGCACGGTGTGCAGCCGCCGCGCGCCGATGTTCTCGGTGCGCGCATTGACGTCGTGGGCGATCTCGGCGAGGCGCTGCACGCCCTCGTCGCGGAATTCCACGCTGACGCCCTCGGTATTCATCAGCTCCACGTACTGCTCGGTCAGCGACGCGGTGGGCTCGGTCAGGATGCGCACGAAGGCCTCCACCGACAGCGGTTCCAGTTCCACCCGGATCGGGAGCCGGCCCTGGAGCTCGGGGACCATGTCCGACGGCTTGCTCAGGTGGAACGCACCGGAGGCGATGAACAGGATATGGTCGGTGCGCACCATGCCCAGCTTGGTGGACACGGTGGTGCCCTCGATCAGCGGCAGCAGGTCGCGCTGCACGCCCTCGCGGGAGACATCCGAGCCGCTCTTCTCGCTGCCCTTGGCAACCTTGTCGATCTCATCGAGGAACACAATGCCGCTCTGCTCGACCCGCTCGATCGCCTTGACCTTGAGTTCTTCCTCGTTGACCAGGCGCGCGGCCTCCTCGTCCACCAGCAGTCGCCGGGCGTCGGCGATCTTCAGGCGCCGCTGCTGGCTCTTCTGGCCCCCCATGTTCTGGAACATCGACTGCAGCTGGCTGGCCATCTCTTCCATGCCGGGCGGTGTCATCAGTTCGACGTTCTGCCCCTGCTGCTGGAGCTCGATGTCGATCTCGCGCTCGTCCAGGCTGCCCTCGCGCAGGCGCTTGCGCAGCTTCTGCCGGGTCTCGTTGTTGGCCGCGTCGTCGCCGGACTCGGTGAAACCGGCGTTGCGCGGCCGCGGCAGCAGGGCATCGAGGATGCGCTCCTCGGCGGCGTCCTCGGCCTGGCCGCGGTGCTGCTGCATCTCTTCCTCGCGCAGCTGCTTGATCGCGTTTTCGGCCAGATCCCGGATGATCGACTCCACATCGCGCCCGACATAGCCGACTTCGGTGAACTTGGTCGCCTCGACCTTGATGAACGGGGCCTTGGCCAGCTTCGCCAGGCGGCGGGCGATCTCGGTCTTGCCGACGCCGGTGGGGCCGATCATCAGGATGTTCTTGGGCGTGACCTCGGGCTGCAGGGCCTCGGGCAGCTGTCGCCGGCGCCAGCGGTTGCGCAGGGCGACGGCCACGGAACGCTTGGCCCCGTCCTGGCCAATGATGTAGCGATCCAGTTCCTGGACGATTTCGCGGGGGGTCATGTCGCTCATGGCTTGCGGTCCTGAAGGGTCGCGGCCGGGGAGCCTTGCGGGCGACGCCGGGGCGTCACTCGGCGTCGAGGCTCTCCAGCGTGATGTTGTGATTGGTGTAGACGCAGATGTCGGCGGCGGTATGGAGGCTCTTCTCCACCACGTCGCGCGCCGGCAGGTCGGTGTTCTGCAGCAGGGCCTGGGCCGAGGCCTGGGCGTAGGGGCCACCGGAGCCGATCGCGATCAGCGCGTTCTCGGGCTCGATCACGTCGCCATTGCCCGAGATCACGAACGAGTTCTCGCGATCGGACACCGCCAGCAGCGCCTCCAGCTTGCGCAGCGCGCGGTCGGTGCGCCAGTCCTTGGCCAGCTCGACCGCGGCCCGGGTGATGTTGCCGGAGTGCTTCTCAAGCATGCCCTCGAAGCGCTCGAACAGGGTAAAGGCGTCGGCCGTGCCGCCGGCGAATCCGGCGAGAATGCGGTCATGGTAGACGCGGCGCACCTTGCGCGCGTTGCCCTTCATCACGGTGTTGCCCAGCGATACCTGGCCGTCGCCGCCCAGGGTCACGGCGCCATTGCGGCGCACACAGACGATGGTGGTGCCACGAAACTGCTCCACGGTGGTCTCCTGCAATCGGTGGTCGGATCCGGACCGGGATTGTACGCGGTTGCGCCCGCCTACGAACCCGTCTCGTCGGCCGGATCGTGACGCCGCGCGCGGGGATGGGCGGCATCGTAGACCTCGGCCAGGTGCTGATAGTCCAGATGGGTGTAGATCTGGGTAGTCGACAGATCGGCATGCCCCAGCAGTTCCTGCACCGCGCGCAGGTCGCCGCTGGATTCCAGCAGGTGGCTGGCGAAGGCGTGGCGCAGGCGATGCGGGTGCAGATGCACGTCGAGCCCGCCCCGGCGCCCGGCCTCGGCGACCTGCCGCTGGACCGAGCGGTTGCTGATGCGCTGCCCGCGCCGGGTCACGAACAGCGCGGGCTCGTCGACATCCGCCCACTGGCCGCGCACCGCCAGCCAGTCGCGCAGGGCGGCCAGCGCCATGCGTCCGGCGGGCACCCGGCGCTCGCGCCGGCCCTTGCCGAGTACACGCACCATGCCGGCCTCCCGGTCCACGTCCGGCAGATCCAGCCCGGTCAGTTCCGCCAGCCGCAGTCCGGAGCCGTACAGCAGCTCCAGCATCGCGCGGTCGCGGCGCGCCAGGGGCGAATCGGGATCGTCCGCGTCCAGAGCGGAGGCGGCGGGCGGGGCATCCAGCGCCTGCTGCGCCTGATCGACGTCCAGCCCGCGGGGCAGCGGACGGTCGGTCTTCGGACCGCGCAGCCCGGCGGCGGGGTTGGCGGCGCGCTCGCCACGCTCCACCTGAAAATCGAGGAAACCGCGCACTGCGGCGAGGAACCGGCGGACCGAGCGCGGATGGCGCCCGCCCCGGGCCAGCCCGGCCACGATGCGGCGCAGCGCGGCGGCATCCAGCTCCGTCCAGGGCGCGTCCCAGGCCCGGCGCAGTTCGCGCAGGTCGCGACGGTACGCAGCTACGGTGTGCGACGAAAGCCCGCGCACATCACGCAGATGCGCGAGATAGGCCTCGATGGCGGGGTCGGGTTGCGGCTCGGACTCAGGCGGCCTGTTTGCGGTCGGCATGACAGCGGATGGACTCGGCCAGCAGCTCGCCGATATGGGTGACGAAGTAGGTCCCCATGTCCGGCTGGAAACGATCCGGCGAGGCGCTGGCCAGACCCAGCACGCCCACACGTTCGTCGTCCGCCAGCAGCGGCATCAGGATCGCCGAACCCACCGTGTCGTCCGCATCGTCGAACAGCACCTTCAGCATGTCCGGGGGCACGCGGCCGCACTGTGCCCGGCCGCGGGCGAACAGTGGTTCCAGCACGGCCAGCTGGGCGGTATCCAGGGCGTGCAGGTCCTGCACCTCGCGCTCCGCCAGACGGATGCTCACCCGCTCGGCGCCCAGTTCATCGCGCAGGGCGTCCTGCGTCAGCGCCAGCACCGCATCCAGGTTCTCCGCACGCATCAGGGTTCGGGCCAGATCGTGCAGCTGGCGGCCGACCCGTTCATTGTCGCGGGCACGCTCCACCAGCTCGTGCATGCGCTGCTCCAGCTGGCGGTTCTGCTCGCGCAGGCGCTTGAGCTGGCGTTCGACCAGGGACTCGGCTCCACCGGCCGGATGCGGGATGCGCAGCACGTCCAGCAGGGCCTGGTGGTCGAGGAAGAAATCCGGGTGCTCGCGCAGCCAGGCCTCGACCTCGGCCGCCGAGAGTTCGGCGCCATCCCCCGCCGGGGAGGCACTGGAGGGGTCTGTACTCATAGATCGATCCTGCCGTTGAATACCGTGGTTGCGGGGCCGGTCAGCCGCACCGGCGACTCCGGCCTGCCGCCCCAGCTTAGCACAAGGGTCCCGCCCGGCAGCGAGACCCGCACGCAGTCATCGACCCGGCCCTGCAGACGGGCCACCACCATCGCCGCGGCGGCGCCGGAGCCGCAGGCCAGGGTCTCGCCGGCGCCGCGTTCGTATACCCGCAGGTCCAGGTGCCCGCGATCACGTACCGCGGCGAAACCGGCGTTCACGCGGCGCGGGAAGCGGGGATGCGCCTCGATCGCGGGCCCCAGGGTCGCCACCGGTGCCTGCCCCACGTCGTCGACAAAGGTCACGGCATGCGGGTTGCCCATGGACACCGCGCCGATCTTCAGGAAGGTGTCGCCGACCTCGAGGGGGTACTCCGGTGCCTGGAAGTCGGCCTCGAACGGGATGCGCGCCGGTTCCAGCACCGGGCAGCCCATGTCGACGGTCACCTGTTCGTCCGCCTCCACCCGCAGCACCAGCGGACCGCCCAGGGTCTCCACAGGGATCTCGCGAGCGTCGGTCAGGCCCTGTTCGCGTACGAAGCGGGCGAAGCAGCGCGCGCCATTGCCGCACTGCTCCACCTCGCCGCCGTCGGCGTTGAAGATGCGGTAGCGAAACAGCGCGCTCGCGGGATCGGCGGGCGGCTCCACCAGCAGGATCTGGTCGCAGCCCACGCCGAAATGGCGATCGGCCAGCAGGCGCAGCTGCTCGGTGCTCAGCGCGACCGCCTGGCGCACGCCGTCGAACACCACGAAGTCGTTGCCCAGGCCGTGCATCTTGGTAAAGGCGAGCGCACTCATCCCCGGCGCTCCGGCAACCGCCCGTGGATGACCATGTGGCGATCGCTGGTCACCCGCACGCGGAAGCCTTCGAGACCGGCGGCGGCCAGCTGGCCCTGGACCTCCTCGGGGGTAAACGCTGCGTGCAACGAGTGTTCGAAGTCGCGCCGCAGGACCTCCGGGGCGTCGGCCGCGTGCTCCGCCACCAGGCGTTGCACTTCGGCCTCCGAATCGGGACGGCGCAGATCCATCACGAACACCCGCGCCCCCGGGGCGCCGTCACGACGGATCACCTGCCACAGCACCCCCGGATCATGCAGGTGATGCAGCAGCGAGTTGCAGATGATGGTGGCGTAGGGCGCGCGCGGGCCCCGCGCATGGGGCAGGCAACCCTCGGCCAGATGGACACGCGCGGCGGCCGGATGGCCGACCCGCAGCGCATCCCCGGCCGCCAGCATGGCCGGCGCACCGTCCAGCCCGTCAACTTCGCAGTCGGGATGGCGCGCGGCGAAGCGCAGGCTGACATCCCCCGGGCCGCAGCCCGGATCCAGCACGGGGCCGCGCACCGGCTCCGGGAACACCTCGGCGAAGGCATCGACAAAGCCCTCGTGGGGCTGCGCGAAATCCGCCTCGGCATAGGCCCGGGCCTGCCCGGGCTCCAGCATCAGCTCGGGCTCGGGCCGCCGCGGGATCACGGATCGACCCTCCCGGGCGGATCTTCCTCGTCGGGATCGCGCGGCAGCATGCTCTCGCGCATCATCAGATGATCGACCTGCTCGCGGCGGTTGACGATCTGATAGTGGTCACCGTCCACCATGACTTCGGGCGGGCGCGGGCGGCTGTTGTAGTTGCCCGCCATCACGTAACCGTAGGCACCGGCGGAGCGGACCGCCAGCACGTCGTTGGGGGCCAGCGCGAGATCGCGTTCGCGCCCGAGGAAATCCCCGGTCTCGCACACCGGCCCGACCACGTCGTAGCTGCGCGTTTCGGTATCGTCGCGCGGGACCACCGGGTCGATCGCCTGCCACGCGCCGTACAGCGCCGGGCGCAACAGGTCGTTCATCGCGCCGTCAACGATCGCGAAATCGCGGTGTTCCGAGTGCTTGAGGTATTCCACCCGGGTCAGGAACACCCCGGCGTTGGCGGCGATCGCCCGGCCCGGCTCCAGCAGCACCTTCAGCGGCCGCTCGCCCAGGGTCTCGCGCAGGGCCGCGGCCCAGACGTCGGGCTCCGGCGGGGTCTCGTCGCGATAGCGCACGCCCAGCCCGCCGCCGACATCGATGTGCGACAGCTCGATGCCGTCTTCCGCCAGCCGGTCCACCAGCGCCAGCACCCGTTCCAGCGCGTCGACGAACGGCTCGGTGCTGGTCAGCTGGGAGCCGATGTGGAAATCCACGCCGATCGCGTCCAGGTGCCCGGACTCATGGATGCGGCGATACAGCGCCGGCGCGTCCTCGATCGCCACGCCGAACTTGTTGTCGCGCAGGCCGGTGGCAATGTAGGGATGGGTCTCGGCGTCGACGTCCGGGTTCACCCGCAACGACACCGGGGCGGTCTCCCCGCGCTCGGCGGCGACCGCTTCCAGGCGTTCCAGCTCGCCCTCCGATTCGAGGTTGAAGCAGTGGATGCCCACGTCCAGCGCGCGCTGCATCTCCGCCGCGGTCTTGCCGACCCCGGAGAACACCACCCGCGCGGGGTCGCCGCCGGCACGCAGCACCCGCTCCAGTTCGCCGCCGGAGACGATGTCGAACCCCGAGCCCATGCGGGCCAGCACGTTCAGCACCGCCAGGCTGGAGTTGGCCTTGACCGCGAAGCAGACCTGATGCGGCATCCCGATCAGGGCCTCGGCGAACGCGCGGTAATGGCGCTCCAGGGTGGCGCGGGAGTAGACGTAGGCCGGGGTCCCCACCCGGCGGGCCAGGGCGTCGAGGTCCACGCTCTCGCAATGCAGCGTGCCCCCGCGGTAATCGAAATAGTCCATCTAGCGGGATTCCTCCTGCTCGTCCTCGGGGAGGTAGAGATCGCCCTTCTGCCCGCAGCTGGCCAGCATCTGCGCGCCTCCGAGGACGACAACCACGATCAGCAGCAACAGGTGGGCCTTGCAGAAGGGCATGGGTGCGGTATCCGGAAATGATTGCATCGGGAGGGCATAGTGTGCCATTGATACGGGGCTGGCTTCACTCGGATCAGGGGCGTTGCGGCCCGGAGCCGCTCGATAACGGATCCGTTCATGAAGCGTTCAGCCACATTCTGGGACTCTGGAGTTGCAGGATCAGCAAAGGGCCCGACACCAAAGGGGGCTGATCCGGGGACGGGGAATAGAACCGAACGGTACCCCGTCACAACGCACAGGCGCCTGCATCCACGTGGATCGCTCGCGCCCCGGGAATGTCCGGATTTGATCCAAAAAGATGAGAGGAGATCTCCATGATTAGCACCAAGCGTCGTGTCTTCCTGAAAGGCACTCTCGCCGCCGGTACCGTGGGCGCCGCCGTGGGCGCCGGCCTGCTGGCCCCGAGCAAGCTGCTCGCCGCCTGGTCCGCCGACATGTTCGAGACGGAGGGCATGTCCGAGGCGATGAACGCCGTCGCCGGCACCACCGACATGCAGCAGTCCGACGACATCGACCTGAGCGCCCCGGAAATCGCCGAGAACGGCGCCGTGGTCCCGATCTCGGTCGAGGCCCACATGGACAACGTCGAGGAGATCGCGATCTTCGCCGAAGCCAACGACCGTTCCCTCACCGGCCGTTATGTCTTCGCCTCCGGCGCGAAGCCGAAGGCGTCCATGCGCATCCGCCTGGGTGACACCTCGGACGTGATCGCCGCCGTCAAGGCCGACGGCAACTGGTACATGACGTCCCGCAACGTCGAAGTGACGGTGGGTGGCTGCGGCGGCTAAGCCGGCACCCTCACCGATCCGATCAACAGTCTGGAGGTAAAGAACTATGTCCATCCGTATTCGCGCCCAGGAACAGGACGGAATGATCAACGTCCGCGCCCTGCTGAGCCACCCGATGCACACCGGGGATCAGACCGATGATGCCGGCGAGATCATCCCCGAGCATTTCATTCAGACCGTCGAAGCCAAGCGCAACGGCGAAACCATGGTCACCGCCCACTGGAACGTGACCATCTCGCAGAACCCCTTCCTCGAGCTGGAATTCGAAGGTTCGTCCGGCGACACCGTCGAGATCAGCTGGGAAGACAACCAGGGCGAAACCGCTTCCGAGTCGGTTTCCGTCCGGTAAATCCATCTCCCTTGATGGATGCGGAAAGGCCGGGGTTCGCCCCGGCCTTTTTTATGGGTACCCGTATCCGGCGCGCCGATGGGTGGAAAGACGTCGCGCTGCATGTCCCGGGCCGCGAGTACGGCATACCGGCCGGGCGCCAGCCTTGCTACACTGGAACTTTCTGCGTCGAAGCCAGCCAAGATGAACCAGCGTACCGCCTCCGTCCGCCGCGACACCCTCGAGACCCGGATCGCCGTCGAACTGAACCTCGACGGCACCGGCCAGTGCCACACCGAGACCGGCATCCCGTTCCTCGACCACATGCTCGACCAGATCGCGCGTCACGGGATGGTCGATCTGGACGTGCGCGCCGAAGGCGACCTGCACATCGACGACCACCACACGGTGGAAGACATCGGCATCACCCTGGGCCAGGCACTGGCGCAGGCGATCGGCGACAAGAAGGGCATCCGCCGCTATGGCCATGCCTATGTGCCGCTGGACGAGGCCCTGTCACGGGTGGTGATCGACTTCTCCGGCCGCCCGGGCCTGGAGATGCACGCCGATTTCCGCCGTTCGCACATCGGCCAGTTCGATGTCGACCTGTTCCACGAATTCTTCCAGGGCCTGGTCAACCATGCGTGGATCACCCTGCACGTGGACTGCCTGCGCGGGGACAATGCCCATCACGTGGCGGAGACCATCTTCAAGGCCTTCGGCCGCGCGCTGCGCGAGGCCGCGGAGGAAGACCCCCGCGGCGCCGGCATCACGCCCTCCACCAAGGGCAGCCTGTAAGGCCCGCCGCAACAGGGAAGCCACATGGAAACCGTCGCCGTCATCGACTACGGCATGGGCAACCTCCACTCGGTGGAGCGTGCCCTGACGCACGAGGCCGCACCCGGCCAGCGCATCCTACGTACCGACGACCCGGAGATCCTGCGCGAGGCCGACCGGCTGGTGTTTCCCGGCCAGGGGGCGGCCGGCGACGCGATGCAGGCCCTCGCCCGACGCGGTCTCAACCGCCTGCTGCCGGAACTGGCCGGTTCGCGCCCGTTCCTCGGACTCTGCCTGGGGCAGCAGATCCTGATGGAGCACTCGGACGAAAGCGGCGGCGTCGACCTGCTGGGGGTGATCCCCGGCGGGGTCGCCCGCTTTCCGGAACGCAGCGATGCGCAGGGGCGTCGCCTGAAGGTGCCGCACATGGGCTGGAACCGCGTGCAGCCCACCGGCGAGCACCCGCTGTGGCACGGCCTGCCGGAGACGCCGTGGTTCTATTTCGTGCACAGCTTCCGGGTGCAGCCGCGCGACGCGGCCAGCGTGGCTGCGCACACGGATTATGGCGAAACCTTCGCCTCGGCCCTCGCCCGCGGCTCGCTGTTCACCATGCAGTGTCACCCGGAAAAGAGCGCGGCCTGCGGCCTGCGCCTGCTGAACAACTTTCTGCGCTGGGACGGCGACGCCCCGGACGCCCCGTGAACGCCGCAACAGGAGGCGGAGAGAGATGCTGGTCATTCCCGCGATCGACCTGAAGGAAGGCAAGTGCGTGCGCCTGCGCCAGGGGCGCATGGAGGACTCGACGGTATTCGGCGAAGAGCCGGTGGAAATGGCCCGACGCTGGGTCGAGGCCGGGGCCGAACGCCTGCACATCGTGGACCTCGACGGGGCATTCGCGGGGCGGCCGCGCAATGCCGAGGCGATCCATGCAATCGTCGAGGCCTTCCCCGACCTGACCATCCAGATCGGTGGCGGCATCCGCGACGATGACACCGTGCAGGCCTACCTCGATGCCGGCGTGCAGTACGTGATCATCGGCACACGGGCGGTCAGCGCGCCGCATTTCGTCAACGACCTGTGCCTGGAATTCCCGGGTCACATCATCGTCGGCCTGGACGCCCGCGATGGCAAGATCGCGGTGGACGGCTGGTCCAAGCTCTCGCGTCACGACGTGATCGACCTCGCCCAGCACTTCGAGTCCGACGGCGTCGCCGCGATCATCTATACCGACATCGCGCGCGACGGGATGATGGAAGGCCCCAACGTGGAGGCCACCGCGAAGCTCGCGGAGAACGTGCGCGTACCGGTGATCGCCTCCGGCGGCGTCAGCTCGCTGGACGACATCCGCAGCCTCGCCCGCGGGGCCGACGCCGGTATCGACGGCGTGATCGTCGGCCGCGCCCTGTACGAGGACGCCTTCACCCTGGAGCAGGCGCGCACGGCCGCCCGGGGCGAGGACACCTGAGATGCTGGCACGCCGCATCATCCCCTGCCTGGACGTGGACGCCGGCCGCGTGGTGAAGGGCGTGAACTTCGTCGGCATCCGCGACGCCGGTGACCCGGTGGAGATCGCCCGGCGCTACGACGCCCAGGGTGCCGACGAGCTGACGTTCCTCGACATCACCGCCTCCTCCGACGACCGCAGCACCATCCTGCACGTGGTCGAAGAAGTCGCCTCGCAGGTCTTCATCCCGCTGACCGTGGGCGGCGGCGTGCGCGCGGTGGACGACATCCGCCGTCTGCTGAACGCCGGGGCGGACAAGGTGTCCATCAACACCGCGGCGGTTCACCGACCCGAACTGGTGCGCGAAGCGGCCGACTGGGTCGGCTCGCAGTGCATCGTGGTGGCGATCGACGCGCGCCGCACCAGCGCCGAAGGCGAGCCCGCACGCTGGGAGATCTTCACCCACGGCGGGCGCCGCGAGACCGGCCTGGATGCCATCGAATGGGCGCGCCACATGGCCGAGCTGGGCGCCGGCGAGATTCTGCTGACCAGCATGGACCGCGACGGCACCCGCAGCGGCTTCGACCTGGAACTGACCCGGGCGGTGAGCGACGCGGTGAACATCCCGGTGATCGCCTCGGGCGGTGTGGGCACCCTGGAACATCTGGTCGAGGGCGTGACCACCGGGCACGCGGATGCCGTGCTGGCGGCCAGCATCTTCCACTTCGGCGAGCACACGGTCGGCGAGGCCAAGGCCGCGATGGAAGCCGCGGGGGTGCCCGTGCGTCCTCTGCAGGAGGTGACGGCGTGAACGATCCCTCCGCAAACCCGCGCGAGCACCTGCTGGCCGCGCTGGCCGAAGTCATCGACGAGCGACGCTCCGCGGATCCCGAACGCTCCTACGTCGCGAAGCTGCAGGCCCGCGGCCTGGATGCCATGCTCAAGAAGGTGGGCGAAGAAGCCACCGAAGCGGTGCTGGCGGCCAAGGACGACGACGCCGATGCGCTGGTGTCGGAAATGGCCGACCTGTGGTTTCATACCCTCATCGTCCTGCGGGCGCGCGACCGGCACCCCGACGACGTCCTCGACGAACTGGCCCGGCGTTTCGGCCTGTCCGGCGTGGACGAAAAGGCCGGCCGCGAAGTCGCAGGACAGCGTTCGGACAAATAGGCGGCCTGGTTGATTCGGGAACCCTCCCCGGTCAGGCTGTCCGGCAAGGAACTTATTTCGGAGACACTCCATGGGTATTGGTGGTATCAGCATCTGGCAGCTCCTGATCATCCTTCTGATCGTGGTCCTGCTGTTCGGCACGAAAAAACTGCGCAACATGGGCGGTGACGTCGGCTCCGCGCTGAAGAACTTCCGGCAGGCGGTCAAGGACCCCGACGGCGAGAACCAGAAGAAGGAAGAAGGCGAGGAAGGCGTGGAAGGCGAAAAGCCGGGCGTCGAGAACCAGAGCGAAGACGACGAAGGTCGCGTGGTCGACGCCGAGGTGAAAAAGCGCAGCGAGAAGTCCGGCGACAACGACTCGTCGGACAAGAACGCCTGATCCGGTTCCGGTCCGCAACGACCGGCCGGCAGCGGCGCTAGTCCATGTTCGACATCGGCTTCTGGGAAATCCTGATCATCGTCGTGGTGGCGCTCCTGGTCGTGGGACCGGAGCGCCTGCCCGGCCTTGCGCGCGAGATTGGCCGGTTCGTCGGCAAGACCCGGCGCTTTGTCCAGAGCGTGCGCTCGGACGTGGAGCGCGAGTTCCAGACCGAGGAACTGCGCGAGATGGTCAAGAGCCAGGACCGCGAGATCCGCGAGCTCAAGCACATGGTCGAGGACACCGAGACCAGCCTGCGTGAGGATCTGGAGCAGACCGAACGCGAGATCAACCGCGAGCTGCGCGACACCGACGACACCCCGGCGGATGCGGATTCGGATGCCGGCGAGTCGGCCGACGGGGACACGCAACCGGCGAAGCCGGCACGTCCCGCGGTTCGCGAACGTCGCACCCCTCCGGAACCGGCCGGTCGCGAAACCGACACCTCCCGCGCCGATTCGGTAGAGGATGCCGGCACGCAGGACAGCGAGGCGGGATCCGCGCCTGAGGAACCGGCCTGGGACGCTGACGGCGGTGACCTCGAGCGGGTACCCGTCAGCCACAACATGGGCCCGGACCTGGCCACCGAAGATCCCGCACTGGCGGCCGAACGCGAACAGCGCAGCACGCGGGAAGAAAGGCCCCGGCGGCGCACCGCCGGGCGCCGGCCGCAGCGCCCCGCCGGGCAAGCGCCGGAATCCCCGGAAGAACAGGGCGGCGACGGGCCGCAGGAAACCGACACCGACCACTCACCCCGCACGCCTGACGAACGCCCATGAGCAAGACCAGCCCGGGGGTCGAACCCACGGAAGAGGCCACCGAGACCCTGCTCTCCCACCTGATCGAGCTGCGCGACCGGGTTCTGCGGATGTTCATCGCCGTGCTGGTGGTGTTCCTGATCCTGTTCCCGTTCGCCAACCAGCTCTATACCTTCCTGGCCGATCCGCTGATGGCGCATCTGCCGGAAGGCACCAGCATGATCGCGATCGAGGTGGCCGCGCCGTTTCTGATCCCGTTCAAGCTCACCCTGCTGCTGGCGGTGGCGATCAGCATCCCGTACCTGCTCTATCAGCTGTGGGCGTTCATCGCGCCGGGGCTTTATCAGCACGAGAAGAGCCTGGCCGGCCCTCTGGTCGCGTCATCCACCATCCTGTTCTACCTCGGGATGGCGTTCGCCTATTTCGTGGTCTTTCCGCTGATCTTCGCGTTCTTCACCGCGGCCGCGCCGGAAGGCGTGGACGTGATGACGGACATCTCGCGCTACCTGGATTTCGTCATCCTGCTGTTCATCGCCTTCGGCATCGCCTTCGAGATGCCGGTGGCCACCATCCTCCTGGTGACCATGGGGGCCACCACCACCGAGAAGCTGGCCGCCAAGCGCCCGTACGTGATCGTCGGGGTGTTCCTGGTGGGCATGGTCCTGACTCCGCCGGACATCATTTCGCAGACCCTGCTGGCCCTGCCGATGTGGTTGCTGTTCGAGGTCGGCCTGATCCTTGCGCGCATCATGGAGCGGCGCAAGGCCGAACAGAAGGCCGCCCCCGATGACGACCCGGACGGGCCCGATGACCCCGATGGCGGACCCGGCGGCGGCCCGGGCGCGGGACCGCAGAGCGGACCGGATTCCGGCCCCGCACCGCGCTCCGGCACCGGCACCACCCGGCCCGAACCCGCGGGCAGGGCGCCGGCCGCCGACACCTCCGACGAAACGCGTCCGTCTCCCGCGGCTCGTACCGGCTACACCCCGCTGTCCGAGGCGGAGATGGATGCCGAACTCGATCGCATCGAGGCCGAAGACGCGCGACGCGGCAACGCATCCGCGGGCAACCGCACGGATGGGCCGGACGATGCGGCGGACGACACGCCGGACGAATCGGGGGATCGCCCCGAGCGTGATCCCCGCTGATTCGCGAGCGGCCCGGACCTCCAAACCGCGTGCGGAGCTGGTAAAATTCGGCACTCACTGAATATTCGTCCCACCCACGCACCCAGGTACCGATACCGCGATGGCTGATCCGCGCACCACCCCTCGCCGCCCCGTCCTTCTCGTCGTCATGGACGGGGTGGGCGTGAACCCCAGCAAGATCAACAACGCCTACGCCGAGGCGGACACCCCCAACCTCGACCGCTATCTGTCGACCCGCACGCACACCACCCTGGATGCCTGCGGCCGGGCGGTCGGCCTGCCGGACGGGCAGATGGGCAACTCCGAGGTCGGCCACCTGACGCTGGGCGCGGGCACGGTCGTCAATCAGGACCTGGTGCGCATCGACGACGCCATTGCCGATGGCAGCTTCTTCGAGAACGATGCCCTGGTCAGTGCGGCGCGGGCCGCGGCCTCCAAGGACCAGCCCCTGCACCTGATCGGACTGGTGTCCGACGGCGGCGTGCATTCGCATATCCGGCACCTGGCGGCCCTGATCGGCATCTGCCGCCAGGAAGGCGCCCGGCCGATCGTGCACATGATCACCGACGGCCGTGATACCGCGCCTCGCTCGGCGCTGAACTATCTCGAGACCCTGGAGCCGGAACTGGAGCAGGCCGGCGGGTTCATCGCCACGGTCTGCGGGCGCTACTACGCCATGGACCGTGACAAGCGCTGGAACCGCACGGAGAAGGCCTTCCGCGCGATGGCCTACGCCGAAGGCGAACCGGTGGGCAGCGCGCGCGAGGCGATCGAGGGTGCGTGGGCCGCGGGCGAGGATGACGAATTCATCAAGCCCCGCATCATCAACGGCGGGGCACCGATGGGCACCGAGGCGGAATGCGTGCTGTTCAACTTCCGCAACGACCGCCCGCGCCAGCTCACCGCTGCCCTGGGCATGGATGATTTCGACGGGTTCGATCGCGGGGATTTCCACCCGGTCTCGGAGACCTGCCTGACCGAATACGACCCGCGCTTCCTGTCGCCGATCGCATTCCCCCCGGAACGCCCGTCCACCACCCTGGGTTCCACCATCGCCTCCGCCGGGATCCCGCAGTTCCACTGCGCGGAGACCGAGAAATACGCCCACGTGACCTTCTTCTTCAACGGCGGCAAGGAAGAATCCTACGCGGGCGAGAAGCGGGTGATGGTGCCCTCGCCCGCGGTGGACACCTATGACGAGCAGCCGGAGATGAGCGCGCGCGAGGTCGCCGACGAGACCATCAAGGCGATGGAAAGCGGGCGTTACGGCTTCATCCTGGTGAATTTCGCCAATGGTGACATGGTGGGCCACACCGCCCGCCGCGAGGCACTGATCGAGGCGGTCCACACCCTCGACCGCGAGGTCGGGCGGGTGCTGGATGCGGCCGAGGCCCAGGAGTATTCGGTGATCGTCACCGCCGACCACGGCAACTGCGACGAATACGTCGACCCGGTCACCGGGGCACCGCACACCCAGCACACCATCTACCCGGTGATGTGCATGATCCTCGACAGCCAGCGCTGGCGTCTGCGTACCGGCGGCGGACTCGCCGACGTCGCCCCCACGGTGCTGGAACTGATGGGCGTGCCCAAGCCGAGCGCGATGGGCGGACGCAGCCTGCTGCTGGAAGAGGTCCCCGACTCCGCCTGAAGCAGGCAGCGCCTCCCCTCAGGACGAACAGCTGAGCTGGATCCCGCTGGCCCAGGCCGGCGGCAGCCCGGCGAGGTCCTCGTCCTCCGGCTGTTCGTCGAACGGCCGGCTCAGCACGCGCTGCAGTCTCTCGACCTCCGACAGGTCACCCTCCTCGGCACGTTCGATGGCAGCCTGCGCCAGGTGGTTGCGCAGGATGTATTTCGGGTTCACCGCCCGCATCGCCGCATGGCGCTCCGCCGTCGGGCGCGTCTCGTGGCTCAGACGGGCACGCCAGCGATCCTCCCAGGCCTCCCAGGCACGCGGGTCTTCCAGCTCCTCGAGGAATCCCTGACGCGTGTCTCCGTCTTCCAGTTCCGGCAACTGACGGAAGAACCGGGTGTAGTCGACGCCTTCGCCCGCCATCCGGGCGAGCAGATCCTGGATCAGGGCCTCGTCCTCGTCACGTTCGAGCTGCAGGCCCAGCTTGGCGCGCATGCGCCGCAACCAGGCCGCGCGGAACTGCTCCTGGTACGCCTCGAGGACGGGCTTCGCCTGCTCCACCGCGGTGTCGATGTCGGGGGCGCGGAACTGCCCCACCAGGGTCTCCGCGAGACGGATCAGGTTCCACTGAGCCACGCCCGGCTGGCGGCCGAAGGCATAACGCCCCCCCTGGTCGGTGTGGTTGCAGATGTAATCGGGGTCGTAGGCGTCCATGAACGCAAACGGGCCGTAGTCGATGGTGAGCCCGGTCAGGCTCATGTTGTCGGTGTTCATCACCCCGTGGCTGAAGCCCACTGCCTGCCAGTCGGCCATCAGCTCGGCGGTGCGGGCGGTCACGGTCTCCAGCATCGCGCGCACCGGGTCCTCGGCCTCGCGGTGCTCGGGGAAGTCATGGTCCAGCGCGTAGTCGATCAGCTGGCGCAGCCGCTCCGGATAGCCGGCATAATGGAAGTATTCGAAATGCCCGAAACGCAGGAAACTGGGGGCCGCGCGCAACACCACCGCGCCACTCTCGATGCGCTCGCGGAACACCCGCAGCGAGGACCCGTAGAGGGCCACCGCCCGCGTGGTGGGGATGCCCAGCGCCGCCATGTGCTCGGAAACCAGGTATTCGCGGATCGACGAGCGCAGCACCGCGCGCCCGTCGGCATGACGCGAGAAAGCCGTCGGCCCGGAGCCCTTGCTCTGCAGTTCCCAGTGCTCGCCGGCGGGCGTGCGCACCTCGCCCAGCAACTTGGCCCGGCCATCGCCCAGCTGCGGCACGTAGACCCCGAACTGGTGACCCGCATACACGCTGGCGACCTGCGGCGTGCCCGCCACCGGCTCGCCGCGGGTGATCATGCCGAGCCACGGCTCGGCGGCGAGATCCTCGGGCGTCAGACCCAGACGCTCGCGCATCGCCGGGCTGCTGGCGAGCAGCCGGGCCCCGGGGAACGGGGCGGGCTCCGGGCGGTGATGGAAGGCATCCGGCAGCGCGGCGAAACGGTTGATCCATTCCAGCCCGGCACCCGACGGCGGTGTCTCCGGAGGACGTTCGCGGTTCGGCTCGGCGGCGGACATGGGGCGGCACCTCGGCAGCGGGAACATTGCGGGTTATCATGCGCCACATGTCGAGGGTACGTCCCATGGGCCCACTCGGCCCGGGACTACCGCCCGCCCGCAACCGAGGAGAACCGCCGTGTCCCAGGATGATGAAAACCGCAACCCCGAGACCGACAACGAGGATCCGGGTCGCCTGCGTACCCGTGAACGCCTGATGTGGCTGGGCCTGATGGCGTTCTTCGTCATCATCCTGGCGATCTACATCGCGCGCGCCGAAGGCCTGGAGCACGACGTCACCGAGGCCAACCGCGAGCTGCTGGAGGCCCAGATGCAGCTGGCCGAATACACCCGCGAGGAGGTGCCGCGCCCGGTGGAGATCGGCCTGCGCAATGCCGACATCCAGCAGCTGCAGCGCCTGGGGATGACCAACCCGGAGCGCCGGCTGTCCGAGGATCTGGTCGAGAATCCGCAACTGGTTCCCGAGGTGCTGCGCGACGGTGACACCGCCGAGTTCCGCGAAGACGGGATCTACGTACTCAACGCGCGCTGGGTGCTCGCCCATTTCGAGAGCGGCGACCGCTTCGGCCAGCTGCTACTGGAATACGAGGTGGTGCACGGCAACGTGATGTGGGACGTGGTCGACGGCTACGTCGAGGACTGATCCCCGGCTGCTGCCAGACGCGCGCGCGCGGCCGCGACCTGGCGCCGGACCTGTTCCGGCGCCGTCCCGCCGGTCACCCGGCGGGCGGCCACCGAACCCTCGGCGGTCAGCACCCCGTGGACATCCTCGCCCACCGCGGCACTCAGCTGCTGCAGTTCCTCCAGTGACAGCTGTGCCAGGTCCACACCCCGCTCCTGCGCCAGGCGCACCGCACGGCCCACCACCTCGTGGGCGTCGCGGAAGGCCACGCCCCGCTCCACCAGGTAGTCGGCGAGATCGGTGGCGGTGGCGAAACCGCGGGTAGTGGCCGCCAGGGTGTTCGCACGACGCACGGCCAGGTTGGGGACCATGTCGGCGAACGCCCGAAGGGAGCCCAGCAGGGTGTCCACGGTATCGAACAGCGGCTCCTTGTCCTCCTGGTTGTCCTTGTTGTAGGCCAGCGGCTGGCTCTTCATCAGGGTCAGGAGGCTGGTCAGATGGCCATACACCCGGCCGGTCTTGCCGCGCACCAGCTCGGGCACGTCCGGGTTCTTCTTCTGCGGCATGATGGAGGATCCGGTGCAGTAGCGATCCGGCAGCTCGATGAAGTCGAACTGGGCGCTGGTCCACAGCACCAGCTCCTCGGCCTGACGCGACAGATGCATCATCAGGGTCGAGGCCGCCGCGCTGAATTCGATCGCAAAATCGCGATCAGACACCGCATCCAGCGAGTTGCGCGTGACCCCGTCGAATCCGAGCTGTTCCGCCACGTATTCACGGTCCAGGGGGTACGGGGTACCCGCCAGGGCAGCGGCGCCCAGCGGCAGGATGTTCACCCGACGCCGGCAGTCGCGCAGCCGTTCGGCATCGCGCTCGAGCATCTCGTACCACGCCAGCATGTGGTGGCCGAAGGTCACCGGCTGGGCTGTCTGCAGATGGGTGAACCCGGGCATGATGGTGTCGGCCTCGCGCTCGGCCAGATCCACCAGGCCGCTCTGGTAGGAACGAATCAGTTCGAGGATCTCGTCGATCGCGGCGCGCAGCCACAGGCGAATGTCGGTGGCGATCTGGTCGTTGCGCGAGCGGCCGGTGTGCAGCTTCTTGCCGACATCGCCGATGCGCTCGATCAGGCGCGCCTCGATGTTCATGTGGACATCCTCGCGGCCCACCTGCCAGTCGAACTCGCCGGCGGCGATCTCCTCGCGGATGGCGTCCAGCCCGTCGACGATCCGGCGCGCCTCGTCCTCGCTCAGGACCCCCACCCTGGCCAGCATGTGCGCGTGGGCCTGCGAGCCCCGGATGTCCTCGCGGTAGAGGCGGCGGTCGAAGTCCACCGAGGCGGTAAATCGCTCCACGAAGGCATCGGTGGGCTCGGAGAAGCGGCCACCCCAGAGCTTGGCTTCGGCGGCCGGCTTGTCCTGCGGGGAATCCTGCGTCATGGTGCACTCTGAACGGGGTTTTGAACGACAGGGAAGTATACAGGGAGAGCGACTGCCATGCGCCCGGAACCGGGTTCGTCCAGCGGGAACACGCCGGCGCTCGAGGCCCGCGCGGAACGCGTCTCGCCACTGCCGGATTTCTGTGGCGCGGAGACCCTGCTGCGGGTGCTCATGCTGGCGGTGCTGCTGGCGCTGGCGATCACCCTGCTGCGACCGGGGACCGGCGACTGGGCGGGCACCCTGGCGCTGTATGCCCTGTTCATCTTCTGGGTCGCGCTCACCAGTCTGCTGATCCTGTGTCTGCTGCAGCGTCTGCTGCGGCGTGGCCCGCTGACCCTGCAGATCGTGCTGCCGCCGCTGGTCCCCATCGTCAATACCGCGCTGGTGCAGCGCGCCGCCGAGTCGGTGCAGCTGGCAGATCCCGAGCTGCGTCTGCCGGTGCTGGGCATCGCGGTGATCCTGAGCCTGGTCGCGATGCACTACCTGTATCTGCAGGCGGCCTGGCAGCGCGAGACCCGGGCCGTGGCGCAGGCGCGGGAACAGGCCATGCGGGCACGCCTGCGGCCGCATTTCCTCTACAACAGCATGAACACGATCGCCGGGCTGTGCCGGACGGATCCCTCGCGCGCGGAGCAGGTCACCCTGGACCTCGCGGATCTGTTTCGTGCCGCGTTCAATGGCGCCGACCGCCATTCGCTCCGCGAGGAGCTGGCCGTGGTCGAGGGCTATCTGCGGGTGGAGCAGACACGCCTGGGCGGGCAGTTCCGGATCGACCGGGAGTGGCCCGAGCAGGACCCGGCGCTGGAACAGCAGATCCCGTCCCTGGTGCTGCTGCCGCTGGTGGAGAACGCGATCCAGCACGGGATCGCTCCGGCCCGCGGACAGGGCCATCTGGGAATCCGGATCCACCCGGAACGGGATACGCTGACCGTCGAGATCCGCAACAGCCTGCCGGAGGTGGCTGCTCCGGCCGGTACCGGAACCGCCAGCGACGCGGTCCGGCTGCGCCTGCGCCACGCCTTCGGCGATCGCGCATCGCTTCAGGCGCAACGCGACGAAGACGAATTCCGGGTCCGGCTGCAGATACCCCGCACGCCGCAGGATCGACGAGGGAGACGCTGATCCATGGAATTGCTGATTGCGGATGACGAACCGGTCGCGCGCGAGCGGCTGCGCGACCTTGTGACCGAACTGGGCCACCGGGTGGTGGCGGAAGCCGCGGACGCCGGCCAGGTACGCACGGCTCTGCAGACCCACCGGCCGGGAGCGCTGCTGCTGGACATCGAGATGCCCGGCGAGCGCGGGATCGAGCTGGCGGGCGAACTCGCGCGGAGCCATCCCGAATTGGTCGTGATCCTGGTCACCGCACACGAGGCTTTCGGCCTGCAGGCCTTCGAAGCGGGGGTGCGCGACTACGTGCTCAAGCCCGTACGCCGGGAGCGACTGGAGCAGGCTCTGGAACGGGCCCGGCAGTCAACGGCCGGATCCGCACAACCGGACGATCCGCCGGCCATACGCCTGCGCATCGGCCGGCGCGAAGAGTCGGTGCAGCTGGATGCGATCGACTGTTTCGTCACCGAGGATGGCTGCGTAGTCGCACGCGGGCGGGACCTCGAGGGCTTCGTCGAGGCTCGGCTGCAGGATCTGGAGCAGGCCCTGGGGGACGAGGTGCTGCGCGTGCACCGCGGGGCCCTGGCGGTGGCCCGGAACGTCGCGGGCCTGGAGACCCGCAACGCCGGGGACCATCGTCTGCGGTTTCGTGACGGGCGCGAACCGGTACCGGTGAGCCGGCGGCAGCTGGCCCGGGTGCGCGAGTTTCTGCGGCGGCACACCCGGGTGTGATCCGGGCGGGCCTGATCCGCGCGGGTCCGGTCCGGCGGGACGTGGCTCGGGTCAGCTGCCCTCGCGTGCGGCGTTGATGCGCATGCGCACCTGACTGCGGTAGAGCTCCTCGTTGGGAATGCCCACCAGCGGGCGCCCGACCGGATTGCCCCCGGCGTCGAACGCCACCAGGGTGGGGGTCACGCGGGCCCCGTACCGGTTCCCCAGCTCGGAGCCACGCATGGTATTGCCATCGAAATCGCGGACTTCTTCGCCGTTCATCTCCACCATGAGGATATTGACGTCGGAATGGGCCTCGTCACGGCTCATCGGACCCAGATGGGCCTCCTTCGCGAGCTCGCAGTAGGGGCAATTCTCGGCGGTGAACATCACCACGGTGGGCTTGCGCTCGCCGTTGTCCTTGAGCGCCTGCAGGTCGGTCACCCGTTCCAGCTCCGCCTGAGCCGGACCGGCGAACAGCATGGCCGCGGCCAGGCCGAAGGCCGCGAGAATCCGGTTGCGTGTCATCATGAACTTGTCCATCGGTTTTTTCGGCTGCGGGTTGCGAGCCGTTATACTACGTCGTTTTTATGGACCCGGAACCAACGGCCGGGTTCCCCGAACGGGACACTGCATGAAACCGCTACGCATCGCCACCCGCAAGAGTCCGCTGGCCATGTGGCAGGCCGAACACGTCGCCGAGCGCCTGCGCGCGGCACACCCCGACCGGCCGGTCGAACTGGTGGGCATGACCACTCAGGGCGACCGCGTACTCGACTCGCCGCTGGCGAAAATCGGCGGCAAGGGTCTGTTCGTGAAGGAGCTGGAGAACGCGCTGCTGGAAGATCGCGCGGATATCGCGGTGCATTCGGTCAAGGATGTCCCGATGGAGCTTCCGGAAGGCCTGGCCCTGCCCGTTATCCTCGATCGCGAGGACCCGCTGGATGCGTTCGTGTCGAATCACTACGGGCACGTGGACGAGCTTCCGCAGGGCGCGCGGGTCGGCTCCTCCAGCCTGCGTCGCCAGTGCCAGCTGCGTGCCCGCCGGCCCGATCTGGAGGTCCATGACCTGCGCGGCAACGTGAACACGCGGCTGGGCAAGCTGGATGCCGGCGAATACGACGCGATCCTGCTGGCCGCGGCGGGACTCAAGCGCCTCGGCTTCGACGCGCGCATTCGCAACTGCCTGGAACCCGAGGTCAGCCTGCCCGCCGTCGGTCAGGGGGCCATCGCGATCGAATGCCGCGACGGGGATGACGAGGTGGAAGGACGGATCGCCAGCCTGAATGATCCGGATACCAGCGATCGCGTACGCGCGGAACGCGCGTTCAACCGCCGGCTCGAGGGGGGTTGTCAGGTACCGCTGGCCGCCCATGCGATCCTCGAGTCCGACGGTGGCCTGTGGCTGCGCGGGCTGGTGGGCGCGGTCGATGGCAGCCAGCTGCTGCAGCGCGAGGTACGCGGGCCCCGTGCCGAGGCCGAGGCACTGGGCATCCGCCTGGCGGACGAGCTGCTGGAACTGGGCGCCGGGGAACTCCTGCGCGCCGCAATGAACGATCACTGAGGACCGCATCATGGCCGATGCCGAAACCGCCGCCCGGAGCCGGGCCCCGACCCTCGCCGACCGGGGCATTCTGGTGACCCGGCCCGCCGCTCAGGCGGAACCGTTCTGTGAGGCGCTGGAGGGTGAAGGGGCCCGGGTGATCCGCTTCCCCGTGCTGGAGATCCTCGCACCCAGCGATCCCACCAATCTGCGCGCAGTGCTGGACGAGCTGGATCAGTTCGATATTGCGGTGTTCATCAGCCCCAACGCCGTTCAGCGCGTGATGAACCTGGCGCTGGCGGATCGTGAGTGGCCCGCCGGGACCGCCATCGCCGCGATCGGCAACCGGACGGCCCAGGAGTTGCGCAGTTTCGGCCACGCGCCCGACATCGCCCCGCCCCGCCGCTTTGACAGCGAGGCGCTGCTGGCGGAACCGGCCATGCAGGAGGTGGGCGGCAAGCGGGTGGTGATCTTCCGCGGGGACGGCGGGCGCGAGCTGCTGGGAGATACCCTGCGCAAACGCGGCGCCACGGTGACCTTCGCCGAGGCCTACCGGCGCGGGCGCCCGGAGGGGGACACCGGGGATCTGATGTATGCGTTCTCGCGCGGGCAGATCGACATCATCACCATCACCTCGGGCGAGGGCCTGCGCAATCTCTACGAGATGGTTGGCAAGCTGGGGCGCATGTGGCTGCGCAAGACCCCCCTGGTAGTGGGCAGCGAGCGCATCGCCGAAATCGCGCAGGAGCTCGGCTTCAAGGCCGCGGTGGAGACGGCCGAGGATCCCACCGACGCATCCATGCTGGCGGCCGCACGCCGTCTCGCAGCGCGCCTGGACGGCGGCGACGGCTGAGAAAGGGTCTGGCCCGCGCCCACGAAACCGGCAGGCGCCGGTTCGCAGGCGAACAGGGTCCCGTGCCCCCGGTCAGGAGCCACCCGCCGGCTCGAAACTGTCGTAGTACAGCTGTTCCGGGGGCAGGCCCGCTGCACGGAAGGCCTCGCGGGCCGCATGGACCATGGGTGGTGGCCCCGCCATGTAGACATCGAAGCCGGACAGATCCGGATATTCGGCCAGCACCGCCTCGTGGGGCAGTCCCGCCCGCGCGGCGAAGCCCGCCGCCTCGTCCTGCGGATGATCGGACAGCACCGGGGTAAAACGGAAGTGCTCCGGTTCCGCCGCCGCCATCGCCTGCAGCCACTCGGGGGCGTAGATACCCGCCGCCTCCCGCGCGCCCCAGAACAGGTGGTGCCGCCGGTCCAGCCCCTCGTTCGCCAGGTGGTCCAGCATCCCCTTCAGCGGACCGAAACCGGTCCCTCCGCCCACGAACAGGCGCGGGCGCGGGGATTCCTCATCCACGAAGAACTGCCCCAGGGGACCTTCGATACGCAGCAGGGCCTTGGGCTGCATCTCTTCGAACACATGGGCCGAGAAGCGTCCGCCCTCGACGTACTTCACGTGCAGAATCAGCTGTTCGTCGTCGTGCGGAGCGTTGGCCAGGGAATAGCTGCGGCGTTCGCCCCCTTTCAGCAGGACATCGAGGTACTGTCCGGCGAGGAACTGCAGGCGTTCCCGGGCGGGCAGCTGGATCCGGAGTTCCATCACGTCATCGGCCAGGCGGTTGAGGGCTGCCACGCGGCACGGCAGTGTCTTGACCTCGATGTCACGGGCCGCGCCGATCTCGCGCACCTCGATCTCCAGATCGTCCACCGGGACCGCCTGGCAGAACAACGCCAGGCCGTCGGCCAGCTCGGCCTCGGTAATGCCGGGCGGCAGTTTCGGTCCGTGATCCACCTCGCCCGAGAGCACCCGACCCTTGCACGAGCCGCAGGCGCCGTTGCGGCAGCCGTAGGGGAACGCGAATCCCTGGCGCAAGCCGGCCTCGAGGACGGTTTCATCGTCCTCGACTTCGAACTGGTGGCCGCTGGGCTGGATGGTGACGTCAAAGGCCATGGGGCATTCTCCATGCGGAAAAGGCGTTCATTGTGGGCAGAGAACCGGGGAACGCAAGCAACCGCAAGGACCGCCCGGCCCCCCGATTTGGAGGGTGCATGACGGGTGGGTTCTGGGGCAGACTTTGCGAGACCACAATGGGCAAAGGGGAGAAAGCCATGCAAAAGAAGCAATACCTGAGCGTGCTGGCCGCAACGGGCCTGCTGGCACTGAGTGGCTGTGCCGCGAACGAGACCCGGGATTCGGGCGGGGAGGCGCAGGCGGCGCCGGCGGTCAGTGATCCGGCCGTCACCATCGTGATGCCCGAGCGCTTCGCCTACAGCGATGATGCGGTGGTGACGCAGGCCATCCGCAATGAATGCGAGCTGGAAGAACGCTTTCCGGAGTTCGTGCGGGAGTTCGGTGCACGGCATGACATTCGCTTCGAGGAGCGCGGTGACGCGAATCCGGCGGACGGCGGCCAGGTCCTGATGGTGGAGATCACCCAGGCGCGCAACGACGGGAATGCCTGGTCCGGACACCGTGCCTTCAGCGAAGCCGAAGGGACCCTGTACGAGGACGGTGAAGCCGTCGCGGACTTCACTTCTCGTCGCATCTCCGGTGGCGGCGCCTTCGGCGGATTCAAGGGTACCTGTTCGGTAATGGGACGCACGATCCGCGCGATGGGCTCGGACATCGCGGCATGGTCGCGGGTACCGGAAGACGGCGCCCATCTGGGCGACTGAGTCCCGCAACCGGGGGGCGGGCCCGAATATCCCCGGGCTTGCCCCCCTTCCTGCGCCCCCCTTCCGGCGGAGGCATCGACCGTTGGCCGACGGGCAGCCCGGTAGGCGGGTTCAGAGCCCGAGTTCGTCCCAGATGGCGTCCACCCGTTCCTTCACGGCCGGATCCATGCTGATGGGTCGGCCCCATTCGCGGTCGGTCTCGCCGGGCCATTTGGATGTCGCATCCATCCCCATCTTGGATCCCAGACCGGATACCGGCGAGGCAAAATCCAGATAATCGATGGGTGTATTCTCGACCAGCGTGGTATCGCGGACCGGATCCATGCGGGTGGTGATCGCCCAGATCACGTCCTTCCAGTCGCGGGTGTTCACGTCTTCGTCGACCACGATGACGAACTTGGTGTACATGAACTGCCGCAGGAAACTCCAGACGCCCATCATCACACGCTTGGCATGGCCTGGATACTGCTTGCGCATGGAGACCACCGCCAGGCGGTAGGAGCAGCCTTCGGGCGGGAGGTAGAAATCGACGATCTCCGGAAACTGCTTCTGCAGGATGGGAACAAAGACCTCGTTGAGCGCGACCCCGAGGATCGCCGGCTCGTCGGGCGGGCGACCAGTGTAGGTCGAGTGATAGATCGGCCGTTCGCGGTGGGTAATCCGGTCGATGGTGAAGACCGGGAATTCGTCGACCTCGTTGTAGTATCCGGTGTGATCGCCGAAGGGACCTTCCGGCGCAGTATCGCCCGGATGGATATGCCCCTCGAGGACGAACTCCGCAGAAGCCGGGACCTGCAGATCGGATCCGATGCAGGTGGCCAGTTCGGTCCGGCGCCCGCGCAGCAGGCCGGCAAAGGCATACTCCGACAGGGTATCCGGCACCGGGGTGACCGCGCCCAGGATCGTTGCCGGGTCCGCACCCAGGGCGACGGCTACCGGAAACGGCTCGCCCGGGTGGGCCCGGCACCATTCCTGATAATCCAGCGCGCCACCCCGGTGTGACAGCCAGCGCATGATCACGCGATTGCGTCCGATGACCTGCTGGCGATAGATGCCCAGGTTCTGTCGGGTCTTCTCCGGGCCGCGGGTCACGACCAGGCCCCAGGTGATCAGGGGCCCGGCATCGCCCGGCCAGCAGGTCTGCACCGGCAGTCGGTTCAGGTCGACGTCGTCACCCTCGAGCACGTGTCGCTGGCAGTCCGGACTGCGCACCTTCTTCGGCGCCATGTCGAGGACCTTGCGGAACACCGGGAGCTGCTCCCAGGCCGCCTTCAGACCCCTGGGCGGATCCGGCTGCTTGAGAAAGGCGAGCAGGCGGCCGACCTCGCGCAACGCCTCCACCGAATCCTCGCCCATGCCGAGGGCTACCCGTTCCGGCGTACCGAACAGATTGGCCAGCACCGGGACGTCGGAACCGGTCGGGTTCTCGAACAGCAGGGCGGGACCGCCGGCGCGCAGTACGCGGTCGCTGATCTCGGTCATCTCCAGATCGGGGCTGACCTCGCGCTGGATGCGGCGGAGCTCTCCCCGCTGTTCCAGGCCGTCGATGAAATCGCGCAGATCCTTGTACTGCATGGGTCCTCCCGTGACGGGTGGTGGTACCGGTGGCGGCGGGTCCGTCGGGGTCAGTCGTCGGTGAATTCCGCCCATACCGGGGCATGGTCGGAGGGGCGTTCCCAGGCGCGGGGTTCGCGGTCGATACCGGCTCCCGCCAGCCGGCTGGCGAGGGCCGCCGACGCGAGGATCAGATCAATGCGCAGCCCGCGATTGCGGCGGAAGGACGCGGCACGGTAGTCGAACCAGGAGAATTCACCTTCGGGCTGATCGAACGCGCGGAACGTATCCTGCAGCCCCAGGGCCTGCAGGGACTGTAACGCTTCGCGTTCGGGTGCCGAACACAGGACCTTGCCCTCCCAGGCCTCCGGGTCGTGGACGTCGCGGTCGTCCGGCGCGATATTGAAATCCCCTAGGACCACGAGCCTCTCGTGGTGCCTGGCCTCTTCTTCCAGCCAGTTGCGGACCCGCGACAGCCAGTCGAGCTTGTAGGCGTATTTTTCCGAATCCACGGCCTCGCCATTGACGACATACAGGTTCACCACCCGCACGCCGGCGATGGTCGCGGCGAGGATGCGGCGCTGGGCGTCGTCGAGCCCGGGCGGATCGGTCACCACGTCGGTGGCCTCGGTTCGCGACAGGATGGCGACCCCGTTATAGGTTTTCTGGCCGGAATGGACCACCTGATAGCCGGCCTCGTGGATGGCGGCCACGGGGAAGGCTTCGTCGGTCAGTTTGGTCTCCTGCAGGGCGAGGATGTCGGTGTGCGACGTGCCGAGCCATGACAGGACCTGGGGCAGGCGCACCTTCAGGGAATTGACGTTCCAGCTGGCGATCTTCACGCGGCCTTCTCCTCCAGTCCACTGTGGCGCAGCAGCGCATCGATCTGCGGGTCGCGGCCGCGGAACGCGCGGAAGGAATCCGCGGCAGGGCGGGATGCCCCCGCCTCGAGGATCTCGTGCAGGTAATCGGCGCCGGCCTCGCGCGAGAACAGGCCCTCCTCCTCGAACCGGGCAAAGGCGTCCGCCGAGAGCACTTCGGCCCACTTGTAGGAGTAGTAACCCGCGGCGTAGCCCCCCGCGAAGATGTGGGCGAAACCGTGCTGAAAACGGTTATAGGACGGCGGAGTGAAGACCGCGACCTCCTGGCGTACCGCATCCAGCAGATCCTGGATCTCGGCGGGATCCGTCGGGGCCGGACGGTCGTGCAGGCGCATGTCGAACAGGGAGAACTCCACCTGGCGCAACAGCTGCAGGGCAGCATGAAAATGACGTGTCCCCTGCAGGCGTTCATACAGATCGTCGGGCATCGGCTCGTCGGTCGCGTGATGCCGGGCGAAGAGGTCCAGGGCTTCTCGCTCCCAGCACCAGTTTTCCATGAACTGGCTGGGCAGTTCGACCGCATCCCATTCCACCCCGTTGATGCCGGCGATCTCGGGCTCGTCGACCCGGGTCAGCATGTGGTGCAGACCGTGGCCGAATTCGTGGAATAGCGTGATCACTTCGTCGTGGGTGAACAGGGCGGGCTGGTCATCCACCGGCGGTGTGGAATTGCAGGTCATGTAGGCCACGGGCAGCTGCAACCCGTCAGCCCGCGCATAGCGCTGGCGGCAGACATCCATCCAGGCGCCTCCGCGCTTGTTGCGGCGAGCGTAGAGGTCCAGATAGAAGCCGGCGCGTTCATCGCCCTCGGGTCCGAAGATGCGGTAGAAGGTCACGTCGTCGTGCCAGGTCTCGATCTCCGGATCGGCCTCGAAGCGGACCCCGAACAGGCGTTCGACCAGACGGAACAGACCGTCCACGGCGCGGGTGGCAGGGAAATACGGTTTCAGCATCTCCTGCGACAGCCCCAGCCGGCGCTCGCGCATCTTCTCCGCGGCCCAGGCCACATCCCAGGACTGGAGTTCCTCGAGACCGAGTTCCTCGCGGGCGAAACGCTCCAGCTCGGCGCGGTCACGTTCGGCCTGCGGACGGGCGCGGCGGGCGAGATCGGCGAGAAACTGCTCCACCTGCTCCGGGGTCTCGGCCATCTTGGTCGCCAGCGAACGATGGGCGTAACGGGGAAAACCGGTGAGTTCGGCCTTTTCCTGGCGCAGCTGCAGGATTTCGACCATGTTGGCGGAGTTGTCGTAGGCAACGTCGTGCGGGCCGGTCTCCGAGGCTCGGGTGACGAAGGCGTGATACACGCGTTCGCGCAGCGCGCGATCGTCGGCGTGAGTGAGGACGGCGTGCACGCTGGGGAAGTCGAGGGTGGCGGCCCAGGGTGCGTCCAGTTCGTGGTCACGGGCGTTCCGGGCCAGCAGGGCGCGGTCGGAATCGGACAGGCCGGCGAGTTCGCCCTCCTCATGTAGCGGATGGGCCCAGGCCTGAGTGGCGTCCAGCACATTCTCTTCGAAGCTGGCGGTCAGCTCGGAGAGCCGCCCGTCGATTGCTCGCAGACGGTCGCGCGCCTCCGCGGGCAGATCGACACCGCTCAGATGAAAGTCACGCAGGGCATCGTCGATGACCTTGCGCCGCTGCGGCGAAATCCGCGGGTATTCATCGCCATCGGCCAGCGCGCGGAAGGCCTGGTACAGGCCCTGGTGCTGCGACAGCCAGGAACCGTAATCCGACAACCTGGGCAGGCAGGCATTGTAGGCCTCGCGCAGGGCCGGCGAATTCATCACCGAATTCAGATGGCTGACCGGTGACCACGCGGTCTCCAGGCGGTTTTCCAGGTCCTGGAGAGGAGCGACCAGATTGTCCCAGGTGGGGCGATCACCGGCGCGGGCGACGAGTTCATCGATCTCGCGGCGATTGTCGGCGAGCAACTGATCAATGGCCGGGATCACATGATCCGGCTCGATGGACCGGAACGCGGGCAGGGAATCCACGTTCAGCAACGGATTGGACACGACGGCTCCCGGGGTCGATGTTTGGGAACGGGATTATGCCACTGTCAGGGAAACACTGATCAATGTGCACGCTCGCGCTGGTGGGAGGGCTCCAGTGGGGCGTAGGAACCACGGGCGGTCAGGCGCGCGACCATTACGCCCGGAGGGGTTCGGCACAGCGAGCGATAGGCGCCAAGGGCCGCATTGTAGCGGCGAATGGCATCCGTGATCGCTGCATCCAGGGCCTCGATACGCCGGACGCCGGAGTGATCGCGGTTGGATTCGCCGAATTCCTCGACGAGCAGGTCCCAGTTCTTCCGCAGGTCTCGCTCGGCCGTCGCAAGTTGCGGAGGATCGCCGTGGCGGCGGGCGGATTCCTGTGCCGCCAGGACGGTGTCCAGGCCGGCGCGCCGGGCCGGCGGGACCGCGAGTTCGGTCAGAGCCTGCGGTAAAAGCGCATTACGCTGGCACACCAGGACATCGAACTGCTCCCAGGCACGGGTGACCTGGCGATGACAGTGGGCGAGACGGGCCGCCGTCCGCCCCAGCCAGACGAGTCCGATCGCGCCGACAAGGGTCAGCAGCAGGGCGAGCACGGGCGACGCGCGCGGGTCAGATGTCGACGTTTTCGGCGCTCAGCGCGCGGGTCTCGATGAAGTCGCGGCGCGGCTCGACCTGGTCGCCCATCAGGGTGGTGAAGATCTCGTCCGCGCGAATCGCATCCTCCACGCGGACCTGCAGGAGGCGCCGGGATTCGGGGTCCATGGTCGTCTCCCACAGCTGCTCGGCGTTCATTTCCCCGAGGCCCTTGTACCGCTGGACGGACAGCCCACGCCGGCCTTCGGCCAGCAGCCATTCCATGGCTTCGGAGAAACGGACGATTTCGTGGCGTCGCTCGCCGCGCTGGATGTAGGCCCCTTCGTCCAGCAGGCTCTGCAGGCGTTCGGAGAGATCGAGGATGGCCTGGAAATCGCGCGAGGCCAGGGTGTCGTCGGTGAGGTGCTGCGACAGCCGCGCGCCGTGCTCGAGACGATGGAGTGCGAGCCGGTCATGACCGTCGGGGTCGCGATCGGCCTCCAGTTCGTAGCGCGTGGCACCCGCCTTGTCACTCGACAGTCCGTCGAGAATCGCCTGGAACCACTGCTGAACCGCAGGTTCGGTCACCGAACGCGGGCGCGGCATGGGTGGCGCTTCGAGCATGCCCCACAGGACGCGAGGATCATACAGACGTCCCAGACGCCCGACCGCCGCGGCGGCCGCCTGGTAGGCGCGGATCAGGTCCTCGAACGCCTCGCCGGTGATCGCGGGGGCCTCGGCGGCGGGATGCAGCGCCGCCCCGTCCAGGGCCAGGGAGTGGATGATCTGCTGCATCTCCTGTTCGTCGCGGATGTACTGCTCGCGCTTGCCGCGCTTGATCTTGTACAGCGGCGGCTGAGCGATGTAGACGTGGCCGCGCTCGATCAGCTCCGGCATCTGACGGAAGAAGAAGGTCAGCAGCAGGGTGCGGATATGCGAGCCGTCGACATCCGCGTCGGTCATGATGATGATGCGGTGATAGCGCAGCTTGTCGGGGTCGTATTCGTCCTTGCCGATGCCGCAGCCCAGGGCGGTGATCAGCGTACCCACCTCGGCGGAACCGAGCATGCGGTCGAAACGCGCGCGCTCCACGTTGAGGATCTTGCCCTTGAGCGGAAGGATCGCCTGGAAATGGCGGTCGCGGCCCTGCTTGGCCGATCCGCCGGCCGAGTCCCCCTCCACCAGGTAGAGTTCCGAGCGGGACGGGTCCTTTTCCTGGCAGTCGGCGAGCTTGCCGGGCAGGCCGGCAACGTCCAGGGCACCCTTGCGACGGGTGACTTCACGTGCCTTGCGCGCGGCCTCGCGGGCGCGGGCGGCATCCAGCACCTTGTCGGTGATCGCCTTGGCCTCGGGCGGATTTTCCAGCAGGAAGGCGCCCAGCGCATCGGAGAGCACCGAATCGACGATCGGCTTCACCTCGGAGGAGACCAGCTTGTCCTTGGTCTGCGACGAGAATTTGGGGTCGGGAACCTTCACCGACAGGACCGCGGTCAGACCCTCCCGCATGTCATCGCCGGCCGTGGCGACCTTCGCCTTTTTGGTCAGACCCTCACGCTCGAGATACTGGTTGATCGTGCGGGTGAGCGCGGCGCGAAAACCGGCCATGTGGCTGCCACCGTCGCGCTGCGGAATGTTGTTGGTGTAGCAGAAGATATTCTCCTGATACGAATCATTCCACTGCAGGGCGATCTCTACTGCGTAATCATCCCGCATCTGGTCGGCGTAGATGACCGTGGGATGCAGGGCGGTCTTTTTCTGGTTCAGGTGTTCGACGAAGGCACGGATACCGCCTTCGAACACGAAGGTCTCTTCGCGGTTGTCACGCAGGTCTCGGAGCGTGATGCGCACCCCCGAGTTGAGGAACGAAAGCTCGCGCAGGCGTTTGGCGAGGATCTCGTAATGGAACTCGATGTCGGAGAAGATCTCGCTGCTGGGTCGGAACCAGATGCGGGTGCCGTGCCGTTCGGTCGCCCCCGCCACGGTCAGATCGGTCTCCGGTACGCCGAGGTGGTAGATCTGTTCGTGCCGCTGGCCGTCGCGATGGATCTCCAGGCGAAGTTCTTCCGACAGGGCGTTGACCACCGACACGCCGACCCCGTGGAGGCCACCCGAGACCTTGTAGGAATTGTTGTCGAACTTGCCGCCGGCGTGGAGGACGGTAAGGATGACTTCGGCCGCCGACTTGCCTTCTTCCTCGTGCACATCCGTGGGGATGCCGCGGCCGTTGTCGGCAACGCTGACGGCGTTGTCCTCGTGGATCACGACCTCGATGCTGTCACAGTGTCCGGCCAGGGCCTCGTCGATGGAGTTGTCCACCACCTCGAAGACCATGTGGTGCAGACCGGTGCCGTCATCGGTATCGCCGATGTACATCCCTGGACGCTTGCGCACCGCGTCCAGGCCCTTGAGGACACGGATCTGGCTGGAATCATAGGCGGCGGGATCGGCGGGGATTTCGTGGTCGGCCATGGATGCGCTTCCGGCAGGTGACAATCCCGTCATTGTACCGCAAAGCCGGCCGATTCTGGCGGTTGGCGCGTCGGCGGCTGAAAAGGAGGAGGAGGAATGTTCCACGTGGAACATCACTCGGGCGGAGCAGCCACCCGCCCGTGTTCCACGTGAAACATCCGGGGCTCCCGAACCCGGTCCCCGACCGCGCCGTGATCCACTGCGGTCAGCAGGACCTGCCAGCCCAGCATATCCAGCCCGCCGAGCAGCCCGGCCGTCACCCCTCGATCCAGTTCCGACAGAACGTCGTCCAGCAACAGCAGCGGCGAGCGCCCCGTACGCGCCTCCAGCATCAGACCCTGGCCCACCACCAGTGCCGTCACCAGCCGTTTCTGTTCCCCGCGCGATCCCTCCGTCGCGTCCCTTCCGGCCAGTTTGAGCACCAGGTCGGCCCGCTGCGGCCCGACCTGTGCAAACCCCCGTTCCGCATCCGTGCTCCGACTGCGGTCGACCGCTTCCGCCAGCGAACGTCGCTGTTCCCATCCCGGCCGCAGCCGCAGATCCAGTCCTTCCAGGTCCCCCTCGAATCCCAGCTTCCCCGCGGCTTCCAGCGTCCGTGCCCGCCACTCCCCGACATAATCTTCGCGCGCCCGGGTCACGCGTTCACCCGCCGCCACCAGCGGCCCCTCGAATTCGCGCGCCGCGCGACCCTGTCCCTGACGCAACGCCGCGTTGCGTTGCTCGTGGGCCCGCCGCCAGCGCTGCCATGCCTCGCGATACCCGGCAATTCCGTGAAAACACCCCCAGTCCAGCAGGCGTCGCCGTTCTTCCGGTCCTTCGCGCACCAGGTCGAAGCTGCCCGCGTGCAGCACCCGCGAGGGAAGCCATTCCGCCACGCGCGCATGCCCCCGCAGCCACTCCCCGTCCAGACGCGAGCGTCGGCTTCCCTGCCATTCCACACCGAGCCGGTGGCGTGTCCCGCTCACCGGATCCCGCACCGTGCCTCCCACGCCGAGGTAGTGTTCCCCCTCGCGGACCACCCGGCGCAGTTGCTGCGTACGAAACGACCGACCGACCGACAACAGGTGACAGGCCTCCAGCACCGATGTCTTGCCAGCACCGTTGGCCCCGGCGAACACGTTGAATCCGCCACTCAGCTGCAGCCGGGTTGCCTCCAGGTTGCGCACGCCCTGGATACGCAGTTCTTCCAGCACTCCGGGTCCGCAGCTACAGACGCATCGGCATGACCACGTAGCGCGCGCCGCCGGGCGGTTCCGCCTGGATCAGGATCGAGGAGTTCCCGTCCCGAAGGCCGATCCGCACTGAATCCGTTTCGATCACGTTGAGCACGTCCTGCAGGTACCCGAGGTTGAAGCCGATCTCCATTTCCGGCCCGTCGTAGGATGCTTCCACCGACTCCTGTGCTTCCTCGCGATCGGCGTTATGGGTCATCACCTGGCAGCCCGCCGGTCCCAGGACCATCCGCACCCCCCGGTACTTGTCACTCGCGACGATGGAGACCCGCGCCAGCGCCCTTTTGAGCACTTCCCGTTCAACCACCAGGGTCGCCGGGAGATCCGCAGGGATGACCCGTTCGTAGTCCGGGAAGCGCCCCTCGATCACCTTGGAACGCAACACCGCCGTTCCCAGCTCGAACACGATCTGGTCCTCGGCGAACCCGATGCGCACCGCCTGGTCTTCGTCGTTGAGGTTGCGCTTCAGCTCGGCCACCGCCTTGCGCGGCACGATCCGCTCGATGCGATTCTCCACCGGCTGGTCGAGTTCGATCTCCGCCAGGGCGAGGCGATGGCCATCGGTGGCGACCGCCCGCAGGGTGTGTCCGGTGGCCACGAGCAGCAGCCCCTGGAGGTAGTAACGCACATCCTGCTGCGCCATGGAGAACATGGTCGCCTCCAGCAACCGCCGCAGGCGGTTCTGTGGTACATCCACCGCGGCCAGGATTCCGCCGGCTTCCCAGTCGGGGAAATCCGCCCCGGGCAGGGTGGCGAGCGAAAACCGAGAACCGCCAAAACCGACACTCATGCGTTCGGCATCCAGGCTCGCCCGGATCTCGCTCTCGCCGGGTGCGGCTTTCACCACATCCAGCAGCTTGCGCACCGAGACCGTGGTGTCGCATTCCGCCGGGATGTTCCCGGATGCATGGGCACTCCAGGCCAGTTCCAGGTCCGTGGTCTCCAGCCGCATGCCCCCGGACTCGTCCGGCCGCACGCGGACATTCCCGAGGATCGGCATGGTCAGCCGTTTCTCGGCCGCACCCACGATCCGCTGCAGGGCCTCGGTCATCGCTTCCCGGTTGAATGAGAGTTCCATGGCGTGTCCTGTTGTAAGAGCTTTCTAAATGAATACTTGTAGTAATAACTGACGCGTCAGCCTGTGGGAAAAAGAATATTTCCCTTTGTAAAACAATTACTTATTACTAATTATCCGTCCCGTGAGCCCTTGGGGGTAACTGTGCGCGACCTGTGGACAGATTCCGCCTGCGCATTCGCCCACGGTTTATGCACCGTCACCCGGACAGCTTGTCCACCGTCTTGTCCACAGCCCGCGGCGCTCGTTCATCGACCCGGCTGTCAGCTGCTCAGTGTCCGCAGAAGATTGGAATAGTCCTCGTCCAGGCTCGCGTCCGATTCGCGCAGTTCCGCGATCTTGCGGCAGGCGTGCATGACCGTGGTGTGATCGCGCCCGCCAAAGGCCTGACCGATCTCCGGCAGGCTGTGCTGGGTCAGTTCCTTGGCCAGAGCCATCGCGACCTGACGCGGCCGCGCGATGGAGCGGCTGCGCCGCGTCGACAGCAGATCCGCGACCTTGATGCGGTAGTAATCGGCCACCGTCTTCTGGATGTTTTCCAGCGTAATCAGCTTGTTCTGCACCGCCAGCAGGTCGCGCAGTGCCTCCTTCGCGAAGTCCACCGTAATCGGCTTGCCGGTGAAGTGGGCGTTCGCCAGGACCCGGCGCAGCGAACCTTCCAGTTCGCGGATGTTCGAACGGATCCGCTTGCCCATGAAGAAGGCCACCTCGCTGGGCAGTTCGATCCCTGCCTGTTCCGCCTTGCGCTGCAGGATGGCGACACGGGTTTCCAGTTCCGGCGGTTCGATCGCGATGGTCAGTCCCCAGCCGAACCGGGACTTCAGGCGCTCCTCCAGCCCCTCGACTTCCTTGGGGTAACGGTCGGAGGTCAGGATGATCTGCTGCTGGCCTTCCAGGAGCGCGTTGAAGGTATGGAAGAACTCCTCCTGCGAGCGTTCCTTGCCGGCAAAGAACTGGATATCGTCGATCAGCAGCGCATCGGCACTGCGGTAGTGCTGCTTGAAGTCATCGATCGCGTTGTGCTGCAGCGCCTTGATCATGTCTGCAACGAAGCGCTCGGAATGCAGATAGATGATCCGTCCCTCCGGCTGGCGCGCCAGGATGCTGTTGCCGATCGCATGCATCAGATGGGTCTTGCCCAGGCCGACACCCCCGTAAATGAACAGCGGGTTGTAGCCGACCCCGGGATTTTCCGCGACCTGCAGACTGGCGGCCTTGGCCAGCTGGTTGGACTTCCCCTCGACGAAGGTCTCGAAGGTGAACGCCGGATTCAGGTTGCTGACCGGTCCGGATGCGCGAGGCGGCGTGCCGGTCCCTTCGGCCGGCCGCGTCCCGCTGGCGCCCGCCCCGTCGCCTGCCGCTGCCGGCGTCGGTTCCTCGCCGCCGATCCCGAGACGGACGGCCGGCGTGTCACCCCCGGAACCGGCGGGGGCGATCTCCACCACCGCCTCTTCGATCGTCCCGAGGAGATGGTCGCGCACATGCTCGAACACGAACTGGTTCGGGGCCAGAAGGCGCAGGGTGTCGCCACTTTCATCCGCATGCAGGGGGCGCAGCCAGGTATTGAGCTGCTGTTCGGAGACCTTGTCCTGCAGGCGGTCCAGGCAGGCCCTCCAAAGGCTGTCGGAAGCCACGCGATATTCTCCGATGAGGGATACGAAACAGGCGTGCAGTCTACGCCCGCCGCGCCCGGTCACGCCAGCCGCATCCCCCGGGGACGATTGACTTGTGGCGCTACACGGGGTAGGTTCACCGGCCTTTCATCCAGTCATTCCGGAATCATCATGAAGCGCACCTTCCAGCCCAGCCGTCTCGTCCGCGCGCGAACCCACGGATTCCGTGCCCGCATGGCCACCCGTGGCGGTCGCAAGGTCATCAATGCCCGTCGGGCCAAGGGCCGCAAGCGCCTGACGCCGTAACGCCCGGCCTCGGCCCGAGTGCCCGCGCAGTCCTCGCCGGCCGGCTTTCCGCGCGCCGCGCGCCTGCTGACCGGCGGTGACTACCGCTACGTCTTTCAGGACGCACGGCGGGTGCGCGGGCGCCACCTGACCCTGCTTTACCGCCCGCGGAGCGAGGACGGCCCCGCGCGGCTGGGCCTGGCGATCGGCAAGCGCCATGTCCGACGCGCGGTACGGCGCAACCGGATCAAGCGAATCGCCCGCGAGGCCTTTCGCCAGCGACGTACCGACCTGCCGCCGGTGGATATCATCATCCTTGCGCGCGGCGGGGCGGGTGACGTGGAAGCCGAAGCCCTGCGGCGCGAGATCGACCATTTGCTGGACCGCATCCGATGAGCCGTCTGCTGCGCAAGATCGCCCTGTTGCCCGTGCGGGCCTACCAGTACGGCATCTCGCCGTTCATGGCGCCGCATTGCCGCCATTTCCCGACGTGTTCCGCCTACACGGTGGAAGCCGTGGAGACCCACGGCGTGCTGCGCGGATTCTGGCTGGGCCTGCGCCGCATCCTGCGCTGTCATCCCTGGTCACCGGGCGGCTATGATCCGGTCCCGCCGCGGGATCCCGACTCCCAATCTCCTTCCCGGAAGTAATCGCGCCCATGGATAACATCCGTCCCCTGCTGTGGCTGACCCTGGCCTTCATCCTGTTCCTGATGTGGATGGCCTGGAACGATGACTACGGCACTCGACCGGCCACCGAGACCGCGGCCGAACGCGAGCTGGAAGAAGATCCGGATGCGCGGCCGGAGGATGTTCCGGATACCCCGGAGGCGGCGGCCGAGCCCGAGGCCGACCCGGCCACGGATGCCCCGGAACCCATCGCGGCCCCGGAGCGGCCTCAGATCCAGGTGGTGACCGACAAGCATGACCTGCTGATCGATACCCGCGGTGGCACGATCCTGCGGGCCGATCTGCTGCAGTTCCCGCAGGATCTGCGCGACGACCCCCTGGTGCCGGTGCGCCTGATGGATCACCGCATTCGCGGTTATGTCGCACAGAGCGGCCTGACCCACGACCGCGTTGAGGGTGTCGATCCTGAAGGACGCGCGCCCTCGCATCACGCCGACTTCGAGGTCGATCAGGATCGTTTCGAGCTGGGCGAAGGCCAGGATCAGCTGCGCGTGCCGATGCGCTGGACCTCGGAAGACGGCGAGATCGAGGTCGTGAAGACCTACGTCTTCAACCGCGGCACCCACCTGATCGAGGTGGAATACGAGGTCCACAACCACAGTGCCGATCCCTGGATCGGGCGCCAGTATCGCCAGCTGCGTCATGGCGAGACCCCCGACCGTGAATCCTGGTGGCTGTACACCTTTACCGGGGCGGCCTGGTACGACGGCAGCTACGAGCGCGAGCGTTTCGAGTCGCTGGCGGACGATCCGGTCGAGGATCGCATCGAGGGTGGCTGGGTCTCGATGATCGAGCACTATTTCGTGTCGGCCTGGATCCCGGGCGCCGAGGAACTCAACGCCCTTTATGCCCGGGGGGTCCCCGGGGAAGTGGGCGAGGAGTACCTGATCGGCCTGCATTCGGCCGAGCCGCTGCGCGTGGCCTCGGGCGACAGCGGCCAGTTCCATACCCGCCTGTGGGTCGGCCCCAAGACCCAGGCGGAGCTGGCCGAAATCGCGGACGGCCTGCAACTGACGGTCGATTACGGGGTGTTCACCTTCCTCTCCAGCCCGCTGTTCTGGCTGCTGGACAAGATCCACGCGGTCGTCGGCAACTGGGGCTGGTCCATCGTCATCCTGACCATCCTGATCAAGCTGGCCTTCTTCAAGCTCTCGGCGACCAGCTACCGCTCCATGGCGCGCATGCGCAAGGTCGCGCCCAAGCTGCAGGAGCTGAAGGAGCGCTACAAGGACGACAAGCAGCGCATGAACCAGGCGCTGATGGACCTGTACAAGAAGGAGAAGATCAATCCGCTGGGCGGCTGTCTCCCGATCCTGGTGCAGATACCGGTGTTCATCGCCCTGTACTGGGTGCTGCTGGAGAGTGTCGAACTGCGTCAGGCCCCCTGGTGGCTGTGGATCCAGGATCTGTCGTCACGCGATCCGTTCTTCATCCTGCCGATCCTGATGGGCGTGTCCATGTTCGTGCAGTACAAGCTGAACCCGCCGCCGATGGATCCGGTTCAGCAGAAGATCTTCATGGCGCTGCCGTTCGTGTTCACCGTGTTCTTCGCCTTCTTCCCGGCGGGCCTGGTGCTGTACTGGTTCACCAACAACCTGTTCTCCATCGCGCAGCAGTGGTACATCACGCGCAAGATCGAGACCGGCGCGGACCCCGACAAGCAGAAGGAGTGACCCTTCGTGGACGGTGACACCATCGTCGCGGTCGCGACCCCTCCGGGGTCCGGCGGCATCGGGGTGGTGCGCCTTTCCGGTCCCGAGTCCGCGGTAATGGCGCGGCGGATCGCCGGGCTTGATCCACGGCCGCGGCACGCCCATTACGTGCGCCTGCAGGATCCTGTCGATGATGCGCTGATCGACGACGGTCTGGTGCTGTTCTTCCCGGCCCCGCGTTCCTACACCGGCGAGGACGTGGTCGAATTCCACGGTCACGGGAGTCCCGTACTCCTGGAGCGGCTGGTCGCGGCCTGCGTGGCCCTGGGCGCGCGTCGTGCGCGCCCCGGCGAATACACCGAACGCGCATTCCTCAATGGCCGCATGGACCTGGCCCAGGCGGAGGCCGTCGCCGATCTCATCCACGCCCAGACCGAGCGCGCGGCGTGGCGCGCACGTTCCAGTCTGGACGGCGCCCTGGCGGCCGAGCTGCAGCCGGTCTCCCGCCGCATCCGCGACCTGCGGGTCCACATGGAGGCGGAACTGGACTTTGGCGAGACCGATCTCGAGTCGGATGTGGCCGGGACGCTGGCTCCGGCGGCGGCCGAACTCGCGGCGCAGATCCGCGCGCTGATCGAACGCCTGCGGCCCGGCCGCTACCTGGACCGCGGTCTGCGACTGGCGCTGCTCGGGCCACCCAACGCCGGCAAGTCCAGTCTGATGAACCGCCTTGCAGAGGATGAGGTTGCCATCGTCACCGACCGGCCCGGGACCACGCGCGACGTGCTGCGGGCACCGGTCGCGATCCATGGCATTCCCGTCGAGGTGGTGGATACGGCCGGCCTGCACGGGAGCGAGGATCCGGTGGAGCGGATCGGCATGGAACGGGCCCGCGAGGCCGGACGGACGGCCGATCTGGTGCTCGAGCTGCGTGACCTCACCGATCCCGACGCCGGGATACCACAGGACCTGCCGGCCGATCTGCCGCGCCTGGTAGTGTGGAACAAGAGCGATCTTGCCGATGACCGGCAGGGTTCTGTCTACGCCGACGCGCTCGTGATCTCCGCGCGCACCGGCGAGGGACTGGATGCGCTGCGCGACGCGATTGCCGCGCGCCTGGGCCTGGCGCCCGAGACGGACGGCGGCTTCAGCGTGCGTGCGCGCCACCTCGACGGGCTGGTGGCGGCCGCGAGTGCCCTGGAACGCATCGACCCGGCACTGCCCGGCGATCTCGCCGCCGAAGAACTGCGCAGCGCCGAACAGGCCCTGGACGCCCTCCTCGGACGCCAGGACCACGAGGCCCTGCTGGGCGAGATCTTCGCCGGGTTCTGCATCGGCAAATAATCCGAGTGCCGTTCTGCGGCTTTTGCATTCGCCGTGATCCCGCCGCAGGCTTGCCGAATCCCGAGCGAAGGAATGCGGCATGGCGACCGAACCGGAAGTCCCGACCGAGGAATCCTCCCCTGCCTCCCTGCGTGAACGCCTGATCCGGATGAATCTACCCGATCTCGTCCATGGTGGCGGTCACGCGCCCGACTTCCGGGAAACGCGAGCGGACTACATCCGCCGCCGGATCCGGCCGCTCGCGCTGTTGCTGGCCATCGGTCTGCCCCTGTGGCTGCCGCTCGAATTCTTCCTGCTGGATACCCCGGACGCCCTGCTCACGATGATCCTGCGGCTCACAGGGGCCGGCGCCGGACTGGTGCTGTGGTGGAGTTGCCGCCAGGATACCGGCTACCGCGGCACGCTGTGGCGCCTCGCCCTGCTGCTGGCGATTCCGATGACGCTCTATGCCATGGCGCGGTTCATCATCAATTCCGACCTCGAGTCGGCGCTCGCCTCGGGTTACGCCTTCTTTCCGGCGCTCACGGTCGCGGCCCTGGCCATCTTCCCGCTGACCCTGCGCGAAGGCGCGTTCGGTTCGGTTGTCATCCTCGCCGCCTACATGGCCATCGAGGCGGCCATGGGCAATCTGGGTCGCTGGGACACCCTGGGCAATCTCTGGCTGCTGGTGCTGGTGGCCGGGGTAGCCGTGTGGGCCGCTCTGAGTCAGCTGCACATGCTGCTGCGGCTCTACCGGCAGGCCACTCGCGATCCGCTGACCGGCCTGTTCAACCGCGGGGCCCTCGCGCGCCGGGTCCGGCGTCAGCTGGAAGTTGGCGGCGGGGCGGATGCCGGCCTGTGCGTGCTCCTGTTCGATCTCGACTGGTTCAAGCGGATCAACGACACCCATGGCCATCGTGCCGGCGATCGGGTGCTGGAACATTTCGCTGCCCTGCTGCAGGACGAGTTGTGCGACGGTGGCACCCCCGGCCGCTGGGGCGGTGAAGAATTCCTCGCGGTCCTGCCGCACGGCGACCTCGAGCGCGCGCGAGCGCTGGCGGAACGGATTCGCGAGCGCCTGGGGGCGGAACCCGTCGATCTGTTTCCGGCGGATTCGCTGACCGTAACCGCCTCGGTGGGCGTGGCGTGTCGCCAGGGTGACGAATCGCTGGACGCGCTGGTGCAGCGCGCCGATGACGCACTGTACGCCGCCAAGACCGCCGGCCGGGACTGCGTGCGCAGCGCCCCCGTCCCGACCTGATCGAGTTGAAAGCGATTCACGGTATGGTCACTTCGGGACCGGCAGCGCTCCTGCTACACTGATCGCTTGCAACGCAGTGGCCCGACCCCCGGGCCGGGAAGTTCTGGAGCATGGCGGAATCCTTCGATGTCATCGTAGTGGGCGGCGGGCATGCCGGTACCGAGGCAGCCCTGGCGGCCGCGCGTACCGGTGCGCAAACCCTGCTGCTGACGCACAACCTCGAGACCGTCGGGCAGATGAGCTGCAACCCGGCGATCGGCGGCATTGGCAAGGGGCATCTGGTCAGGGAGATCGATGCGCTGGGCGGGGTCATGGCGCGGGCCGCGGATGCCGCGGGTATCCATTTCCGCGTCCTGAACCGGCGCAAGGGGCCGGCGGTGCGCGCGACCCGCGCCCAGTCGGATCGCCAGCTCTATCGCCTGGCCGTGCGCCGCGCCGTCGACCAGTGCCCCAACCTGCGGGTCTTTCAGCAGGGCGTGGCTGATGTCGTGCTCGACGGTGACCGCGCTGCGGCGGTGGTGACCGACGGCGGGATCCGCTTCGAGGCCGGCTCGGTGGTGCTGACCGTGGGCACCTTCCTCAACGGCCGGATGCATACCGGCGAGCAGAACCAGGCCGGTGGCCGCGCCGGCGACCCGCCGAGCGAACGCCTGGCGGCGCGCCTGCGCGAGATGGCGTTCGATGTCGGCCGGCTGAAGACCGGTACCCCGCCACGCATCGACGGCCGCAGCGTCGACTTTTCCGTGCTGGAACGTCAGCCCGGCGACGATCCGCGACCGGTCTTCTCGTTCATCGGTTCGCGCGACGAGCATCCGCCGCAGCGTGCCTGTCACATCGCCCGGACCACCGAGCATACCCACGCGATCATCCGCGACAACCTCGAGCGCTCGCCGATGTATTCCGGGGCCATCGACAGCACCGGCCCGCGCTACTGTCCGTCGATCGAGGACAAGGTCGTGCGCTTCGCGGACAAGGACAGTCACCAGATCTTTGTGGAACCCGAAGGCCTGGATACCCACGAGCTGTATCCCAACGGCATCTCCACCAGCCTCCCCTGGGAGGTACAGGTTGACCTGGTCCGCAGCATCCCCGGCTTCGCGCACGCACACATCACCCGTCCGGGGTATGCGATCGAATACGATTTCTTCGACCCGCGCGGCCTGACCCCGGCGCTGGCCACCCGCGACGTCGGCAACCTGTTCCTCGCGGGCCAGATCAACGGTACGACCGGCTACGAGGAAGCGGCCGCCCAGGGGCTGGTGGCCGGCCTCAACGCCGCCCGCCACGTCGCCGGGCACGACCCGTGGGTCCCGCAGCGTTCCGAGGCCTACATCGGGGTGCTGATCGACGATCTGGTCACCCGCGGTACCCGCGAGCCCTACCGGATGTTCACCTCGCGCGCCGAACATCGCCTGCTGCTGCGCGAGGACAACGCCGACCTGCGCCTCACGCCGGCGGGCCGCGAAATGGGCCTGGTCGATGATGAACGCTGGACCGTGTTCGGTCGCCGTGCCGAACAGGTCGAGGCCGAACGCGCGCGCCTGGGTGCGACCCGACTGTCGCGCGAACAGCGCCGCAACGAGGCCCTGGTCGCCTATCTCGGCCAGACACCCGATCCCGAAGCGACCCTGGAAGACCTCCTGCGTCGCCCGAACGTGGATTATCCCGGCCTGATGGCCTGCCTGCCCGAGCTGGCTGCGACCCTGCCCGCCGACGTCTGCGAGCAGGTCGAGATCCAGACGAAATATGCCGGCTACATCGAACGTCAGCAGACCGAGGTCCGGCGTCAGGAGCGCGCGGAAAACACGCCGCTGCCGGAAAACCTGGACTACGACCGTGTGCATGGCCTGTCCGCCGAACTCCGGCAGAAGCTCGCCGAGTTTCGTCCCCACACCCTGGCCCAGGCGGGGCGCATTCCCGGCGTGACGCCGGCCGCGCTGTCCGCCCTCGCCGTGCATCTGAAGCAGCGCGCCAGTGGCGAATGAGGACACCTGGCGTGCGGAGCTTGCGCTCCACGCCCCCGCCGCGGGCCTGACGGAACCCGCGATCGACGCGCTCGTGACCTGGCTGAGTCAGCTCGAGCGCTGGAACCGGGTGCACAACCTGAGCGCGGTGCGCGACCCGCAGCAGATGGTGTCGCGGCATGTCTTCGACAGTCTCAGCCTGCGCCCGTGGCTGCACGGGCAGCGTATCCTGGATGTGGGAACCGGCGCCGGACTGCCGGGGCTGATCCTGGCCCTGGCCGATGCCTACGCCCCCGACGGCGATGTGGCCGCAAAGCGGCGGTACTGCCTGCTGGACAGTGCCGCCAAGCGTGTTCGTTTCCTGCGTCACGTGATCGGCCTGCTGCGGACGGAAAACGTCGAGGCCCGGCATCTGCGGATCGAGCAGTTCGCGCCGCAGGCCCCGTTCGATACCCTGGTCTCGCGCGCCTTCAAGGCCCCCGCCGAGACCCTGCAGCGCGCCGGCCATCTGGTCGCCCCGCAGGGGCGGGTACTGGCGATGCTGGGCCCCGCCGACCGTGCCCGCGAAGCGTTGCCGGCACCGTGGTCGTATCAAGCGGTCGAGCCGGTTACCATTCCCGGCGAGCACGCCCCCCGTCACATCGCCATCATCGAGAGAACTGCGCCGTGACCGAGACCCTTGCGATCACCAACCAGAAGGGCGGCGTCGGCAAGACGACCACCTGCGTCAACCTGGCCGCATCGCTCGCCCGTCTGGGTCGTTCGGTGCTGGTGGTCGACATGGACCCGCAGGGCAACGCGACCACGGGATCCGGCGAAGACAAGCATGCCGCCGTACGCACCACCTGCGACGTCCTGCTGGGTGATGCGCCCCTGGATGATGTCGTGCAACGCGTCGAGGCCGGCTTCGATCTGCTGCCGGCCAACGGTGACCTGACCGTGGCCGAGGTGCGCCTGATGGAGGAAGAGGGCCGCGAATATCGCCTGCAACAGGCCCTGGCGGATGCCCGTGGCCGCTGGGACTACGTGCTGGTCGACTGCCCCCCGTCGCTCAATCTGCTGACGGTCAACGGTCTGGTCGCCGCCGATGGCGTCGTCATCCCCATGCAGTGCGAGTACTACGCCCTCGAGGGCCTAACCGCGCTGATGCGCACCATTGAGAGCATCCAGCGCGGGCCCAATCCCCGCCTGCGCATCGCCGGACTGCTGCGCACCATGTTCGATGCCCGCAACCGTCTCGCCGGCGACGTCTCCGAGCAGCTGACCGGGTATTTCGGCGACCGGGTCTACAATACCGTGATCCCGCGCAACATCCGCCTGGCCGAAGCCCCCAGCTTCGGTCAGCCTGCTCTGTTGTATGATGCTTCATCGCGCGGCGCGGTCGCCTATCTCGCCCTGGCAGGCGAACTGCTGCGCCGCTGATTGCTCCTTTCGGCAGGATTCGACACATGGCCAGAAGAAACAGTGGACGACTCGGACGTGGTATCGACGCGCTGCTCAGCGGGGCCTCCGAAGAGCCCGGTGAAGAGGATCGCCTGGAGTCCGTGCCGGTCGAACGCATCCGCCGCGGCCGTTACCAGCCGCGCGGCCGGATATCCGAAGAAGCGCTGGCCGAACTGACCGAATCCATCCGCTCGCAGGGCATCGTTCAGCCGGTGGTCCTGCGGCCGGTGGACGAAGGCTACGAGCTGATCGCCGGCGAGCGACGCTGGCGCGCCGCCCAGCAGGCAGGCCTCGAAACGGTCCCCGCAGTGATCCGCGAGATCCCCGACCAGGCGGCCGCCGCGATGGCCCTGATCGAGAACATCCAGCGGGAGAACCTCAACCCGCTGGAGGAAGCCAGTGCCATCCACCGCCTGATCGGCGAATTCGAACTGACCCACCAGGACGCGGCCACCGCCGTCGGCCGCTCGCGCACCGCGGTGACCAACCTCCTGCGGCTGCTGGAGCTCCACGACGCGGTCAAGGTTCATGTCGACGAGGGCCGCCTCGAGATGGGCCACGCCCGCTGCATCCTCGCCCTGCCGGTCGACGATCAGCCCGAAGTCGCCGAGCGCATCGTCAAGCGTGGCCTCTCGGTACGCGCCACCGAGCAGCTGGTGCGCCGGACCCTCGAGCAGAAGGATGCCGAGCCGGTCGCGACCGAGCCCCCGCCCGAGATCCGGCAGCTGGAGAGCCGCCTTGCCGACACCCTGGGTGCTCCCGTCCAGGTGCGTTACAACCGTCAGGGCAAGGGCCGGCTGGTGATCGAATACAACTCCCTCGACGAGCTCGACGGAATCCTGTCACATATTCAGTAACCCGGTCGGCCCCCGCGGGTCGCGTTGACCTCCCTTAAGGGCCCACTTATACTGCGCGCAATTTTCCGGAGAGGGGTGGGTTGTGCCCATCCACCAGATGACACCGCGACGCTTCAGCCCTGCCATCCAGTCGCTCGGTCTGCAGCTCGCAGTCACCCTTCTCCTGACGGTGCTCTTGCTGGTGCTGTCGTTACCGTCGGCCGCCATCTCGATGGCGCTCGGCGGCGGGATTGCCGCCCTCGGAAACGCCGTGATGGTATTTGCGGTCTTCGGGGCGTATCGTGCGTCGGCTGCCCGGAACCTGGCCGGGCGCATGATGCTGGCTCAGGTATTCCGGCTGCTGCTCATCGCAGCCGCATTTGCGGCGGTGTTCGCGGGTTACGAGAACCCCGACCTGCCCGCCCTGTTCGGTGGCTTTCTCGCGGTGCATCTTCTGCCCGTGTGGTGGGTCCACCGGGCATCCGCCCAAGCAATGAAGAGATAGCGACATGGCTTCAGAAATGGACGACCATATCAATCACCATCTCACGAACCTGACCTTCGGGTATCACCCGGAGGACGGGCTCGGCTTCGCGATGAGCGCATCGGAGGCCGCCGAGATGGGTTTCTGGGCCATCCACGTCGATTCGATGATCTGGTCCATCGGGCTCGGCCTGCTGTTCATCCTCAGCTTCCGTTACGCGGCCAAGCGGGTCACCGCAGGTGTACCCGGTGGCTGGCAGAACTTCGTCGAATGGATCATGGAATTCGTCGACACCAACGTGCGCGGTTCGTTCAAGCACAAGAACGACCTCATCGCGCCGCTGGCACTGACCATCTTCATCTGGATCTTCCTGCTCAACCTGATGGACCTGGTGCCGGTGGATCTGATCCCGCACCTCGCCTATCTGCTGGGCATCCCGTACTTCAAGATCGTGCCCACGACCGACATCAACGTGACGATCGGCCTGGCGCTGGGCGTGTTCATTCTCATCATCTATTACTCGCTGAAGATCAAGGGTCCGGTGGGTTTCTTCAAGGAGCTGACCGGTGCGCCGTTCCAGACCTCCATCGCCCCGCTGAAGCCCCTGACCTGGGTGGCCAACTTCGTGCTGGAAGTCGTCGACCTCCTGGCCAAACCGGCTTCTCTCGCCCTGCGACTGTTCGGCAACCTGTACGCCGCCGAGATGATCTTTATCCTCATCGGCCTGATGTACTCCGCCGGACTGATGTTCGGGCTCGCCGGGGGCGTGCTGCACGTCGGCTGGGCGATCTTCCACATCCTCGTGGTGCCGCTGCAGGCCTTCATCTTCATGGTGCTGACCATCGTCTATCTGGACATGGCTCACTCGGAAGACCACTGATAACCCTTAACTTCAACCGACCGTCTCAACTTCACTGGAGATATTACGATGGAAATGGCTAACGCTCTGGTTATTATCGCCGCCGCTCTGATGATGGGCATGGCCGCTATCGGCGCCGCGATTGGTGTCGCCACCCTCGGGGGTCGCTTCCTCGAAGGCGCTGCCCGTCAGCCGGAACTGATCCCGATGCTGCGCACCAACTTCTTCATCGTTGTGGGTCTGACCGACGCCGTGCCGATGATCTCGGTGGGTATCGGCCTGTACGTCCTGTTCGTTCTCGGCTAAGGGCTGATCGAGTCACGAGGATCCCTCACCACTCGTCAACCTGAGGTAGCAGGATGAATATCAATCTCACCATCATCGGGCAGCTGCTGGCCTTCAGCGTTTTCGTATGGTTCACCATGCGATTCGTCTGGCCGCCGCTGACCCAGGCCCTGGAGGCACGGCGCAAGAAGATCGCCGACGGCCTCGCGGCCGCCGAACGCGGCGAGAAGGAACAGGAGCTGGCCCAGGAGCGTGCGACCGAGGTCATCAAGGAGGCCAAGCAGCAGGCCAACGACATCGTCGCCTCCGCTCAGAAGCGTGCCAACGAGCTCGTCGAGGAAGCCCGCACCAACGCCCGCGAGGAAGGGGAGCGAATCAAGGAATCGGCGCAGGCCGAAGCCGAGCAGGAGCTCAACCGCGCGAAGGAGGAACTGCGCAAGCAGGTCTCCGACCTGGCGGTGCAGGGTGCCGAGCAGATCCTGGCCAAGGAGATTGACGCCAAGGCCCACGGTGACCTTCTCAAGAAGCTCGCTGCCAAGCTGTAAGGAGAGGCTATGTCAGACCTGATTTCGGTAGCCCGACCCTACGCCCGCGCCGCTTTCGAGCGGGCACGCGAGGACCAGGACCTCGCCGGCTGGGCCGAGCAGCTGGAATTGCTGGCGGCGATCGCCGGCGATTCCCGGATGCACGATCTCCTCTCGAATCCCCGGGTGCCGCGGGACAAGCGTGCCCAGCTCGTGCTGGACATCGCCGAGGGCAAGCTCAACGACGGTGTGGCCAATCTGGTCCGCCTGCTGGGCGAGAACGGTCGCCTGCCGGCGTTGCCGGCCGTGAGCGAGGCCTTCAACGCGCTGAAGGCCGAAGCCGAAAGCCGCGTGGAGGCCGAGGTCATTGCGTTCCGCAAACTCACCCAGGCGCAGGAGAAAGAGATCCACAAGGCGCTGTCCGAACGTCTCGGCCGCGAAGTGGATCTGACCTCCTCGGTCGACAGCTCCCTTCTTGGAGGGGCCATCATCCGCGCCGGCGACCTGGTCATCGACGGCTCCGTGCGAGGCCAGCTGGACCGCCTGGCTGCCAATTTGAGTCGCTAAGAGGAAATTATCATGCAACTGAATCCCTCCGAGATCAGTGATCTGATCAAACAGCGCATCGACAAGTTCGATGCGGGCTCCGAGGCCTCGAACGAGGGCACCGTGGTCAGCCTGCAGGACGGCATCGCCCGCGTTCACGGCCTGGGCGACGTCATGCAGGGCGAAATGCTCGCCTTCCCCGGCGAAACCTACGGCATGGCGCTCAACCTCGAGCGCGACTCCGTGGGTGTGGTGATCCTCGGTGATTACAACCACCTGCGCGAAGGCGACACCGTCAAGTGCACCGGCCGCATCCTCGAGGTCCCGGTGGGCGACGAGCTGCTCGGCCGCGTGGTCGATTCGCTCGGGCAGCCGCTGGACGGCAAGGGCGCGATCGAGACCGGTCAGACCAGCCCGATCGAGCGCATGGCGCCCGGCGTCATCGAACGACAGGGCGTGGACCAGCCGCTGCAGAGCGGCATCAAGGCCATCGACGCCATGGTCCCCGTCGGCCGCGGTCAGCGCGAGCTGATCATCGGCGACCGCCAGACCGGCAAGACCGCCGTGGCCGTGGATGCGATCATCAACCAGAAGGATTCCGGCGTGAAGTGCATCTACGTCGCCGTTGGCCAGAAGGCCTCCTCGGTGGCGTCGGTGGTGAACAAGCTCGAGCAGGCCGGCGCGATGGATAACACCATCGTTGTCGCGGCCAACGCGTCCGAATCCGCCGCGATGCAGTTCATCGCCCCCTACGCCGGCTGCGCGATGGGCGAATACTTCCGTGACAAGGGCGAGGACGCCCTGATCGTCTACGACGACCTCACCAAGCAGGCCTGGGCGTATCGTCAGGTGTCGCTGCTGCTGCGCCGTCCGCCGGGCCGCGAAGCCTATCCGGGTGACGTGTTCTATCTGCATTCGCGTCTGCTGGAACGTGCGTCCCGCGTCAACGAGGAGTACGTCGAGCGTGCGACCAATGGCGAGGTCAAGGGTCAGACCGGATCGCTGACCGCCCTGCCGATCATCGAGACCCAGGCCGGCGACGTGTCCGCGTTCGTGCCGACCAACGTGATCTCGATCACCGACGGTCAGATCTTCCTCGAAACCGACCTGTTCAATTCGGGCATCCGCCCGGCGATCAACGCCGGTCTGTCCGTTTCCCGTGTCGGTGGCTCGGCCCAGACCAAGATCATCAAGAAGCTGGGCGGCAGCGTGCGTCTCGACCTCGCCCAGTACCGCGAACTGGCCGCGTTTTCGCAGTTCGCCTCCGATCTGGACGAAACCACGCGCAAGCAGCTGGATCGCGGGAAGCGCGTTACCGAGCTGATGAAGCAGGGCCAGTACCAGCCGATGTCCATCGGCGAGATGGCGTTCTCGCTGTACGCGGCCAATCAGGGCTACCTCGACGACGTCGAGGAAGACAAGGTCGTGGATTTCGAACGCGAACTCCAGGCCTGGCTGCGCTCGAACCAGAAGGCGCTGCTCGACGAGATCAACAGCAGCGGCGACTACAACGACTCCATCCAGGAACGCATGACCGCCGCCCTGGACGAGTTCAAGTCCAAGAACACCTGGTAACGGGAGCGCGCAATGGCGGGCACGAAGGAGATCCGGACGCAGATCAAGAGTATCCAGAATACTCAGAAGATCACCAAGGCCATGGAAATGGTGGCCGCGTCCAAGATGCGCAAGGCCCAGGACCGCATGCAGGAGTCCCGGCCGTACGCCGAAAAGATCCGCGACGTGATTGGTCACGTCGCGATGGCGAACGCCCAGTACCGTCACCCGTTCATGGTGGAGCGCGACGTCAAGCGCGTCGCCATGATCGTGGTGTCCACCGACCGCGGGCTGTGTGGCGGCCTGAACACCAACCTGTTCAAGCAGGCGGTCGCGGAAATGCGGCGCTACCGCGACGAAGGGGTCGAGGTGGATCTCTGCGTGTTCGGCAACAAGGCGCTGCAGTTCTTCCGGCGGCTGGGCGGCAACATCGTGGCGCAGGCCACGGATCTCGGTGACCGCCCGCACCTCTCCGATCTCATCGGAACCGTGAAGGTGTTGCTGGACGATTTCCGCGAGGAAAAGATCGATCGCGTCGTCCTGGTGGAAAACAAGTTCGTCAATACCATGACGCAGAAGCCGCAGGTCACGCAGCTGCTGCCGACCGCGCCGAGCGCGGACGAAGAACTGGAATACCACTGGGACTACATCTACGAGCCGGAGCCCTACGAGGTCCTGGATACCCTCGTCGAGCGCTACGTGGAATCCCTGATCTATCAGGCCGTGGTCGAGAACGTGGCCTGCGAGATGGCCGCGCGGATGGTGGCGATGAAGGCGGCATCCGACAACGCCGGCACGATGATCAAGGACCTCCAGCTGGTCTACAACAAGGCACGCCAGGCCGCGATCACGCAGGAGATTTCCGAGATCGTCAGCGGCGCCGCGGCGGTCTAGCGACCGCCTCCGGCAGGCCCGACGCGGCAAGAATTACGACTTAGAGGATTGAACGCATGAGCTCTGGAAAGATTGTCGAAATCATCGGCGCCGTCGTGGACGTGGAGTTCCCCCACGGCGAGGTGCCCAGGGTCTACGACGCCCTGACGCTGGAAAACGGCCTGACCCTCGAGGTCCAGCAGCAGCTGGGCGACGGGATCGTCCGGACCATCGCCATGGGCAGCACCGACGGCCTCAAGCGCCAGACCGCCGTGACCAATACCGGGGGCCCGATCTCCGTGCCGGTGGGCCAGGGCACCCTGGGCCGGGTGATGGACGTGCTGGGCCGCCCGGTGGACGAGGCCGGCGACGTGGAGACCGAAGAAAAATGGTCGATCCATCGCAAGGCCCCGAGTTTTGACGAACAGGCGGGATCCACGGACCTGCTGGAAACCGGGATCAAGGTCATCGACCTGCTCTGCCCCTTCGCAAAGGGCGGCAAGGTGGGCCTGTTCGGCGGCGCCGGCGTGGGCAAGACCGTCAACATGATGGAGCTCATCCGCAACATCGCCATCGAGCACAGTGGCTACTCGGTGTTTGCCGGCGTCGGGGAGCGTACGCGTGAAGGGAACGACTTCTATCACGAGATGAACGACTCCAACGTGCTCGACAAGGTGGCGCTGGTCTACGGCCAGATGAACGAGCCGCCGGGCAACCGTCTGCGCGTGGCGCTGACCGGCCTGACGATGGCGGAGTACTTCCGCGACGAAGGCCGTGACGTGCTGATGTTCATCGACAACATCTACCGTTACACCCTGGCCGGAACCGAAGTCTCGGCGCTGCTGGGCCGGATGCCTTCCGCCGTGGGTTACCAGCCCACGCTGGCGGAAGAAATGGGTGTGCTGCAGGAGCGCATCACCTCGACCAAGAAGGGCTCGATCACCTCGATCCAGGCCGTCTACGTGCCGGCGGACGACCTGACCGACCCGTCGCCCGCCACCACCTTTGCGCACCTGGACGCCACGGTCGTTCTGTCGCGCCAGATTGCCGAGCTGGGGATCTACCCCGCGGTGGACCCGCTGGACTCGACCTCGCGTCAGCTGGATCCGCAGATCATCGGGCAGCAGCACTACGACACCGCGCGTGCGGTGCAGGGTACGCTGCAGCGCTACAAGGAGCTGAAGGACATCATCGCGATCCTCGGCATGGACGAGCTGTCGGAAGACGACAAACTGGTCGTGGCCCGGGCGCGCAAGATCCAGCGCTTCCTGTCGCAGCCGTTCTTCGTTGCGGAAGTGTTCACCGGTGCCCCCGGCAAGTACGTGTCGCTCAAGGACACCATCCGTGCCTTCCAGGCCATCGTGGACGGTGAGTACGATCACCTGCCCGAGCAGGCGTTCTACATGGTGGGTACCATCGAGGAAGCCGTCGAGAAGGCCGACAAACTCGGCTAAGGAGCACCTGTCATGCCAATGACAATGCATGTGGACGTGGTCAGTGCCGAGGAATCGATCTACTCCGGCACGGCCGAGATGATCGCGGCCCCGGCCGAGGAAGGCGAGGTCGGCGTGTACGCCGGTCACCTGCAGATGCTCGTTCGTCTGAATCCGGGCGAACTGCGCATCCAGGAAAAGGAAGGGGCGGAGCCCCAGCCGGTGTTCGTCTCCGGGGGCGTGATGGAGGTGCAGCCGCGCCACGTCACGGTGCTCGCGGATACCGCGGTCCGTGCGAAGGACCTGGACGAGGCCGAGGCGATCGAAGCCAAGAAGCGCGCAGAGGAAGCCCTGGCCGACAAACAGGCCGACTTCGATTATGCCAAGGCGCAGGCCGAGCTCGCGGAAGCCGCGGCCCGGCTGCAGATGATCGAAAAGCTGCGTCGCCGCCGCTGATAGGGCGGCAGCCACGGCAGGGAAGGATCACAAGGCCGCCTCTCTCGGGCGGCCTTGTTGTTTGTGGTCCCGGCCGGGACTCGTTATGGAAGGATAATGGTGGAACCACTGCATCTGATCATACTCGCCGCCGGCAAGGGCACGCGGATGCGCTCGGCCCTGCCCAAGGTGCTGCAGCCGCTGGGTGGCCGGCCGATGCTGGCGCACGTGCTCGAGCGCGCGGACCGGCTGGATGCCAGTGCGGTCCATGTCGTGGTGAGCCACGGCCGGGAGGCGGTGCAGGCGGCCTTCTCGCAGCGTGAGGAGCTGCGCTGGGTGGATCAGGGGCACCCCGGGGGGACCGGCCATGCGGTGGCCCGCGCCCTGGAGGGGATCCCTGACGGTGCGCGGGTGCTGGTGCTGTATGGCGACGTGCCCCGTATCCCGTTGGCGGATCTGGAGGGGTGTGCCCGTACGCCGGAGACGCTCGCGGTGCTTGGTACCCGGGTGGCCGATCCTCGTGGCTACGGACGGCTGATCGAAGACGCGCGTGGCAATCTGGAGCGAATCGTCGAGGACAAGGAGACGGACGCTGCGGAGGCCGCCGTGAACCGCATCAATACCGGGGTCCTGGCCGGCGATGCCGTGGCCCTGAGACGCTGGCTGGGTGCGTGCGAGCCCCCGGCCGGTGCCGGGCGCGAGTGGTATCTGACGGATGTGGTGGCGGTGGCCCGCGGCGAGGGTCAGTCGGTGGCCCTGATCGACAGCCAGGACCCCGACGCGGTCCTTGGCGTGAACGACCGGGCCCAGCTTGCAGCGCAGGAGCGCCTGCTGCAGCGGGAAATCGCGGAGCGATCCATGCGCGAGGGCCTCGCGCTGGCGGACCCGGCCCGTTTCGATTGCCGCGGTACGCTGGAGTTCGGCCGCGACTGCCGGCTGGACGTGAATGTCGTGGTGGAGGGAACGGTGATCCTCGGCGATGATGTAGAAATCGGTGCGGGGTGCGTGCTGCGTGACTGTCGTATCGCTTCCGGCGCGCGGCTGCAGCCGTATACGGTGGTCGAGGGCGCCCGGCTCGGCGAGCGGGCCCAGGCCGGTCCGTTCGCGCGCCTGCGTCCGGGGGCCGATCTGGGGGAGGACGCCCGGGTCGGCAACTTTGTCGAGGTGAAAAACGCGCGCCTGGATTCCGGTGCCAAGGCCAACCATCTTGCCTACGTCGGGGATGCGCGGGTCGGTACCGGCGCCAACCTGGGGGCAGGCACCATCACCTGTAATTACGACGGGGCCAACAAGCATCACACCGAGATTGGCGCGGACGCGTTCATCGGCTCCAACACCGCGCTGGTCGCGCCGGTTTCCATCGGTGCGGGCGCGACCGTGGGCGCGGGCTCGACCATCAGCCGCGACGTGCCGGACGGCGCGCTGGCCCTGACGCGGGCGCCGGCACGGACCGTGGAAGGCTGGCAGCGTCCGGCGAAGAGACCGAAATCGGGCGAAACCGGCACCGAGGCAACGGAAGACGGGGACTGAACCATGTGCGGACTGGTTACCGGCATTGCCGAGCGCAACATCGTTCCGCTACTGATCGAGGGCCTGCACCGCCTGGAATACCGGGGCTATGACTCCGCCGGGGTCGCGGTCGCCCGCACGGCCGGCATTGACGTCGTTCGTACCGAGGGCAAGGTCGCCGCGCTGGAGGAGCGGGTCGCGCAGGCCGGGCTCCAGGGCCAGGCCGGTCTGGCTCACACCCGCTGGGCTACCCACGGGCGGCCCTCCGAGGCGAATGCGCATCCGCACCTGTCGCGCGATCGGCGCGTCGCCATTGCGCACAACGGCATCATCGAAAACCATGCGGCCCTGCGGGACGCCCTGGCGGCCGATGGCTGGAACTGTGCATCCGACACCGACAGCGAGGTCATCGCCCACCTGATCGAACAGGCGCTGGCTGCCGGGGACGAACCGGTGGCGGCCGTGCGCGGCGTCTGCGCCCGCCTCCAGGGGGCGTGGGCGCTGGCCGTCACCGTGGCCGATGCACCGGACCGGGTCATCGTCGCCCGTCACGGGTCGCCCCTGCTGATCGGTCTGGGGATCGGCGAGAACTTTGCGGCGTCCGACATGCAGGCACTGCTGCCGGTCACCCAGCGGTTCATCGATCTGGAAGAAGGCGACATCGCGGTCCTGCGACGCGATCGCGTCGAGATCGAGGATGCGCGTGGCAACACGGTCACTCGTGAGGCGCGCGAGACCCGCTGCGAGGTGACCATCGCCGATCGCGGCGACTACCGCCATTTCATGCTCAAGGAGATCCACGAGCAGCCGCGCGCGCTGGCCGAAACCCTGGCCGGACGGTTCGGTCATGACGGCGTGCTGCCGAATCTGCTCGGCCCGGACACCGACCGTCTGTTGTGCGACGTCACCTCGGTGCAGATCGTCGCCTGCGGCACCAGCTATCACGCGGGCATGGTGGCGCGGTACTGGATCGAGGATTATCTCGGCATGCCGGCACAGGTCGAGGTGGCGAGCGAGTACCGCTATCGCCGGCATGTGGTCGCTCCCGGGACCCTCCTGCTGGTGCTGTCGCAGTCCGGGGAAACCGCTGACACCCTGGCGGTGCTGCGCCAGGCGCGCGAAGAGCCCTTCGCCGCGCGGCTGGCCATCTGCAACGTACCCGAGAGCACCATGGCCCGGCTCGCGGACCTGGTATTGATGACCCAGGCCGGCCCCGAGATCGGCGTCGCCTCCACCAAGGCCTTCACCACCCAGCTCGCCGCGCTGGCCGTCCTGGTGCTCCTGCTCGGTGATACGGCGCGCACCGCGCGGCTCGGGGCCGCCGACCGCCAGGACGGCATCCGGGCGCTGCAGGCCCTGCCGGCGATGGCCGACGCCGCACTGCAGCTGGACGGGCGCCTCGCCCAGGTGGCGGAGCATCTGGTGGAGCGCCACCACGCGCTGTTCCTGGGGCGGGGGGTGCATTACCCGATTGCGCTGGAGGGCGCCCTGAAGCTGAAGGAGATCTCCTACATCCATGCGGAGGCTTACCCTTCGGGCGAGCTCAAGCATGGGCCCCTGGCACTCGTGGACGCCGAAATGCCGGTCATTGCGGTGGCACCGGATGACGCCCAGCTGGAGAAACTCGCGAGCAACCTGCAGGAGGTACGGGCCCGCGGCGGCGAGCTGATCGTGATCGGCGAGGAGGCGGCGGCACGCGCCCTGGGCCCGGATGACACCTGGGTCGGCATGCCCCACGACGGCCCGTTGAACTCGTGGATCGCTCCGGTTCTCTTCGCGATCCCGTTGCAGCTACTCGCGTATCACACCGCCGTGCTCAAGGGCACCGACGTGGACCAGCCGCGCAATCTGGCCAAATCCGTGACCGTGGAATAGTCCGCATGGCTTGTATTGCCACGCCGGCTTCGCTAGATTCCCCGGCGTCCTAAAAACCGTGACCGGAGTACCCCATGGATCAGCAACAGATCAATCAGCGCTGCGTCGAACTGTTCAACTCGCCGCGGGTGCAGACCAAGATGTGGAGTCCACGCATGTTCTGGGAGGTGGGGCGCCACCTGAACGTGACCTCCGACCAGCTGACCGATCCGAAGGTGGACGTCGCCGAACTGGAAGTGATGCTCTCGGCCGCGGCCTACGAGCCGTCGCAGTGCGCGGACGAGGTCAACCAGCGCGAAAGCGGCCGTGCGGACTTTATCCGCCGTGCCGTGCAGTCCGGACAGCGCCCGTTCCTGCGCCGCGCCGACTGAGGCGATTTCCGTGGTCGGCCTCCGCGTAGGAGGCGAGCCCCCTCGCCGACCCGGCGCAGGCGATTGGCCGAACGCAAAATCGGCCGGAGGGCCGGCCTCCTGCCGGGGCCAGGGTTCGACCTGCCCGTAGGAGGCGAGCCCCCTCGCCGACCCGGCGCAGGCGATTGACCGGACGCAAAATCGGCCGGAGGGCCGGCCTCCTGCCGGGGCCAGGGTTCGACCTCCTCCCTGTAGGAGGCGAGCCCCCTCGCCGACCCGGCGCAGGCGATTGGCCAGACGCAAGATCGGCCGGAGGGCCGGCCTCCTGCCGGAGCCAGGGTTCGACCTCCTCCCTGTAGGAGGCGAGCCCCCTCGCCGATTCGGCCACCGATTCGGCCCTCTCGCCGATCCGATATCCCGTCCGTTCCGGCGGCCCGCCTCAGGCCCGCAGGAGCGGACCCTCGACCGCCTCACGGGCCTCGCGGCCCGCCAGTTCCTCGATGACCGCCAGGGTGAAATCCATCGCCACGCCGGGCCCGCGCCCGGTGATCACGTTACCGTCGATTTCCACGGCCGCACCGCTCGACTCCACTCCGGTGCCGTCGAGGGCGCCGGTAAAGCAGGTCGCCCGGCGATCCTGCAGCAACCCGGCCTGCGCCAGCACCTTGGGGGCCGCACAGATGGCCGCCAGATGCCGGCCGGCTTCCGCCTGTTTCTGCAGCCGTGCGATCAGCCGCGGGTCATCGCGCAGGTGATTCGCGCCCGGCAGTCCCCCGGGAATGGCAATCAGATCGAAATCCCCGCCGACGGCCGTTTCGAGCTCACTGTCCGGCTGGATCACCGTAGCGCGCGAGCAGGTGACCGGCCCGGCCTCCTGACCGGCCACCGTGACCTCGAAGCCGGCCCGCCGGAACAGGTCGATCATGGTCACGGCCTCCAGCTCTTCCGAGCCGGAGGCCAGAGGTACGAGCACTCGCGTCATCGAGCTCCTCCCGCTAGCGTCCGTTGTAGAAGTTCAGGCCCTTGAGGAGATTGAGGGCCTCGTTCAGGCCAAAGTCGCGCTCGGCCAGGCTTTCTTCTTCCTCGTCATCGACATCGTCCGGCAGGTCGGGCCGCGCGGGCGAGTCGTCTTCCGAGCGCGACACCCGCAGGGTCTCGTCCAGCGCGATGTCCGGGGTGATCCCTTCGTCCTGGATGGACCGGCCGTCCGGGGTGAAGTAGCGTGCGGTGGTCAGCTTGATCCCGGTCTGCTCCGACAGCGGCAGGATGGTCTGCACCGATCCCTTGCCGAAGCTGTTCTGCCCCATGATGATCGCGCGACCGTGGTCCTGCAGAGCACCCGCGACGATCTCCGAAGCCGACGCCGAGCCGCGGTTGACCAGTACCACCATCGGCACGCCATCGAGGACGTCTCCCGGCGAGGCGTCATATTCGATCTGCGCCTCGTCCAGCCGGCCCTCGGTGTAGACGATCCGTCCTCCGTCCAGGAAGGCGTCGGACACGCCCACGGCGCCGTTGAGGATTCCGCCCGGGTTGTTGCGCAGGTCCAGGACCAGGCCCTTCAGGCCGTTGGCCTCCTTGAGCTCCTCGATCGCGCTGACCAGATCCCGCGCCGTGCGCGTCTGGAAGTTGCTGACGCGTACGTAGCCGTAGCCGTCTTCCAGCATCTCGGAGCGGACGGATTCCACCTGGATGATGTCGCGCGTGATGGTGATCTCCAGCGGCTGATCCTCGCCGTCGCGCACCACCGTCAGGGTGATGTCGGAACCCTGTTCGCCGCGCATCCGGCTGACGGCATCCGACAGGGTCATGCCGCGCACCGAGTCGCCGTCCAGACGCACGATGAGGTCACCCGCCTGGATGCCCGCACGATCCGCCGGCGTGTCGTCGATCGGAGCGATGACCTTCACGAAGCCGTCTTCCATCCCGACCTCGATCCCGAGGCCGCCGAACTCGCCCGAGGTTCCCGCTTCCATGTCACGGAAGTCGTCCTCGTCGAGGTAGGAAGAGTGCTCGTCGAGCCCCGTCAGCATGCCCTGAATGGCGTTGTCCAGCAGCTCGCTGTCGTCGACTTCCTCGACGTAATTGCGCTTGATGCGCATGTAGACGTCGGTGAAGCGCTGCAGGTCCTCGACCGGCAGTGCCGACAGACCGGCGGCATCGTCGCGCCCGGCGTACACGCCCACGGACACGCTCAGCATGATGCCCAGAACGAGGCCGGTGAGCAGGCCGTAGCCGGAGTGGAAAAGCTTGTTCATCAGAGTATCCCTTGTCCGAGGTCTTTCTGCGGATATGCGCCCAATTCTAGCATTCCGCCCTTACTGTGACGGCCACCATGCCTGCGGGTTCAATGTCTGCCCCTCCCGCCGTACTTCGAAGTACAGTCCCGGCGCGATGGCGGGACTGCCTTCCCCGGCGCGACCCACCGGCTCGCCTGCATCGGCCGATTCCCCCGGCCCGGCCAGGATGTCTTCGAGGTTGCCGTACAGCGTCAGATAACCGTCCCCGTGATCCAGGATCACCAGGAACCCGTAGCCCTGCATCCAGTCCGCATAGACCACACGACCCTGATGCACTGCCCGCACCGGCGCGCCGGAGGGCGCCTCCAGTACCACTCCGTTCCACTGGCTGCGCAGACTGCCGCGGCGTTCGCTGCCGAAATCGCGGATGACCGGCGCATCCACCGGTCGCGGCAACTCCCCTTCAAGATCCGCGAACGGGACGTCCGGATTGACTGCGCGGGACCGAGGGGGCGCCTCCTCGCCCGTTTGCTCTTCGGCGGTGGTGGCATGGCGTTGCTCTTCGATCTCCGTGATCACGCGATCCAGGGTCTCGGCGTTGCGTTCGAGGCGCTCCAGCTCGAGTGCCTCGTCTTCCATGGCCGCCTCGAGCTCCTCCAGTGCCGCGCGGCGGGCCGCTTCCTGGCGCTCCAGCTCGGCCATCGCTTCGCGGGTTTCGGTTTCGCGACGTGCCAGCCGTTCGCGCTCCTCGGTCAGATCGGCACGCGCCGCCCGCAGCTCCTCGATCCGTGCGTGCAGGTCTGCCAGGGCCCGTTCCCGCGCCTGCTGAATGGCGGACGCGTAAACGGGGTGGTGCCGCTGTCCGTCTTCCGTCGGTCGGTCACGCTGCCCGTGGCGCGCCTGCAGCCACTGGTCATGCACCAGTCGCGCGGCGTCGCGTCGCTGCTCGTGCAGCCGTTCCTCGCGCCGGGCCACGCGCGCCTCGTGCTCGGCAATCACCTCCTCCTGGGCCTCGCGGCGGCGTTCCAGCTCATCCAGTCGTTCGCGTTGTTCGCCCGCGCCCCGGGCGGACGCGGCGATCCGGTCTTCCAGATCGGCGACTGCCGCGCGTCGTTCCTCCAGCGAACGTTCGACGTCCCGGATGGCCTCCAGGGTCTTTTCCAGCTCCGCCTCGGGTTCCAGCGCCGTGGCCGGCACGGCAACCAGCAGGCCCGCCAGCAGCAGGCCAACCCATGAAAGCGACAGGGACAAGATTGCGTGAATCCGCATATCGGGGTACGTTTGCGTTCTAATATTCTCACCCAGTGGCAGGGGTCTTGCCCCTCCGAACGAGAGGCTGCCGTGAGCGACGAACCGTGCATCGAAGACGAACTGATGTCGCAGGACGAGGATATCGAGCGGGCCTCGCGCTCGCTGAAGGCCATGTCCCATCCGCTGCGGCTCAAGATCCTGTGCATTCTGGGCGACCGGGAGGTCAGCGTACAGGAAATCGTGGATCAGGTCGGGACCTCGCAGAGCAATATTTCCCAGCACCTCGGAATCCTGCGTGACAAGGGCATCCTGGCCACGCGCAAGGACGCCAATCGGGTCTATTACCGCGTGGGGGACTCCCGCACCCTGCGCCTGATCGGTATGATGCAGGACGTCTTCTGCCGTTCCTGAATCCCGACCGGTCTCCCGCATGCTTGAACGACTGCCCGAATTCCTCGCCAACAACCCGATTCTGACGGGCGCCCTGGTCGCGGTGCTTGCCCTGATCATCTACGCCGAGTTCCGGCGCCTGACACGCAAGTACCGCGAGCTGGCGCCCACCGAAGCGGTGCGCGTGATGAACCAGGATGATGCCCTCGTGCTGGACGTGCGCGAGCACAACGAGGTCTCCGGCGGCCGCATCGGTGGCGCGAAGCATATCCCCATCGGCGAACTGAAAAAGCGCATGCAGGACATCGAGGCGTGGAAATCCAGCCCCGTCGTGGTCTATTGCCGCAGCGGCAACCGGTCCTCCATGGCCGCGAACCAGCTGACGGCGGCCGGCTTCGAGGACGTGGTCAATCTCTCCGGTGGCATCCAGGCATGGGAAAATGCGGGCATGCCGCTGAAGAAGAAGTGACATGCGCTTCGAGGTCTACTCTACCGGGCATTGCCCGTTCTGCATCCTCGCCCGCCGCCTGCTGAACCAGCGCGACCTCGGCTTCGACGAATACCGCATCGACCGGGACTCCGGGCTGCGCCACGAGATGGAACAGCGGGCGGACGGACGCACCAGCGTCCCGCAGATCTTCCTGGGGGACACCCATATCGGCGGCTACGATGAACTCCAGGCCATGGAACGGTCCGGCGAGCTGGACCGCCTGATCGAGGCCTGCGGGGGCGTGGACGCCGGCGATTCCACGAACACCTGAAAGGATCCGAACGCACCATGGCTGAAGAAAACCAGACCGACGCGGCCGCACAGGGCGGCCAGGGCTCCGACGGCCCCGAATTCTCCATGCAGAAGGTCTTCATCAAGGACCTGTCCTTCGAGGCCCCCGGCGCCCCGGAGATCTTCCTCAAGGAATGGAAGGGCGAGACCGGCATCCAGCTCAACACCCAGGCGCGCCCGGTGGGCGAGCAGGAAGGGGTCTACGAGGTCGAGCTGGGCCTGACGGTCACCACCGAATCCAACGGCGAGACCGGCTACCTGGTCGAGATCAAGCAGGCCGGGGTGTTCATCGTGCGCGGTTTTTCCGAGGAGCAGCGCAATCAGCTGCTGGGCGCCTACTGCCCCAATGCGCTGTTCCCCTTCGCCCGCGAGACGGTTGCCGACCTGGTCCTGAAGGGCGGATTCCCGCAGCTGCTGCTGCAGCCGGTCAACTTCGACGCGCTGTATGCCAAGCACCTGAAGGAACAGCAGGAAGGTTCGGGTCAGGGCCAGGGAGGCAACGGCGCCGCCGTCACGGCCAGCGAAAACCCCTGAGCCGGCCCGGCGCATGCGCATCGCGGTACTGGGGGCCGGTTCCTGGGGGACCGCCCTGGCGGTGCATGCCGCACGCCTGCACGACGACGTGCGGCTGTGGGGGCGTTCGGCCGAGACCGCCGAGCGCCTCCAGCGCGAACGCGAGAATCCCCGCTATCTCCCGGGCCTGACCTTCCCGCGCAACCTGCGGGTGACCGCCGCGTCGGAGGTCGTCGACGGCGTCGACCTGGTGCTGGTGGTCGTGCCTTCGGGCGCCTTCCGCGAGACCCTGCGCTGGCTGCGGCCCCGGCTGGAACCGGGGCAGGTCGTGGCCTGGGCCACCAAGGGGCTGGAAACCGGGACCGGTGCCTGGCTGCACGAGGTGGCCGAGGCGGAACTCGGCCCCGGACAGCCGGCGGCCCTGATCTCCGGGCCTTCGTTCGCCGCCGAGGTCGCGCGCGGTCAGCCCACTGCCCTCACCGCCGCCTCGGCCGACCCGGAGCGCCGGCGACGTCTGGCGGATGCCTTCCACGGCGGTTCCATGCGCATCTACGGCAACCCCGACGTGATCGGCGTGGAGCTGGGCGGGGCGTTCAAGAACGTCCTCGCGGTGGCCTCCGGTATCGCCGACGGGGCCGGGTTCGGCGCCAACGCCCGCGCCGCGCTGCTGACCCGCGGGCTGGCCGAGTTACAGCGCCTGGGCGAGGCCCTGGGGGCGCGGCCGCAGACCCTGACCGGGCTGTCCGGCCTCGGCGATCTGCTGCTCACCTGCACCGACGACCAGTCGCGCAACCGCCGCGTCGGTCTTTTGCTGGGCCAGGGTTACGACCTGGCGACCGCGCGCGAGCGGGTGGGCCAGTCGGTGGAAGGGGTCGAGACCGCGCGCGTGGCAGTGGAACGCGCGCATGCCGCCGGCGTGGAGATGCCGATCTGCGAGGAGGTGCACGCGGTGCTCTACCGTGGCCGGCGGGTGCACGACGCGGTGCGGCGCCTGCTGGAGCGCGACCCGGTCGCCGAGAATATCTGACCCATCGGCTCATTCGCCGCCGGCGAAGTCCAGCTGGCGCCAGGCCTCGTAGATCACCGCCGCGACCGAATTGCCGAGATTGAGGCTGCGGCTGCCGGGCTGCATCGGCAGCCGCAGGTGTCGCTCCTCCGGGATCGCGTCCAGTTCCTGCTGCGGCAGGCCGCGGCTCTCGGGGCCGAACAGGAAGGCATCGCCGGCGGCGAACGCCGGGGTATCAAAGCGGCAGGTGCCGCGCGTGGTGATCGCGAACACCCGCCGCGGGGCCACGGATTCCCGCCAGGCGGCCAGGCTGTCATACTCGCGGACCCGGGCCCATTCCCGGTAATCCAGCCCCGCGCGGCGCAGCCGGCTCTCGTCGAGGCTGAAGCCCAGCGGGTGGATCAGATGCAGGGCCGCCCCGCTGTTGGCGGCCAGACGAATGACGTTCCCGGTGTTCGGCGGGATCTCGGGCTGATACAGGACGATGTGAAACATGAGCGAAGCGCGCGACGATTCGCGGCTCTCCCTGGAATTCTGCGGGCTGCATTTCAACACGCCTCTGGTGCTGCTGTCCGGCTGTGTCGGCTTCGGCGAGGAATATACCCGGGTGGCCGGCTTTTCCAACCGCGATGCCGGCGCGGTGTGCCTCAAGGGCACCACCGGGGCCGCACGGCCCGGCAACCCCCCGCACCGGGTGTACGAGACCCCGGAGGGCATGCTCAACGCCATCGGCCTGCAGAACCCCGGGGTCGAACAGGTGGTCGGCGGGATCCTGCCGGGGCTGGATTACGACGAGACGCGCTTCATCGCCAACGTCTCCGGCTCCACCATCGAGGAATACATCGCAGTCACCCGGGCCTTCGACGATTCCCCGGTGGACGCGATCGAGATCAACATCTCCTGCCCCAACGTGAAGGAAGGCGGGGTCGCCTTCGGCAATGACCCGGACATGTCCGCGCGGGTGGTCGAGGCCTGTCGCTCGGTCACGCAGAAGCCCCTGATCACCAAGCTCTCGCCCAACCAGACCGACATCGCCGAGAACGCCCGGCGCTGCATCGAGGCGGGTACCGACGGCTTTGCCGTGATCAACACCCTGATGGGCATGGCGGTGGACGCCGAGAGCGGCCGCGCGGTGATCGGCAACAACCAGGGCGGACTTTCGGGCCCGGCGATCAAGCCGGTGGCGCTGCTGAAGGTCCACCAGGTCCACCAGGTGGCCAGGGCCCATGGCATCCCGATCATCGGCCAGGGCGGGGTCACCCGCGCCGAGGATGCCCTGGAGTTCCTGCTCGCGGGGGCCAGCACCGTGGGCGTGGGCACCGGGCTGTTCTACGATCCGCTGTGCCTGCCGAAGATCCTCGCCGGCATCAACGACTACATGGACCGCCACGGGATCGGCCACGTGAGCGAGCTGACCGGGCGGCTGCAGCTGAACGAGGGGTTCTCCGGCTGCGGCGCCTGACGCGCCGGCAGCGCCCGGGCCCGCCGGTTACGGTCGCTCCTCGTTCATACCCAGCTCCTGGATCTTGCGCGTCAGCGTGTTGCGGCCCCAGCCCAGCAGGGCCGCGGCCTGCTGGCGGTGTCCGCCCGTGGCCCGCAGCGCCTCGCGGATCAGCGTGCGTTCCATCGCCGGCTGCAGGCTTCCCAGCACGTCCCGGTCACCGCGTTCCCAGTGCTCGCGGGCCACGCGCGCCAGTTCATCGGTCCACTCCCGGGGTTCGATCGGCACGGCCTGTGCCGGTCCCGGTCCCGGTTGCGGCGTGCCCGTGGACCGGGGCGCGTCATCGCGGCGCAGTTCCGCCGGCAGGTCGTCCAGGTGCACCTCACGTCCGGAGGCCATCACCGTCAGCCAGCGACAGGTGTTTTCCAGCTGGCGCACATTGCCCGGCCATGGCAGGCGCTGCATCTCCGCGACTACCTCGGGGCGCATCACCTTGGGCTCCACGCCCAGTTCGGTGGCCACCTCGCTCATGAAATGATTGACCAGCAGCGGGATATCTTCCGGCCGCTCGCGCAGCGACGGCACATGGATGCGGATCACGTTGAGGCGGTGGAACAGGTCCTCGCGGAACTGCCCCGCGCGCACCCGCTCTTCCAGGTCCTGGTGGGTCGCGGCGATGATGCGCACGTCGGTATGGATGGGGGTATGCCCGCCCACCCGGTAGAAAGTGCCGTCGGCCAGCACCCGCAGCAGGCGGGTCTGCAGGTCGAACGGCATGTCGCCGATCTCGTCGAGGAACAGGGTCCCGCCGTCGGCCTGCTCGAAGCGGCCCTTGCGCGTCTGGCTGGCGCCGGTAAAGGCCCCCCGCTCGTGGCCGAACAGCTCGCTCTCGAGCAGGTCCTTGGGGATGGCCGCGGTGTTCAGGGCGATCAGCGGCTGCCCCGCCCGCGGACTGTGCTGATGCAGCGCGCGTGCGACCAGCTCCTTGCCGGTGCCCGATTCGCCGTTGATCAGCACCGTGATGTTGGAGCGTGACAGGCGGCCGATGGCGCGGAACATCTCCTGCATCGCCGGCGCCTCGCCGATGATGGGGGTTTCCTCGGCGCTGCCCTCGTCGGGCGTTGCGGCCGCCAGGCTGTCACGGCGGGCCTCCAGGGCACGCTGCACCAGGGCCACCGCCTCGTCCACGTCGAACGGCTTGGGCAGGTATTCGAACGCTCCGGTCTGGTAGGCGCCCACCGCGCTCTCCAGATCGGAGAATGCGGTCATGATGATCACCGGCGGCGCGTCACCCCGGCTCTGCATGCGCGCCAGGAAATCGAGCCCGTTGAGCCCCGGCATGCGAATGTCGGCGACGATCGTGTCCGGGGTGTCTTCCGTCTCCAGGGCCGCCCATGCCGCGTCGGCGGACTCGAATCCGCGCACCGCGATATCGGATCGGCTCAGGGCGCGTTCCAGCACCCAGCGGATGGAATCGTCGTCGTCGATGATCCAGACCGTTGGATTCATGCGTCGGGGCTCTCGCTGGCGGGCGGTCCGGCCACGGGCAGGAGGATGTCGAAGCGCGTGGAGCCGGGCCGTGAATGGCATTCGATCAGGCCGTCATGCAGCTGGACCAGGCTCTGCGCGATCGGCAGGCCGAGGCCGGTGCCGCTGTCGCGGCCGGTGACCATGGGGAAGAAGATCCGCTCGCGGACCTCCTCGGGGATTCCCGGCCCGTTGTCGCGCACGCTCAGGCGCGCGACCAGCCGGTGGCGTTTGCCGGAAACGGTGTACTGGCGCAGGATGCGCGAGCTGAGCACGATCTCGCCCTCGTCGCCCAGCGCCTGCAGGGCGTTCTGCACCAGGTTGAGGAGCGCCTGCACCAGCATGTCGCGATCCGCTTCGATCTCCGGGATCGAAGGGTCGTAGTCGCCGCGGATCTTCACGCCCAGCGGCAGCTGGACGCTGATCAGGCCGCGCACATGCTCGAGGACCTCGTGCAGGTTAAGAGGGGCGCGCTGCGGCATGTTGTTGGGGCCGAGCATGCGGTCCACCAGCGAGCGCAGGCGGTCGGCCTCATGGATGATGATGCGCGTGTATTCGCGCAGGTCGGGATCGTCCAGTTCTCCGGCCAGCAGCTGCGCGGCGCCGCGCAGCCCGCCCAGCGGGTTCTTGATCTCGTGCGCCAGCCCGCGCGTGACCGCGCGCGAGATGGCCTGCTGCTTCTGCAGCTGTTCCTCGCGCGAGATGCGTTCGTGCCGGTCGATTGCGCTGAGTTCGAACAGCAGCCGTCCGGGTTCGTCACCCTCGCCGTGCAGCGGCGTGATCACCACGTCGGCCAGGAAGCTTTCCGCGCGCAGCGGTTCCAGGCGCCGCGCACGCAGGGTGATCGGCTGGTCCCGGGTCAGGGCGTTGCGCAGACGGGTGGTCAGGTTGCGGTCCAGATGCAGCCACTGGCCGAGCGGGTGACCGAGGATGCGCTCGCGGCTGAGGCCCAGCAGGACCTCGGCCGCGCCGTTCATCGCCTGCAGCCGCAGATCCCCGTCGGTGACCATCACGGCCGTGGACAGGTCGTCCCACCACGGGGGGGTGGGCAGCGAGGCGGGCGAAGGGGGCGTATGCGGGCTCATCACCCGGCTTCAAGCATGAAGTGCGCCAGAATGGCCACGAGGGCGTCGCAGCGCTTCGTCCGGGGGCGTTGTGCGGTGGCGCTCTGATGAGGTGCAGTCATTGCCCTATTGTAGGGCATTCTGTGCATCAAAGTGGTGCGATGCCCGTGGCTGGCTCAGAAATCCACCAGTTCCACGGGCACCGGGACGTCCTCGATCGAATATTCGTCTTCATCGTCGCTCTCTTCGTCCGCGGCCGCGTCTTCCTCCGGGGCGTCGTCCGTCGGGTCTTCTCCCGGCCGCCGTATCGGGCGTTCGAGGATCTCGCGGGCATTCTCCAGGGGGACGGCGCCCATCGGCTCCTGAACTTCGATGCGTTCGCTGCGCCCGTCGCCGGGTGCCTCGTCGGAGAAATGCACCACACCGTCTTCATCCACCCAGCGGTGGACCTCGGTGGAGGCCAGAACGCCGACGCCCGGCGCCCCGGCGATGGCCAGGGCCACAAGCCCCGCGAGGGAGGCCCGCGGGGTCATCAGGCGGCGGGCCTTACCCATACCGACTGCACCCGGGTGCCGGCGTCCTGCAGGCCGGCCAGGCGCGGATCGGGGCCCGCGGGCGCGTGGCCGGCCTCGATGCATTCCAGCCAGTCATCCAGCGCGGCCATGCGCAGGAGCGTCGGGGCGGCGCCGCGTTCGATCGCGCTCAGCGGGCGCTCGCGGTGATAGCCATCCAGCAGGGCGCGGTAGCGTTCGCGATCGAGCTCGCCCGTCTCGCTGACGGCCACCGCCAGCGCGATGCGCGCCAGCTGCCAGAACGCCGGCACGGGGGCCGGCGGGACCGTCAGATCCGCCAGTCCAGTGTGCTCGCCGTGCCGGCGGACCGAGCGCCAGAAGCTGCCGGCCACCGGCAGGTCCTCGAACCGGTACAGCCCCTGATGATGCAGCTCGCGGTTCAGTTGTTCGCGCGCCTGTTCATCCAGGGTGGCGCTCAGGTCTTCGGTGCGTTCGCGCAGCTGCTGCTGCAGTACCCCGCGGCGCCAGACGCCGTCCTGCGGCAGGGCCTCCGCCGGATGCCAGGCCTGCCAGCGGGCCGCGAGGCGGCCCAGCGCCTCCGGCGTGCCGGGACCGCTGGCGATCGCCCCGGGCTCCGCAGCGTTGCCGCGCTCCAGGACCCAGCGCGCGCGATCCCCGTCGAGCTGCGGGGCATCGCCGGCGGCGGGCAGCCCCACGGGCGCGCCGGCCGCCCGGGCGGCGGCAAAGGCTGCTTCCAGCGCCGCGGCACCCGCGACCGGCAGTTCCACGGTCGGCTGCGTGCTTACCATTCCAGGATCCTCCAGCGGGGCGGGGTGAAACCGGGGGCCAGGTCGTCGCGGCGTTCAAGATCGCCTTCCCCGGTGACGTCCACCAGATAATAGGTCGGGCCGGCGGCCGGGGTGACCTCGACGATCACCAGATCACCGTCCACGCGATATTCGCGTCGCCGCTCGCCATCGCGCTCCATGATGATGACGTCCGCCTCTTCCAGTTCCTGCAGCTGGCGGGCGCGCTCGTCCAGCACCGGCGGCGGCGCGGGCTCGTCGCCGGCGGCCTCGTCGGGCATGTCGGGCGGTGGCGGGGCGTCTTCGAAGTCCTGCGCCGCCAGCGGCCCGGCGGCGAGAACAAGGCCCAGCAGGGCAGCGGCCAGCGCCGTGGCGCGGGTGCTCGTCATCATCAGAGCTCCATCAGTCGTTGTTTCTCTTCCGCCGAGGGCTCGAAGCTGCGGGCCTCGTAGTACTCGAAGATCACGTCCACGACCTCCTCGGGGGTGTCCACCACCGAGTATAGATTGAGGTCCTCGGCATCGATGGTCCCATGGGTGACCAGCGCGTCCTCGAACCACTGCAGCAGGCCTTCCCAGAACTTGCTGCCCACCAGCACCACCGGGATGCGGCGGGTCTTGCCGGTCTGCACCAGGGTCAGGATCTCGGCCAGCTCGTCCAGGGTGCCGAAGCCGCCCGGCAGTACCACGTAGGCGGAGGCGTACTTGACGAACATCACCTTGCGCGAGAAGAAGTGCCGGAACCCCAGGCCAATGTCCTGGTAGGGGTTGGCGTGTTGTTCGTGCGGCAGCTGGATGTTGAGCCCGATGCTGGGGGAATGGCCGGCGAACGCGCCCTTGTTGGCGGCCTCCATGATGCCCGGCCCGCCGCCGCTGACCACCGCGAAGCCCGCGTCCGACAGCTGGCGCGAGATCTGTTCCGCAAGCAGGTAGTCCGGGTGATCGGACGGGATGCGCGCCGAGCCGAACACGCTGACCGAGGGCTTGATGTGCGCCAGGCGCTCGAAGCCCTCCACGAACTCCGCCATGATCTGGAAGATCTTCCAGCTCTCGCGGGTCAGCGAGGAATCGTCGATGGGCCGCAGCCCGGGGTGTTCGGCTCGATCGTGATCGTTCATGGGGGGCGCGTTCTTTGCACTCTGGGGCGCCTAGACTAACCGTGGCCCGACGGCCGCACAAATCGCGCCGGCGCTGCTCGGGCCGGGGCCCGCAGCCTGCTAGAATGCTTCCCTCGCAAGCCCAGCCGGATCCGCATGATGTCGCAAGCCCCGCTCGTCCTGGTCGACGGTTCCTCCTACCTGTTCCGGGCCTACCACGCCCTGCCCCCGCTGACCGCCCCCGACGGCCACCCCACCGGGGCGCTCTACGGCGTGGCCAACATGCTGCGCAAGCTGCGCGCGGACTATGCCCCCGAGCGCATGGGGGTGGTGTTCGACGCGAAGGGGCCCACCTTCCGCGACGAGATCTACCCCGAATACAAGGCCACCCGGCCGCCGATGCCGGAGGAGCTGGCGGCGCAGATCGAGCCGCTGCACGAGCTGGTGCAGCTGATGGGCTTCCCGCTGCTGTGCGTGGAAGGGGTGGAGGCGGATGACGTGATCGCCACCCTGGCCGATCGCGCCGCGGCTGCCGGGCAGGATGTGGTGATCTCCACCGGGGACAAGGACCTGGCCCAGCTGGTGGACGGCCACGTGACCCTGGTCAACACCATGAGCGGCACGGTGCTGGATCCCGCCGGCGTGCGCGAAAAGTTTGGCGTGGAGCCGGAGCAGATCGTCGACTACCTTGCGCTGATGGGCGACAGCGTGGACAACATCCCGGGGGTCGAGAAGGTCGGGCCCAAGACCGCGGCGAAATGGATCGCGAAGTACGGCGACCTCGACACCATCCTCGAGCGGGCCGACGAGATCGGCGGCAAGATCGGCGAGAACCTGCGCGCCGCGGCCGATCGCCTGCCGACCTCGCGCGAGCTGATCACCGTGCGCCGGGATGTCGATCTGCCGCTGGGCCCCGATGACCTCGAGCTGCGCGAGCCCGATTCGCAGCAGCTGCTGGAGCGGGTGCGCCACCACGGGTTCTCCCGCTGGCGGGCGGAGCTGGAAGGCGGCGACGCTGCCTCCGGTAACGACGGTGATGCCGATCCTGGGCAGGCGGCCGAATATCACACCGTGCGGGACGAGGCGGCATTCACGGAGCTGCTGGAACGCCTGCAGGGCGCCGCGCGGGTCGCGTTCGACACCGAGACCAGCAGCCTGGAGGCGATGCGGGCCGAGCTGATCGGCATGTCATTCGCGTTCGAGGCGGGTACCGCGTACTACCTGCCGCTGGCCCACAGCGGTCCGGACGCCGATCCGCAGCTCCCGCGCGAGGCGACCCTGGAGCGCTTGCGGCCGTGGCTGGAATCGGCCGAACACGGCAAGCTCGGCCATAACCTCAAGTACGACCGCAACGTGCTGGGTAACCACGGCATCGTACTGCACGGGATCGTCGACGACACCCTGCTGCAGTCGTTCTGTCTCGACGCCGGCGCCAACCGGCACGACCTGGATTCGCTGGCCGAACGCCATCTGGATCACCGCACCACGAAATACGAGGACGTGGCCGGCAAGGGGGCGAAACAGATCCCGTTCGCCGAGGTGGATGTCGGCATCGCCACCGATTATGCCGGCGAGGACGCGGACATCTGCCTGCGTCTGGACGCCCTGTTCCGGCCGCGCCTGAACGAGGCCGAGGGCCCGGCCTTCGTCTACCGCGAGATCGAGATGCCGCTGGTGCCGGTGCTCGCGGACATCGAACGCGCCGGCGTGAAGGTCGACCCGGACCTGCTGGGCGAGCAGAGCCAGGAGCTGGCCGCCGAGATGGAGCGCATCGAAAAACAGGCCTTCGACGAGGCCGGCACCGAGTTCAATCTCGGCTCGCCCAAGCAGATCCAGGAGATCCTGTTCGAGCGTCTGGGTCTGCCGGTGCTGCGGCGCACGCCCAAGGGCCAGCCCTCCACCGCCGAGGACGTGCTGGAGCAGATGGCGGACGACTACGCCCTGCCCCGGCTGATCCTGGAGCACCGTGGCCTGTCCAAGCTGCGCAGTACCTATACCGAGACCCTGCCGCGGCGTATCCACCCGGAGACCGGGCGGGTGCATACCTCGTATCACCAGGCCGGCGCGGCCACCGGGCGCCTGTCGTCTTCCGAGCCCAACCTGCAGAACATCCCGGTGCGCACCGAGGCCGGCCGGCGCATCCGCCGGGCGTTCATTGCCGCACCCGGCTATCGTCTGCTGGCGGCCGACTATTCGCAGATCGAGCTGCGGATCATGGCCCATCTGTCGCAGGACGCCGGCCTGCTGCAGGCCTTCGCCGACGGTCTGGACATCCACCGCGCCACCGCAGCGGAGGTCTTCGGGGTCGACCCGGACGCGGTCACCGGCGAGCAGCGCCGCGCGGCCAAGGCAATCAACTTCGGCCTGATCTACGGCATGTCGGCCTGGGGGCTGGCGCGCAACCTGGGGATCGAGCAGACCGAGGCGCGGGAGTACATCGACCGCTATTTCCACCGCTATCCCGGCGTGCACGACTACATGGAGCGGGCGCGTGAGCGCGGGCGCGAGCAGGGCTATGTGGAAACCCTGTTCGGGCGCCGGCTGTACCTGCCCGAGATCAACAGCCGCAACGGGGCCCGCCGGCAGCAGGCCGAACGCGTGGCGATCAACGCCCCGATGCAGGGCACCGCGGCCGACATCATCAAGCGTGCGATGGTGCGCATGGCGCAGGACCTGGACGGCAACGGGCTCGATGCCCGCATGATCATGCAGGTGCACGACGAACTGGTGTTCGAGGTTGCCGACGATGCAGTGGTGGCCCTGGGCGAGCGGGCCCGCCGTGCGATGGGCGGGGCGGCCGAGCTGGATGTCGAGCTGCTGGTGGACATCGGCGTCGGAGATAACTGGGATGATGCCCACTGAGGTCCCTGTCGGAACCGGAGGCTGATCATGGCGGATCTCGAATCACTGGCCCGTGGGTTCAACCGCGCGGCCCCGTGGCTGGTCGCAGGCCTGCTGCTGGCGGCCGGCTGGGTGGCGGCGGACCGCTACCTGGCCGGTGGTGGCGGCGGCGACGATGTCGTGGTGGTGACCCCGGAGATCTGCGATCTCAATGAAGGGGCCTGTACCGCGCAGCACCCGGAGGGCGGCGAGATGACCCTCGAGATCACCCCGCGGCCGGTGCCCATGCTGCGGGAGCTGGAGCTGCATCTGCGGCATGTCGGCCGCGACGGCCGCGAGCCCGAGTGGATCGAGCTGGATTTCGCGGGGGTGGAGATGTACATGGGCTTCCAGCGCCCGCGCCTGGAACGCGTGGGCCCGGGTGAATACGCCGGCACCACCACCCTGCCGGTCTGTACCACCGAGGCGATGACCTGGGCGGCGACCGTGCTGCCGGAAGGCGACGGCGACGCCGCGCGGGTACAGTATCGTTTCGTCACCGCCCGCGACCACTGACGTACGGGCTTCCACCGAGGATTGCGCACGATGTCCCGACTTCCCCTGACCACCCTCCTGTGGGCCCTGGCCGCGGTCGCCGCGGCCGCGCTGCTGCTGTATGTATGGCTGGTGCCCGGGCAGCCCCCCGCGGGCGAGGCCGCCACTCACGAAGACATCCCGGTGGCCGACCGGGTGACCGGCGGCCCGTTCCAGCTGCCGGTCTCCACCGAGGGGGAGGCCTTCGATCTGCGTGATCTGGAGGGGCAGTATGTGTGGCTCTACTTCGGCTATACCTCCTGTCCGGATGCCTGCCCGGTCAGTCTCGGATGGATCCGGATGGCGCTGGAGCAGCTCCCCGAGTCGCTGGAGGACCGCGTCAGTGCGGTGTTCGTCAGCGTGGATCCCGAGCGTGACGACGGCGAGCACCTGGCGGACTACACCGACCATTTCCATCCCCGGATCCAGGCGGCCACCGGCCCGCACGATGCGCTGGAGCCGGCGGTGGAGCAGTACGGGGTGTTCTACGAGAAGACCGACAGCCAGTCCGCGATGGGCTACGTGATCGATCACAGCTCGTCCACCTACCTGGTGGGGCCGGAGGGCGATCTGCTGGAAATCCATCCGCACGGCACTTCGGCGGATGAACTGGTGGCGACCCTGCAGGCCCATGCGGAACGCGAGTGAGGGCCGCGGTTGCGCGCGCTTTCCCGGGTTGTGACGCATTCCCGTCCGACAGTAGAAGGACCGGGAACTTCACGGTCGGTGAAGCGTCATAATGAGTGAGCGCCATGGCCCGGCGCTCCCCGCTTCTCTCCCTGAGCGGGAAGACCTCGCATCCCCCTGTCGAGGTCGCTGTTGCCCCGATCCTCCTCCCCGGGATCGGGGCACTTTTTTATGGGCCCTGTTCGGCCCCGCCGTCCTCGTCCCCGTCCCTGTCCTCCGCGGCGGTTTCTTCCTCCAGCCATTCCGCAAGGAGCCCGCGCAGGTCGTCGACGCCCTGGTTCTTCAGCGCGGAGAAGGTCTGCAGCGAAGCCTCGATTCCGGCCTCTTCCAGACGCGCGTGGGTGGCGTGCAGCTGGCGCTCGGCTTCCTGTCGCGAGATCTTGTCGGCCTTGGTCAGTACGCAGTGCAGCCGCCGGTTCGCGCCGGTCCATTCGAGCATCTGCCAGTCCAGGTCGGTCAGCGGGCGGCGGATGTCCATGATCAGGACCAGCCCCGCCAGGCACTGGCGTCGGCGCAGATACCCGCCCAGCAGCCGGTCCCAGTGTTCGCGCTGTTTCGCGGAGACCTTCGCGTAGCCGTAGCCGGGCAGGTCGATCAGGCGCCAGTCCTCCGCCGGCGGAAGGGTGAAGACGTTGATCTCCTGAGTGCGGCCCGGCGTGCGCCCGACCCGGGCCAGGGCCTTGCGCCCGCACAGGCCGTTGAGGGCGCTGGACTTGCCGGCGTTGGAACGCCCGGCGAAAGCGATCTCGACCCCCTGGTCCGCGGGGAGCTGGTCGAGGCGGGAGACACCCCGGGAAAAGGCGGTTTCACGAAAACGAGGTTGCATGATCGAAATCATCCTGAGCTGAGCGGGACAGTGGGAAACTTTTGTGGGTTCCCTGGCGTTGTGCTATAAACTGCGCCCCAGATTTTGATCGCCCTTCTACACGGGGCACAAGGAACGGGTCGAGGCCCGGCACGCATATACAAGCAGGAGATTCTCCACCATGAACCACAAGCTTTCCGCTCTCTTTGCTGCCCTGTCCGTCTCCCTGATGCTCCCGCTCTCGGCGGCCCAGGCGGGCGATCCCCAGCGCGGTCAGGAACTCTCGCAGTCCTGCGCCGCCTGCCACCAGGCCGACGGCAACAGCACCAATCCCGAGTGGCCCAAGCTGGCCGGGCAGCACCCGAAGTACACGGCCAAGCAGCTGCGCGACTTCCAGGATGGCGAGCTCCGCCACGATAACCTGATGGCCGGAGAGGTCGCCGACCTCAGCGAGCAGGACATGAAGGACCTGGCGGCCTATTACGCCGAGCAGAGCATCACGACCGAGACCGCAGACGAGGACGTGGTCGCGCGCGGCGAGCAGATCTATCGTGGTGGCATCCCGTCGGAAGGCGTGGCCGCCTGCATCGCCTGCCACGGCGCCCAGGGCCAGGGCAATCCGGAGGCCATGTTCCCCAAGGTCGCCGGTCAGCACGCGACCTACAGCCTGGACCAGCTGCAGCAGTTCCGTGACGGCGAACGTCGCAACGACAACGGCCAGATGATGCGCGGCATCGTCGGCAACATGTCGGATGAAGACATGGAATCCGTGGCCCAGTACATGGCCGGCCTGCAGCCGAACTGAGCACGGTACGTACGGCCCGGGTGCGCAGCGGTGCTCCGGGTTCGTCCGGTTTACGAGGGGGCGGCTGTGGCCGCCCCCTCGTTGTTTCGGGTTCCGGAAAATGCACGGGCGGGAACCCGGATACCGGAATGAAGTCGGAAGGCGGGGCGTCTGTTCCCGCGCCCTCCACGCAGCGCCGGAACCCAGCGTCCGTGCGGAATGTCGTGGAAATTGAATTTCCGACCGCGTCCCGACACATTCGGGGCGATTAACGCAGGTTTGAACATGGCAGAATCCCATCAGCCCGCAGGGGCGTCCGAACGCAGCAACCGGACGGGCTCCGAGTCCTCGTCCGGCCGCCAGGCCCGGACCCCGCGCCGCAGCCGGATCATCGTCGAATTCCTGGGGTCGATGAACCTCGCGATCACCCTGCTGGTGGCCCTGGCCATCGCCTCGGTGATCGGCACCGTGCTGGTGCAGAACGAGCCCTACACCGAATACCTGATCCAGTTCGGGCCCTTCTGGCACGAGATCTTCGCCGGGATGGGGCTCTACCAGGTCTATTCGGCAACCTGGTTCCTGCTGGTGGTGGCCTTCCTGGTGGTTTCCACCGCCTTCTGTGTCTATCGCCAGACGCCGGGTATCCTCAAGGACCTGCGCCGCTACAACCTGCAGGTGAAGGAAAAGTCCCTGCGTTCCTTCCCGGCCAGCTCCACCGGCGATCTGGGGCAGTCGCAGGAGGATTTCCTCGCCCATGCCCGCCGGGTACTGAAGGCCCAGGGGTTCCGGGCGCGCGAAAAGACGCGAGACGGCGAGACGGTGGTCGCCGCGATGAAGGGGCGCTGGAACCGCCTCGGCTACATGCTGACGCACGTGGGGATCGTGGTGATCTGCGTGGGCGCGCTGCTCGACGGCCAGTTCCTGCTCAAGGTCAACGAGTGGATGGGCAACGTCGAGATCGAGACCCGCTCCATCCCCGAGTCGCAGGTGCCCGAGATCTCGCGCGTCCCGGTCAGCAACCCGTCGTTCCGCGGCAGCGTGGAAATCCCCGAGGGGGCCTCGGCCAACGTGGTCTTCCTGCCGGTACGCGAGGGGTATCTGGTGCAGGATCTGCCGTTCCGGGTCGAGCTGGAGGAATTCCGGATCGAACGCTTCTCCACCGGCGCGGAACAGTCCTACGAGAGCGACCTGGTCATCCATGATCCGGAGCGCGACGAACCCTTGCGCGCCACCATCAGCGTAAACGACCCGCTGATCTACAATGGCTATGCGATCTACCAGTCCAGCTTCGCCGACGGCGGTACGCGTCTCGAAATGGAGGCCATCCCGCTCGGCGCAGGCGCCCTGCGCGGCGTGGATTTTCCGGGCCGGATCTTTGACGAGATGGATATCCCGGCCCCCGGCGGCGAGGAGCTGACGATCGAGTTCATCGACTTTTCCGTGGTGAACACCCAGGCGCTGCTCAACGAGGAGGGCGAGGAAGAAAACGTGTTCCTCGGCCCGCGCGTGGATTTCCGCCTGGTGGACCGCACCGGCGCGGGACTCTATTACCGCAATTATCAGAATCCGATCCCGCAGGAAGGGGCGAAATATTTCCTCAGCGGTGTCCGCGAGAGTCCGGCCGAGGAATTTTCCTACCTGTTCATCCCGGCGGACGCGGATGACTCCCTGGATCGCTTCCGCACCTATCTGACCATGCTTCACGATGACGAGGTCCGCATGGCCGTCGCGCAGCAGGCCGCGCGGGGTTCGGAGGACATGATGGGCGGAGAAGAGGGTCGCCAGGCGATCGCGCGCACCGTCAGCATGCTCATGCAGACCTTCGCCGAAGGCGGTTACCCCGCGGTGGATGCCGAGATCGAGCAGCGCATCCCCGAAGGCCAGCGCGAGCAGCTCGGCAACCTGCTGTTCCAGGTCCTGAACTCCGGGCTCCAGGGCCTGTACATGGAGGTCCTGGAGGAAGAAGGCGTGGTGGCGATCACCGAGGCGGAACAGCGCTGGCTGGAAGATGCCGTTTCGGCCATCAATGCCCTCAACTTCTACGGCTCGCCGTATTTCTTCCGCCTGGACGATTTCGACCATCGCGAGGCCTCGGGCCTGCAGATCGCGAAGGCACCGGGCGAAAGCACGGTGTACACCGGCAGCGTCATGCTGATCATCGGGATCTTCCTGATGTTCTACGTGTCCTATCAGCGTCTGTGGATCGTGGCCCGTCCGAACGAGGACGGCAGCGGCACCCACGTGGTGTTGGCGGGCACCAGCAACCGCCACCGGGTGGAATTCGAGAAGCGCTTCGCGCATCTTAAACGGTGGATCATCGAGCAGAAGAACGTTGGCGACGATGAATCGCCGGATTCTGCAACCAACAAGAACGACTAAGTCGCACGCAGTCGGAGGAGAGCGCCCCATGTCTGTACCCCACGAGGCCCTGGATTTCGAACGGCCCGGATTCTTCCGGCAGCTGCTTCTGCGGGACTGGGCCTACATGGCCTTGGTCCTGGCAGTGGCGGTCACGGCCTATGCCATGTACGGCCACATGATGGACCGCTACGACACCGGGGGCCTGATCCTCGCGGCGGGCATGAGTGCCTGGCTGGGGTGGTTCTGGCGACCCTGGCAGCTGTTCTCCATCATCGTCGCGGCGCTGTCGCTGTTCGGCGTCTGGCTGTACGGGGATGACCTGGCGCGCGGCGAGAGTGTGTTCTGGCTCAACTACATCGGATCCGGCCAGGCCGGGGTGATGTGGATGAGCGTGATGGTCTACCTGTCCACGGTCGCCTATGCGGTGGGCCTGTTCTCGCGTTCCGACTTCCCCTATCGCGTCGGTGCGGCGTTCGCCTGGATCGCGGCGGGCGCGGGCCTGATGGCCCTGATGGTGCGCTGGCGCGAGATCTATCTGCACGATCCGAGCTGGGGTTACATCCCGGTCGCCAACCTCTACGAGGTCTTCGTGCTGATGGTGGCCATGATCGCGCTGATGTACCTGTACTACGAACAGCGTACCGGCCAGCGGGGCATGGGCGCCTTCGTGATGCTGGTGGTCGCGGCCTCCACCACCTTCCTGCTGTGGTACATGTTCGATCGTGATGCCCACATGGTCGAACCGCTGGTGCCTGCACTCGACAGCTGGTGGATGAAGATCCACGTGCCGACCAACTTCGTCGGTTACGGCGGATTCGCGATCGCGGCGATGCTGGGCGTGGCCTATCTGGTGCGCCACCGCATGGAACGCACCCGTCCGGACTCCCGTGTGCTGGCCCGCATCCCGAGCAAGGATGCGCTGGACGGGGTGATGTACAAGGCGATCGCCATCGGCTTCGCGTTCTTCACCATCGCCACCGTGCTGGGCGCCATGTGGGCGGCCGAGGCCTGGGGCGGCTACTGGACCTGGGACCCGAAGGAGACCTGGAGCCTGATCCTTTGGCTGACCTACGCGGCCTGGCTGCACATGCGCTTCACCAAGGGCTGGCGCGGTCCGGGCATGGCCTGGTGGGCAGTCATCGGTCTGTTCGTCACCACCTTTACCTTCCTGGGCGTGAACATGTTCCTGTCCGGTCTGCATTCCTACGGAGAACTGTAAATGAAGCGTCGTCAGTTTCTTGGAACCCTGGCCGGTACGGGCGCCCTGCTGGCGTCCGGCCGTCTGCTGGCCGACTTCGCCGAGGGGCGCAACTTCATGCGCCTGGACTCGCCCGTCGATTACGGTCTGGACGAAGGACGGATCAAGGTCGTCGAGGCCTTCTGGTACGGCTGCCCGCACTGCTACTCGTTCGAGCCGCTGGTACAGGAGTGGAAAGCCGAACTGTCCGATGACATCGAATTCGAGTACATGCCGGCCCCGCTGAACGATGTCTGGGCATTGCATGCGCGCGTGTACTACGCCGCCGAGCAGCTCGACATCGTCGAGGCCATTCACCAGCCGTTCTACACCGCGATTCACGAGCAAGGGCGGCAGATGCGCTCGGAGAGCGCGATCCTGCGGTTCGTCAACCAGATGGATCAGGATGCCGACGCCTTCCGCGAGGCCATGCGTTCCGACGAAGTGGCGCGCAAGGTCGGCCGGTCCGCCGAGCGCGTCCGCGAGTACCGTCTGGAAGGCGTCCCGTCGATGGTGGTCAACGGCGAATCCGTGGTTTCGGCCAGCATGACCACCAGTCACGAGCAGATGCTGGAGATCGTCGATCACCTGATCGCCGAGGCCCGGGGCTGAGCGCCCCGGCCCGACCCTCGAGGGAACGCATGTCCGATCCGTCGCCGACCACCGCACGGCGCCTGGTACAGTGTCTGGAGCAGGAAGGGGTCGAACGGGTCTTCGGCCTGCCCGGCGAGGAGAACATGGCGGTCCTCGATGCCCTCGAGGACTCGCCGATCGAGTTCGTCACCACCCGCCACGAGCAGGGCGCGGCCTTCATGGCCGATGTCCACGGCCGCCTGTCCGGCCGGGCCGGGGTCTGCATGGCGACCCTGGGGCCCGGTGCGACCAACCTGATCACCGGTGTGGCGGATGCCAACATGGACCACGCGCCGCTGGTGGCCATCGCCGGCCAGGCCAGCACCCATCGGCTGCACAAGGAATCCCACCAGGTCCTGGACCTCAAGGGGCTGTTCGGTCCGGTCACCAAATACGCCTCCAGTGTGGTGGAGCCCGAGATCCTGCCCGAGGTCCTGCGCAAGGCGTTCAAGTGGGCCGAGGGCGGCAAGCCGGGGGCCAGTTTCATCGAGCTGCCGGAAAACGTGGCATCCCAGCCCTGCCCGGTGGCGCCGCTGCCGGTCCACTCGGGGGCGCCGGCGGTGCCCGCAGAGGCGTCCCTGGCGGCCGCTGCACGGTTGCTGGAGCAAGCCCGGCATCCCCTGATCCTGGCCGGTAACGGTGTGATCCGCTCGGGCGCCAGCGAGGCCCTGGCGCATTTCGCCGGGACCCTCAATATCCCGGTGGCCAACACCTTCATGGCCAAGGGCGTGCTGCCGTTTCGCCATCCGCTGGCGCTGGGCAGCGTGGGCCTGCAGAGCCGCGACTACGTGCACTTCGGCTTCGACAAGGCGGATGTGGTCCTGTGTATCGGCTACGACCTGGTCGAATACCCGCCGTCACTGTGGCACCCGGAGGGTGACTGCACCCTGATCCACGTGGATGCCTCCCCGGCGGAGATCGACGGCCACTACGACATCCAGGCCGAGGTAATCGGCGATCTGGATACCTGTCTGCGGGATCTCGCGGAGCGGGTCAGCCCGCGCGAGGAGACCGTGCTGCGGCCCCTGCGCCAGTTGCTGATCGACGACATGAACGAGCACCGGGATGACACTGGTGTCCCGATGAAGCCGCAGAAGATCATCTGGGATCTGCGCACCGCCGCCGCACTGGATGCCGTCGTGACCACCGACGTGGGTGCCCACAAGCTGTGGATGGCCCGCATGTTCCGCTGCGAGCAGCCCAACACCTGTCTGATCTCCAACGGGTTCGCGAGCATGGGCATCGCCGTGCCGGGGGCAGTGGCCGCGGCCGCGCTGGACCCCGGCCGCCAGGTCGTGGCGGTCACCGGAGACGCCGGCTTCCTGATGAACGTGCAGGAACTGGAGACCGCCGTGCGCCTGGGCCAGAATTTCGTGGTGCTGGTGTGGAATGACAGCGCCTACGGCCTGATCGAATGGAAGCAGGTACGCGAATATGGCCGCAAGGCCTCGGTGGACTTCGGCAACCCCGACTTCGTTGCCCTCGCCCGCTCGTTCGGGGCCGAAGGGGTGCGCATCGAGCCCGGCGACAGTCTGGAACAGGCCCTGCGTTCCGCCCTGGCGCGCCCCGGAGTCACCGTCATCGACTGTCCGGTCGACTATTCTGAAAATCTCAAGCTCACGGAACGCCTGGGGGATCTCGTCTGTCCCTTCTGAACAGGAGTCCCGTGAGGGATGACGGGCAGGAAGGATGACACCATGACGGAAAACGGCGTGTCCGCGGAGACCGACGAACCCGCCCGTGGTCTGGTCTGGCAGCCGGAGGCTGCGGGCCACCGACTGCGTCTGCTGAGTTTCAATGCCCAGGTGGGCATCCACTCATCGCGTCTGCATCATTACGTCACCAACAGCTGGAAGCACGTGCTGCCCTACGGCGGGCGCATGACCAACCTGGAGCGTGTCGCCCGCTTCATCCGTGACTTCGACATCGTCGGCGTGCAGGAGCTGGACGGCGGCAGTCTGCGCTCGCGCTTCGTCGATCTGTCCAGCTGGCTGTCCGACCGTGCCGACTTCCCCCACAAGTATACCCGCATCAACCGTGATCTGGGCCAGATCGCCAAGCATTCACTGGCGCTGTTCTCACGGATCGAGCCGGTGCATGTGCAGATGCACAGCCTGCCCGGGCCGCTGCCCGGACGCGGGGCGGTGGAGGCGCGGTATGCAATGGGGAATGGCGAGGAGCTGGTGCTGTTCCTGCTGCACCTCGCGCTGAGTCGGCGCGCCCGCCGCCAGCAGCTGGACTATGTTGCCGAACGCATCGCGGATCAGCCGCACGCGGTGGTGATGGGCGATCTCAACTGCCAGCAGGACAGCCCCGAGATCCGCCGTCTGGTCGCGCGTACCGGGCTGATGGAACCCATGGCCTGCCCCGCCACCTATCCCGCCTGGGACCCGCAGCGGGTGTTCGATCACATCCTGCTGACCCCGGACCTGCACGTGTCCGACATGCGGGTCTACAACGTTGCGCTGTCCGATCATCTGCCCGTGGGTGTCGAGATCCAGCTCCCCGCGAGCGAACGTCTGGCCGCCGGGACCGCTCCCGCCTGACCGGTCCGCGCGCCGCATTTCCGGGGTTCGGCGGTGGCATTCAGGTCGCCCATCAGCTGTAATGGGCGCCCGTACAGGGGAGAGCCATGGCCGACAACGACCTGCGCAAGAACGTCATCGAACTGGAGTCGGCGCTCAATGCCGAGCGCGAGCGCATGCGTTCGCTCCGGCGCGTGGCCCTGCGCGCCCTGGCCGTCCTGTCGGCCCGCGAGCCTGATCTCGAGGGCGCGGTGCATGACCTGACGCGCACCATCGAAGACAACCCCGAGGATACCCGGGCCCTTGATCGCATGAGTGCCCGGCTGGCGGACACCATCCGCCAGCAGGACCAGCGCGAGGACCTGGAAGCCGGTTTGCTGGCCGCGCTGGAGAGCGGGTTGCAGGGCTTCACGTTTCTGGCCGAAGACCTCGCAAATGTCCATCAGGCCGCCGAACGCGGAGACGCGGACCTGACGCGCCGAAGTCTCGCGCGGGTGTTCTCCGCGTTGCAGGAGAACTGCGGCCAGGCGCTGGCCGAGCGCGAGCAGCTCTCGGAGGTGATGGGCGAGATCCGTTCGCGCCTGAATGACGTGGATTCGGCCCTGTCGGCCGACCACGACCACTCGGAACGCACGCGGACGTCCATCCGCGAGCTGCACGAGAACATCTCCGGGGATGTCAGCAGCATCAAGGGCCGCGTGGTCGACATCACCGACATCGACACCATGCGCCGCGAGGTCGTTGAGGGCCTCGACCGGGTCGCCGACCGGGTCCGCGATTTCCGCGATACCCGGGAGGCCGAACTGCTGGCAGCCCTGGAGCGCAACCGGGCCCTGCGTGCGCGCAGCCAGGAGCTGGAGAACCAGGTCGCCGGGCTGCATGACCGACTGTCCCGGGCGCGGGACGAGGCCACCCGCGACAAGCTGACGGGGCTCCTCAACCGGCACGCCTTCGACCAGCGGATGGCCGCCTTCCCGGCCGATGCCGGGCCGGCCTCTCTGATCGTCTGGGACATCGATCATTTCAAGCGTATCAACGACGAATACGGTCATACCTCGGGCGACCGCATCCTCAAGGCCGTCGCCGAGGTGCTGGCCGAACGCGTCAGTGAGCCCGACTTCGTCGCCCGTTACGGCGGCGAGGAGTTCGTGATGGTGATCCATCAGCCGCTGGAGGCCGCCCGCGAACAGGCCGACCAGCTGCGTCGCGAAGTGGCCGCCATCGTGGTCAGGGCCGGCAGCAAGCGCCTCAAGGTCACCATCTCCGGGGGCCTTACGGAGCTGCGTGCCGACGCGCCCGAGGGCACCGCCTTCGAGCTGGCCGACAAGGCGCTGCTGGCCGCGAAACGCCAGGGCCGTGACCGTATCGTGGCCGTTGCGCCGGACTGACCGGAGGGTTCGAGAATGCCGGAAGTATCCGACGTGATCTTTGGTGAAGTCCTGTTCGACCGTTTTCCGGACGGCCGTGAAGTCCTGGGCGGAGCCCCGTTCAACGTCGCCTGGAACCTGCACCAGCTGGGGGAACCCGTGCTGTTCGTCGGTGGTGTGGGAAACGACGCCGCCGGGGGACGCGTGCGCGAGGCCATGCGCGAGGTCGGCCTGGCGGAAGACGCACTGTATACGCACCCACAGGCCCCCACCGGCGCGGTGCAGGTGACGGTGGAGGACGGCGAACCCGCCTATCACATCCTGCCCGACCAGGCCTATGACGACCTGCCCGCGACGGTCGACCCCGCGGTGCCCGCCCGCATCCCGCTGCTCTATCACGGTACGCTGGCCCTGCGCAGCGGCAACCGCGAGCTGCTGGCGGCCCTGCGCCGGCGCTGCGAACGCCGCTTCGTCGACGCCAACCTGCGCGAGCCCTGGTACGACCCGCAGGACGTGCGCGACCTGCTCCGGGGTGCCGATGTGGTCAAGCTGAACGCCGACGAGCTGGCCACGCTGTTCCCGGACACCCCGGGGGCGGAGCGCGCCGATCACTGCCTGCAGGCCTGCGACATCCAGTCCGCGCTGATCGTCACCCTGGGCGCCGACGGCGCCGAGATCCATCCGCGCGCCGGTCAGCCCGTGCGCGCCCGCGCCCCGGTGGTAGAGGGCATGCAGGACGCGGTAGGCGCTGGCGACGCCTTCGCCAGCGTCGCCATCCTGGGCCTGCGCCGCGGCTGGGGCTGGGAAGGCACCCTGCACCGTGCCCTCGAATTCGCCGCCCGCGTGTGCACCCTGCAGGGGGCCACCACCACCGACCCCGGGTTCTACCGCAGCGCGGTGGCGGCCTGGACTTAGTCCATGGTGGGACGCGTGCCGAGGATGGCCCCGAGGCCGCGATAATGCGTCAGCAGCTCGCGACCGCTGGCCGTCAGCTCGGGGGTGGCCTCGAGTCCGAAGTCGCCGGCCACGCGCCGGATCTGTTCGTGGCCCGCTGCCGGCTCTTCGATGATGCGCCACAGCAGACGCGCGCCCAGTGGGTTCAGCTCGGCGAAGCGGATGCGATCATCCGGCGCGCGACAGGCGAGCAGCAGGGTGGGTGAATCGCCCGGCGCCTGCGGGCGAAACTCCGGCCCGATGCGATGGACCGGGAAGCCGTAGGCCAGCAGGCGGGCCGCGGGCGAGAACACCGGGATGTCGGCCAGCACGTCGCCTTCGGGGTCGCAGGCTTCGGCCGGCCCCTCGTCGGCGTAGAACAGCTCGGTCTCCACGCGCTCGTAGTGGGCCAGCTCCGCGAGGAACGGCGGGTCGCCGGCGGCAGCCGGGCGTCCGTCGGTCAGATAGCTCACGAATTCGTTGCCCAGCTGCGGAAAATACGGCGTATGGCACCCGTGGTCGCGATAGAAATCGCGCACCAGCGCCAGCCACGGGTCTTCCGTCAGCGTCCTGCGCAGCACCGGAAAGCCGCGCCCCAGCAGGCCCGCGACATTGTTGATGAACAGTCGGCGGTAGATCGCCAGTCGGCGATCCTCCAGCCCCTCCGGCGGCGGGTATCGTTCCGGATCGCGCAGGTGGCGGGCGAAGGCCTCCTGGAGCGCCCGGGCGTCCGTGTCAGGCATGTTCCACCCCGGAAAGCCGGTCCTGCCGCGGCACCGCTTGTTGCAACCGCCGGATGGCCTCGACTTCCGCCAGCAGTTCCTCCAGCGGCGGCAGGTTGAAATCCCGCTCCAGCAGGGTCGGTACCGGTCCCAGGCGGTCGAAGGCACGTGCCAGCAGGGCCCAGGCTTCCTCTCCCACCGCCTGGCCGTGGGTGTCGACCTTGAGGTCCGGGGCTTCGTCGTCGTGCCCGGCGATGTGGATGTAGCGCACCCGCTCCAGCGGCAGCGAATCGAGGAAGGTCGCGGCGTCATAGCCGTGGTTCACGCTGTTGACCACGATGTTGTTCACATCCAGCAGGAGATCGCAGTCGGCCTCCTCCAGCACGGCGCGGATGAACGTCGCTTCGTCGAGGTCGGTCCACAGGGGCGTGTAGTAGGACACGTTCTCCAGGGCCATACGCCGACCGAGCACATCCTGAACCGTCCGCACGCGGTCCGCCACGTGGTGCACGGCCTCTTCGGTGAACGGCAGTGGCATCAGGTCGTAGAGATGGCCCGAGCCGTCGCCGCAGGCCGACAGGTGTTCGCTGTAGTCGTCGATGCCATGAGTGTCGAGGAAGCGCCGCAGTGCTGCCAGGAATTCCCGGTCGAGGGGGCGCGGTCCGCCAATGTCCAGGGACAGGCCGTGACAGGCGAACGGGTGTGCTTCGGTATATTCGCGGAAGATCCGGCCCAGACGCCCGCTCAGGTGCATCCAGTTTTCCGGCGCGGCCTCGAAGAATCCCGGGGAATCGCTCGCTTCCGGCGCTTCGGCCAGCGGGGCCAGGAGGCCCCGCCGCAGGCCGAGCCCGGCGCCGCTGACGCGGGCCGGGCAGACCGGGGCGATCCGTTCAGCCGCCACAGGTCCCCTCCCCGCAGGCGCCTTCCGAATCCTTGTCGTCAGGTTCGCCCGAACCGCCGCAGGTCCCTTCGCCGCAGGCGCCTTCGCTGTCCTTGTCGCCGTCGTCGCTGGCCCCGCAGGTGCCTTCCCCGCAGGCCCCCTCGGCGAGCTGGGTGTACCCGCCGGCCTGCTGATAGCCGTGATCCAGATCGGCCGAGGCGAACGCGGGCGTGGTGGACATGGCCAGACCGACTGCGGCGGCACCGGCCGCGCCGGCCAGGGATTTCATGGAGAACAGTTCGTCTTTCATGGTGGTTTCCTCTCGATGGCGGGTCAGGGACCCTCGATGGTTATAGCCGCTTGCGGCGGCTTTCGCTCTCATCCGCGGTGCATGAACCGCCGGCGGATGTAGTGGTCAAGACTCAGATAGCGGCCGGCTCCGATGAAAAACAGCGCCAGCAGCATTACGAAATACGTCGCGGCCATCTCGATGCCGTTGTTGACGATCGCGAAGTTGCCGGCCTCGGTGAGCCAGTCGTAGTTGCCGTGTTCCTGCAGGATCGACTTCGCGCGGTCCAGGCGCTGCTGTGCCTCGGCGATCCCGTCGCAGTTGAACAGGCACATCATCGGGTCGGAGATGCGCTGCCAGCCGTGCTCCAGATGGGCGGTGACGGCCGCCACCACCATCGTGATCATCAGCGGGATGGTGGCCCAGCGGGTGGCCAGGCCCAGCAGCAGGGCGATCGCCCCGAGGATCTCGGCGTAGGCGGACAGCAGGACCATCAGGTACGGGAACGGCATCCCCAGCCCCCAGTCCGGGTTGCCGAACCACATCACCACCTGTTCCGAGGGCAGCAGGCCGTCCAGCTTGTTGGTCCCGGCCATCCAGAAGACGGGCGCCAGATAGAGCCGCAGAAGCAACGGGGCCAGGAAATCGGCCCCGCGGGTGGTGTCCAGTGCCCGCTGGGCACCGATGGCCAGGGTCCGTATCGTTTCCATGTGGTTCTCTCCCTGCGTTGATCCGTTGCCTGCAGTCTGGATCGCTGCAGTGGAAACCGGGAGATCCACGGAGCCGGGGTTTATGCTCGATCGTCCGGAACCGGTATCCGTGGTTCCCCTGACGGTTTCTGTGCGACCGGCGGGTTAGGCTGGATCCGTGTGCCGCGACTCCGGAGCAACCCGCCATGGACCCGATGCCCGTCGACGACGTGCTTTCCACCGTGCTGGCCGCCTATAACCTGCGGGCGCGGATCGACACCAACCCCCGCCTGTGCGGCGAGTGGCAGCTGGGCACCTCGGGGACGGGGAACGCAAGCTTCCATCTGGTGGGCGAAGGCGGGTGTTACCTGCACATGGTGGATGCACCGGTGCGGCGTCTGGAGGCCGGGGATCTGCTGTTGCTGCCCCACGATGACTGGCACCTGCTGTCCAGCCGCGATTCCTGGGAGGACCCCGCCAGCCACCTGAACCTGGTGACCGGCGAGGACCCGGAGCATGCCGCGGTCACGCAGCTGTTGTGCGGCCATTTCGAATTCGATTCCGGGCGTCGCAACCCGGTGCTGTCCGGGTTGCCGGGCTGCATCATTATCCGCCACGCCGAGGCGGGGGAACGCCTCGGGCACCTGGCGCGGCTGATGTTCATCGAACTGATGGAGCGCCCGCCCGGCTATCGCCCCGTGCTGGACCGACTCGCAGACACCCTGTTCGTGATGGCGGTTCGGCACCACGTCTGTCGGGCCGGGGAGCCCCCGGCCGGGTCCCTGATGGCGGCCCTGGCCGACGAGCGGATCCGGCGTGCGCTGGATGCGCTGCACGCCCGCCCCGAGGCGGCCTGGACGCTGGAGGGTCTGGCCGGCGAGGCCGCGATGTCACGCAGCAGTTTTGCCGAGCGCTTTCACGTGCTGGTGGGCCAGTCCCCCATCGAGTACCTGACCCAGTGGCGGATGGTGCTCGCCGAACGCCTGCTGCGGGATGGTCGGGAATCCGTCGCCGGGGTCATGGAGCAGGTGGGGTATGCCTCCGAGCCTGCGTTTCGCAAGGCGTTCAAGCGGGTCCACGGCTTCGGCCCCGGTCGCCTGCGCCAGTGGATGCGCCGTTTCGGGAGAAACTGACGGATCTGCGTGCTCGCGTTTTCTTCGCCACCGTTTGCTCCGGACATGCAGAAATTCGGAAATTTTGTTTTTGGGGTTTGTGTTCCGGTCCCGGATATGTAAAATTATTCCCGTGTTCCGAGCAGAGGTCCCGATGATGGGTTGTTGTAGTCGATACTTGCATGATCGCCGGGTCGGTGACCGGAGCGAGCATGCATATCGTTGCCATCGGAGTCTCCCCGCCCGTTGATCGGGCCACGACGGCCCCCGGTGTCAGCGATATGTGTGACTCCGGGGACGGTCGAAATCCTCTGTCCCCTCCCTGAAGCCCCTCCGGGCTCTCTCTTCCCGAACCGGCCTTCCGCGTCACGAGCGGCTCCTGCGTATGCGAGCCCGTGTGGCCAGTGCCGTGTCGTCCCAGCCCCCTTCGGACCGTTGCCGATGTCGGCGCGTGCGTATGCGCGTGGCTGTTTCGGCCGCCTGTCCGGGAATTGCGTTCACAGTCAAAAACAGGAGGCCTGTATGCCACAGGACGATGACGACGACCCCGGGTCTCGACTTTTGATTCTGTCGCGGGGCAGTAATGTAAAAGAAAAAAGTTTCACATCGCTGAAGGGGGTCCGGTAAAGGGGCCGCCGTCGGCGGTCACGGGAATGTTTTGTCTTTTGCAATGCCCCGCGTGACTTTTACTTTACAAGTACGAGGATCATTGCAATGAACGACACCATTCTTGAAATGATCAATGCGGGCGAGCTGGAGCGCGCCCGGGCCGAACTGATGCACCCGGTGCGGGCGATCACGGCCGAACGCCTTGCCGAGCTGGACCCGCGTACCCGCTGGACCCTGCTGGAAGGCGTGGACGCCGCCGAGCGCCGCGCCGTCTTCCTCGCGATGGACGATGAAGAGCAGGCGATCCTGCTGGAGAACATGCCGCAGAGCGAGGCGCGTGAACTGGTGCAGCGCCTGCCGGCCTACACCCTCGCGCGTGCCCTGAACCTGGCCAGCAAGTCCCTGTCCTCCGATCTCCTGAACGCCTTTCCGGCGCCGAAGCGCGACAAGGTCCACGCCCTGTGGCGCCAGGACGAGGACACCGTGGCCCGGGTCATGCGGCGGCCGCTGTTCTGGGTGACCCCGGAGGAGACCGTCGGCGAGGTCACCGCGCGCCTGCGCGAGGACCGCCGGATGCCCGAGGATGTCGGGGCGGCGCTGCTGATCACCGACCGCGAACACCACTACCGCGGGCTCGTACGCCTGGGTCGGGTGTTCCGTGCCGAACCGGAACAGCCGGTGGGCGAACTTCTCGAGATGGAGGATTTCTATACCACGCCGGATGGCGACAAAGTAGAGGCCGCGCGCCTGCTGCAGCGTACCGACCTGCCCTGGCTGCCGGTGCTGGATGCCGATGGCGTGCTGGTGGGCGTGCTGCGCATCGACGATGCGATGGACGTGCTCGAGGAAGATACCTCGGAGGACTTCTACAAGAAGGCAGGCATCGGTGACCTGCTGCACCACAAGGATGTCGTGCGCTCGGAGAAGCTCACCTCCGGGGGGATCGGCTACGCGGTCAAGGTGCGCATGGCCTTCCTGATGGTGACGCTGGCAGGCGGTCTGGCCGTGGGCGGGGTGATCGATTTCTTCGAGGACACCCTGGCGGCGGTGGTCGCGCTGGCGATCTTCATCCCCTTGGTGATGGACATGGGCGGCAACGTCGGCACGCAGTCGACCACGATCTTTGCCCGCGGCCTGGCCCTGGGCCATATCAACCTGAACCGCTTCTTCCGCAACCATCTGCTGCGCGAAGGGGGTGTGGGCCTGGCCATGGGGCTCATCATGGCCGTGCTCGCCGGGATCATCGCCCACTTCTGGCAGGGGGTACCCAACGACATCCCGGAGCTGGGTTTCGTGGTCGGCACCGCACTGTTCTTCTCCGTGTTTACCGCCTCGCTCCTCGGATTCCTGCTGCCGTGGGTGCTGCTGAAGATCGGGGTGGACCACGCGCCCGGTGCCGACCCGTTCATCACTACCATCAAGGACTTCACCGGTCTGGCGGTCTACTTCGGCATGGCGGCCTGGCTGCTGAGCGCGCACGTGCCGGTGTAATCCGGCACGATCCGGACGATCTAAGCAAAACAAGAGAGACATCGACATGACGCAGCATCGCAACTTCCCGAGCGGCCTGCTGGCTGCCGCCATCACCGGCGCCCTGGTCTTCGGGACCCCGGCGGCCCAGGCCGTTGAGCCCGAGTTCCACGTCGGCGTGTTCACCGACTATCTCGATGATGGCGCCAGCAAGTCCGACAACGATCCGGTAGTGCAGGGCGGTCTCGAGCTGGGGTTCGCCACCGGCGTGTTCACCGGTGTGGAGGCTTCCACCCTCGGCAGCGGCAATGGCACCGAGGTCACGCCGTTCGTCGGCTATGGCTTTGATGCCGGCCCGGTGGGGATCGAATTCGGCTATGAATACGCCCATTACACCAGCCTGGACGATGCCGACGAGGGCGAGGTGTTCCTGGGCGCCGACTGGCAGATGCTGTCGGCCGAGGTGGCCTACGTCGCCCATGCCGATGACCGCGACGCCGAGGGCAGCCGGGTCTGGTCGCTGGGGGCCGAGCACGAGGTCGCTCCGCGCACCGAGCTCTTCGGCACCCTAGGCTACGACGACCCGGCCGACGACAATGGCGCCACGTTCTGGGAGCTGGGCGCCGCGCATGCCACCGATTTCGGCACCTTCTCGCTGACCTACGCCTCGCGCGACGAGAGCGGCGCGCAGAACCTTCTGGTCGGGGGCTATCGCTACGCCTTTTGATCCTCGTCGGCCCCGCGCGACTCCTGTGGCGCGGGGCCCGTCAGCTGGCGGAGGGTGGCGGGCAGCTGTTCGGCCGGGACCGGTCGGGAGAACGGGAAGCCCCGGGCCGAGGTGCAGCCGAAGCCGCGCAGGGTGTCGGCGGCTCCGGTGTCTTCGCTCACGGTGTTCCTTCGGGCGTTCCGGCCCCCCTTAGGGGGTCAGGCGCTCCAGCCGAATTCGCGGGCCTTCTGCGCCGCCAGCGCCGGGATGTCGGTGGCCACGAACTGCTCGTGCAGCACCTGCACGCCGATCATGTGGTTGATCACCGCGTCCAGCTGCACCTGGGTCGCCGCCGGGGTCTCCTCCGACTCGTGGATCTCGAACACCTGGCGCACGCCTTCGGGGTCCAGCAGCCCGGCCTCGGCGACCTTGTCCTCCGACAGGTAGCGATCCGCCAGCGCCTTCATCGCCGCCCATTTGGTCGGGTCGGTGTGGGCCGGCGGTGCCATGAACGGGAATTTCTCGCGCTCGTACAGCACCTTGGGCAGCAGGCCCTTCATCGATTCGCGCAGCACGTATTTTTCGTTGCGGCCCTTGATGCGCATGGTCGGCGGCAGCTGCGCGGCGAACTCGGCCAGGTGGTGGTCGAGGAACGGCGGGCGCGCCTCCATGGAGTTGGCCATGTCCATGCGGTCGCCGCCCCAGGTGAGGATCTGGCCCTCCAGCATGGTCTTGATCCACACGTACTGGGCCTTGTCCAGTGGGTGGCGGCCTTCCAGCATGTCGTCGTCCAGGGCGTCGGCGATGGCCTTGCCCGGCTTGTAGTCCTTCATGCGCTTGCGCCGCTTCGGATGCAGCAGACCGGGCACGTGCTCGGCGGCCGCCAGCCAGGGCTGCAGGCAGGACGGGGTAAAGCCCATCATGCGGTTGAAGTCGGGGTCGGAGACCTCGTCCTCGGCCAGCATCGCCCCGGAGACCAGTTCGTTGGACTCGTTGAGCATCTGCTGCCAGGCCTGACGGTCGGCCTCCGGCAGGGTGTCCAGCCCGTGCATGAACATGTCGCGGCGAAACGCCGGGTAGCCGCCGAACAGCTCGTCCGAGCCCTCTCCGGTCACCACCACCTTGTAGCCGGCGCGGTTCACGTGCCGGCTCATCAGCAGCTTGGCCACCGCCAGGGTGTTGTAGATGGTGCGCTCGGCGTGCCAGAGCGCCTCCTCGAAGTTGTCATACAGGTGGTCCGCGTCCAGCGACATGACGTCCTGGTCGGCGCCCACGCTCTCGGCCATCTCGCGGGCGATGGCGGTCTCGTCGTAGTCGTCGTTGTCGAAGCCGATGGTGAAGGCCTTGACCGGCGCCTGCTGGCTGGCCGAGGCCAGGCCCAGGGTGATGCAGGAGTCGATCCCCCCGGAGAGGTAGCAGGCCACCGGCACGTCGGCCTCCAGACGCAGCTGGGTGGCCTCCATCAGCTTGTCGCGGACCCCCTCGATCCAGTACTCCTCGTCGGTCTCGCTCTCCGGCGGGCGCTCGGAGGCCAGCGGGAAATCCATGTCCCAGTATTTCTCCTGGCGGATCTTCAGCTTGCCGTGGGCGCGCTCGACGATGACCACGTGGCCGGGTTTGACCTGGTGGATGCCCTCGAAGGCGGTGGTGCCCGGCACCATGGTCTGCATCAGCTGGTGGTACAGGCCGTCGTCGGAGAAGCGGCGCTGCACGTCGGGGTTGGCGAACAGCACCTTCAGCTCGGAGCCGAACACGAAGCTGCCGCTGGCGGTCTCGGTGAAGTACAGCGGCTTGATACCGAAGCGGTCGCGTGCCAGCACCAGGCGGTCGTGCTTGCGGTCATACAGCGAGATCGCGAACTCGCCGCGGAAGTATTTCAGCGCATCCTCCAGCCCCTCGCGCTGGTACAGGTGCATCACCATCTCGGAGTCGCTCTTGGTGCGGAACTTCACCCCGCGCGAGGTCAGATCGGTACGGATGCGCTTGTAGTCGTACAGCTCGCCGTTGACCGCGGTCATGATCTCGCCGTTGCTCATGGTGAACGGCTGGCGCCCGCGGTTCTCGTCGAGGTCGATGATCGACAGCCGCGCGTGGCTGAAGCCCACGCCGCGATCATCCTGCGTCTTGTAGCCGAAGCCGTCGGGGCCGCGGTGGTACTGGATCGCGGCCATGTTGACCAGGGTTTGCGGGTCGACCCGACGGTTCGGGTCGGCGTGGAAGATTCCGGCAATGCCACACATGGCATGTCTCCTTGGTTATCCGTTCGGGGCGAGCGGGGCGCGGCCCGGGACACTCCGGCGCGCCACGCCGCTCGCGGTTCTAGTGAAAAGGTGGTGTGTCAGCCCTCCGGGGTGTCCATCACCGCGCTGATCCGGCGCACCACCGTGGTCAGCAGGGCCATGCGCACGAACACCGCCCCGCGCGCCTGGGCGAAGTACCAGTTGTGCGGGGTGTCGTCGAGATCGGTCGACAGTTCCGCGCCGCGCGCCAGCGGATGCATGATGATGGCACCCTCCTTCAGCGGCGACTGGCGGTTCAGGTTCAGGCCCTCGCCCATGGACTCGAAGGTGTCGCCGACCCAGGCGATGGCGTTGATGTAGACGACGTCCAGTTCCGGCAGCACCGGGTCCAGGTCGTTCACCACGCGCAGCTTCAGGCCCGCGCCCTCCAGCAGCTCGCGCTGCTCGGGGTCGAAGTTCTCCTCCTCGCGCGAAATCACCACGATCTCGTCGATCGCCTCGGGGAACAGGCTCAGCATGCTCAGCAGGCTGCGCACCGTGCGCATGCGCGAGGGCACGCCCACGATCCCCACCTTGATGTGCTTTTCCGGCGGGCAGTCGGGCAGGAACACTTCCGGGCGCCACTTGGCCAGGGTGTACACGTCCGCCAGCGCCTGGGTCGGGTGCTCGTCGATCCCGTTGCCGGCGTTGACCAGCGGGATGCGCAGATTTTCCAGCATGTTGTGCACGGCCTCGCCGTCGGAGGAGCGCAGCACCAGCACGTCGCCGTAGTTGTTGAACATCTCGGCGATGTCGGCCAGCGATTCGCCCTTGGCGATGCCGGTGCTCTTCGGGTCGGTGATCGACATCACCGATCCCCCGAGCCGGTGCCAGGCGCTCTCGAACGACAGCCGCGTGCGGGTGGACGGCTCGTAGAACGCGCTGATCAGGATCTTGCCGGCCAGCGGCAGATGGACCAGTGCCGGCGTGGTCTCGTACTGCGCGGCCAGACGGAACAGCTGCAGCAGCTCCTCGCGCGTGAACTGCCGGCTGGAGACCACGTGCGAGGCGGCCAGCTTGAGCAGCGGGTCGGGGTTTTCCTCCACCGCCTCCAGCAGGGCGCGCGGGCGATCGGTGCCGGCGGCACCGTCCCGTGGCTTGAGGGTATTCAGCGGGTCATCGGGATTCACCAGAGGCATCCTCTCTTCCAGTCACGGATGAACAGGGCGATCAGCAGGATCGGGGTCAGGGTCGCGACCGTGGTCGCGATGATCACGATGGTCGCCAGTGCGGTTACCGGGATCGTCATGTCGCCACCTCCGGGGTGTCGCGGCCGGCGGGCGCGTCGTGGTCATCCTGCGCGAGCCGGTCCCAGTCGAAAGGCCGCGGGAACAGCCAGGTGCCGGCGACCATGACCACCAGCGAGACCGCCGCGCCCACCAGTGCGGCCACGTACCAGCCGATCATGAAGTAGCTGGCCAGGCCCAGCCCGGAGCCCAGCAGCATCGCCCAGGCGGCCGCCTGCGGGTTGGCGCGGCGCCAGTACAGCCCGGCCACGATGGGCCAGATCGCGCTGGCCACGAAGGCCCCGGTGAAATACAGCAGGGCCGCGAGCGAGCCGACCACCGGAACCTCGCCGCGGTAGCTGGCGGCCAGCCAGGTCAGCAGCCCCAGCAGCACCACGATCACCTTCGTCGCCCGCAGCTGAGTCTGTTGCGAGGCGCGCGGATGGATGTGCCCGCGGTAGATGTCACGGGTGACCAGGTCGGAGGTGGCCGCCAGCAGCGAGTCGAGGCTGGAGGCCAGTGCGGCGAACACCACGATGAACACCACGATCGCCCCGGTCAGGCCGAGCACCTCGGCGGCCACCAGCGGGCCGACCATGTCCGCCGCCGGCACGTTGATGCCCAGCGCCGGGGTGGCCAGCGCCACGAAGCCGGCCACAATCGGGATCGGCAGCCACAGCAGCCCGCCCAGCAGGTAGGCACGGAAGCCCACGTTGCGGCCGAAGGCGAAGGCGCGCGACCACCACACGTTGGAATGGAAGATCTCGCCCACGCCGAACAGCAGGTTGTTGAACAGGAACATGATCGCCGCCGGGAACAGCAGGCTCAGCAGTTCCGGGCGTTCTTCCATCAGGTCGAAATGGATCGCCTCGAAACCCACCCGGTCGATGGTCATCCAGGCGAGGAAGGCGGCGCCGCCGATGATGATCACGGTCTGGATGAAGTCGGTGCCGATCACCGCGCGCAGCCCGCCCAGCAGGGTGTAGATCACGCACACCGTCAGGATCACGGTCATGCCCACGCGGTAGTCGATCCCGGCCAGGGCGTTGATCAGCACGCCGCCGGCCATCGCCATGGAGATCAGCCAGCCGAAGGCGTAGATCAGGGATACACCGAGGAACACCCGCCAGGTGAAGGTCCCGTAGCGCAGGCGGATGAAGTCCCCGGAGGTAAAGCCGTGCGGCATCAGTTCGCGGATGCGCCGGGCCAGCGGGGCGAACAGGATCAGCCCCAGCGCGCCCAGCGAGTAGCCCAGCATGCCCCACACGCCCAGCTCCAGTGCGAGCTGCGGGGCGGTCATGGTGGTGTTGGCGGTGACCCAGGTGGCCATCGCGGTGGCGCTGGCCAGCGCCAGCCCCACGTTGCGCCCGGCCAGCATGTGGTCGGCGGCGGTGTAGTTGCGGCGTCCCAGCCAGGCGCCCAGCGCGACCCACAGGACGCTGAAGGCCGCCAGCAGCCCCCAGGCGACGGAAGTCGGGAGGATGGGCTCCTCGAGGGCGGTCACGACGCCTCCTGCACCCTCGTGATCTCGCGGATCGCCTCGTCCGTGGTCATCACGCGGGCGTAGCGGTCCTTGATGGTGGTGATGGTGGCGCGTTGCATCTCGGGGGTCACCGTCGCACAGCAGTCCTCGATGAGCGTCACGTAGAAGCCCAGGTCACAGGCGTCGCGCACCGCGGTGGAGACGCATTCGTTGCTGTACACGCCAACGATGAACAGGGAGGAGATCTCCAGGTTCCGCAGGATGTAGTGCAGATTGGTCGAGTTGAACACGCCGCTCGCGGTCTTGTCGAGGACGATCTCGTCGCCCTGCGGCGCGACCTCGTGGACGAATTCGGCATCCTTGCTGTCGGGGGCCGCATGCAGTCCGAGACGCTTGTGGCCCGGGCTGCGGTCGCGCCCGTCGCGGGTCAGCGAACGGATGCGGGTGTGGATGACCTCCATCTCCTCGGCGCGGAAGGCATCCTGCAGGCGGCGCACGTTGGGCAGGACGGTCTCCTCCAGGCGATGGAAATAGTACTCCTGGGCCTCCAGCGGGATGCCGGATTCGGCCGAATCCGCGAACACCCCGTGGCCGCGCGCGGCGTCCAGGTACTGCAGGTCGATGCACAGCAGGGCGACATGGTGCTCGCGCAGCTCGCGCCGCAGTACCGGCTTGCTGATCAGGCTCTCCTGGTACTGCTCGCGCAGCGGATCCAGGGAGTCGTAGTCGGTCAGGCGGGAAACGTTGTCGTCGGCCATGCCGCGGGCTCCTTGATCGGTTGGGGTGGCGCTACTGCGGGGCCGCCAGTGCCAGCGCACTGTGCAGGGCCAGGTTGGCGCCGGTCTCGATGTCCTCCCAGTTTGTCCATTCCGCGGCCGAATGGGAACGCCCCTGCAGGCTGGGCACGAAGATCATCCCGGTGCGGGTGATCGCACTCATGCTCTGGGTGTCGTGCGCCGCGCCGCTGGGCATGGTGATGTATTCCAGTCCCATGCGTTCGGCCTGGCCCTCGATGGTCTGCACGATCCCGGTGTCGCAGCGCACCGGGTCGATCTCCGAGAGCACGTCGAACTCGAACATCAGGTCGCGCCGCCGGGCCAGGCTGGAGAGCGTGCGCCGCGCCGCATGCGCCAGGGCGGTCAGGACCTTCTCGTCGGTGTCGCGCACCTCGAACGAAAAGGTCGCCGTGCCGGGAACGGTGTTCGGCGCCCCCGGCGACAGCTCCACGCGGCCGATGGTCGCGCGCGAGTTGGGGCTGCCGTGTTCCTCCAGCAGGCGATCGATCTCGCCGCCGAACTCGGCCAGTCCCTGGAAGGCATCCGCGCGCATGTCCATGGGCGTGGTGCCCGCGTGGTTGGGCTGGCCCTTCAGGCGCACCTCCCACTTGAACAGCCCGGTGATGGCCTCCACCACCCCCACGCTCAGGCCGTGCCGGTCCAGCACCGGCCCCTGTTCGATGTGGGTCTCGATAAAGGCGTGCAGGGTGTTCGGGTCGCGCCGCGCGGCCAGCGCGTCGTCGGCGTTCAGGCCCCAGGCCGCCATCGCGTCCACCAGCGTCACGCCCTCCAGGTCGCGCGCATGGCTGATGCTCTCCGGGGTCAGTTTGCCGGCCATCGCCTGGGAGCCGAACATCCCGCCGAAGCGGCCCTCCTCGTCGGTGAAGTCAATCACCTCCAGCGGGTACTGCAGCTCGATCCCCTGCTCCTGCGTGGTGCGCAGCACCTCGAGCCCGATCAGCACGCCCAGCGCGCCGTCCAGCGGACCGCCGCCGGGCACCGTGTCGAGATGCGAGCCCATCGCCACCACCGGCCGCCGGCCGTCGTACTGCAGGCGACCGTGCAGATTGGCGGCCCCGTCCTGCCAGACATCCAGACCGGCCGCCTCCAGGCGGTGGCGGAACCACTCGCGCCCGGCGCGGTCGCCGTCGGAGAATGCGCGGCGGTGCAGGCCGCGGTCGGCATCGCGACCGATCTGCGCGAGGTCGTTGATGTCCTGCTGCAGGCGCGGCATGTTGATGGTGAAATCGGGCATGAAGGTCTCCGGTTGGCCGGGCCAATGGCCCGGGGCATGAGGGGGTCAGCCGCGCGGGCGGCCCCGCAGCAGCACGACGATCAGCAACAGGAACACCGCTCCGCCGACGGCGAAGAAACCAAACGCGCGGGCGAGACTGTGATGCTCGACCTCGACCGTGATGCGGTCGCTCCAGTCGTCCTGGTCGGCGTCGGCCGCGCGCAGCCGGAAACGATATTCGCCGTCCGGCAGGCCGCTGATCACACTGCTGGTGTCGCCGCCTTCGTAGATCACGCGGGCATCGTCGAAATCCGGGCCGCTGGCGCGTTCCAGCACCACCGCTCCGGGGGCCTCCCAGTGCAGGGTGAACCCGCCGTCAGCGGAGTGCTCGGGGGGATCGTCGAAGCGGGGTTCGGCCAGGACCGGGCCGGCCAGCAGGACGAGCGCCAGCGCCAGCGCCAGCACCGCGAGGCGGCCGAAGCTGGCGGCGAGGCGGAGCATCCCGTTCAGGCCCCGCCCTCGAACGGCTTGAGCCCGGCGCGCTGCTCGGTGGACTGCATGGTTTCCACCAGTATCGCCAGGTTCTGGTCCAGATCGGCCAGTTCCTCGGGGGGCATCGCCTCCAGCGCCCGGTTGAGCTCGCCCTGGGGGGCCGCCGGGGCGCGTTCCAGCAGTTCCTGCCCGGTCTCGGTGACGTACAGGCGAACGATGCGCTGGTCGCGCTCCGGGCGGCGACGTTCGACCAGGCCCTGCTGCTCCAGCTTGTCCAGCAGGTTGGAGGTGGTGGAGGCATGCACCGACAGCCGCCGCGACAGGTCGCTCACGTTCAGGCCCGGCGTGCGCTGGAGTTCCCACAGCGCCCACAGCTGCGAGGCACTGATCCCGCAGGCCCGCTCCACCGCGCGCGAATGCCCCTGCAGCGCCCGGATGATCACCCGCAGCTGGCGGATGACCGAGCGTGCGGGGTCCTCGCCCCCGGACGGGGCTGCGGACGTTTGCGTGGCGGCGCTGGCGGATGACATGCGATTCTCGGCAGTGATGGTCAACGAACATTATTTTTGCGCAAAAATACCTCCGGCGCAAACCGTGTCACGAAAACACGGCCCGGTGGCCTTCACCCCGTGCGACCGCGCCATGCCGCCGTGCGTTCGGCGGAACTTCGGGACCCGCAGGCGGTCTTTCCGCTTGTGGCGCACAACAGACACACCGGATACATGCGTGTGGGCCCTTTACAACGAATTAGACTTCGTTTATATACCCGTACTGGTGTGCAGTGGAATGGATCGTCCGCGATGTTCCGCGCGCAGCTGTTGCAAAAGCCGCACACCGACCGGACGGCGGAGCCGGTTCCGGATATCCCGAAAAAATTCAATTGAGCGCGAGGACAGGAAGATGATGAACAGGAAGATGCTTGCCGCGGCCGTGGCCGCGACCCTGGCCGCCCCCGGCATGGCCATGGCCCAGGAAGAAGGCGCCGGTCCGATCGACTGGGATTTCTACGGCTCCCTGCGGCTCCAGTACGAAGCCGCCGATCCGGCTGAAGAGGATAGCTACGACGGCTTCCGCGATGCCTACTCGCGTGTGGGCTTCACCGGCAGCCTGCCGCTCAACGAAGGACTGAACGCCTTCGCCCAGCTGGAGATGCCGCTGGATCTGGCCAATGGCAAGGTGCAGGATCCGTTCAATACGGCCGATGAAGACATTCGCATCGGCAAGATCGGCCTCGAGTCCGATGTGGCCGGCACGTTTGCCTACGGCCGTGACTGGATGCCGTACTACAACGCGATCGCGTTCCCGGTCGACATGTTCAGCTCCTTCCAGTCGGGCTTCGCGACCTATACCACGTTCCGCGAAAGCGACAGCGTGATGTACTACTCCCCCGACTTCAACGGCTTCTCCTTCGGGGCGGCCTACAGCGCCAACTCGGGATATGCCGACAGCTCCGGTTCTCCGGACGACCGTTACCAGCTGACCGGTTCCTACTCGTTCCAGGACACCACGCTCTCGCTGGGCGTTGACGACGTCGATGGCGCTCAGAACACCCGTATCTGGGGCTTCTCCGCGATGCACAGCATGGGTGACCTGTCCCTGTCCGCCAAGGTCGAATACATCGACAGCGATCAGGACGCGGACGTATTCGGTGATGACGGAGACATCGCCGCCAACGTGTACGCCGCCTACGACTGGGGTCAGCATACCTTCAAGGGCATGCTTGCCAACGTCGATAACTACGGCGAGGACGTCGTGCATCTGGGTTACGACTTCAACGTAAACGATGCCCTGAAGTTCTTCGCCGAGTACTATTACGAGGAAGAGCCGACCGGTGCGATTCCGGCCGAGCGTGCGCGTGATACCGGCACGGATCCGATCCCGTTCCCCGAAGACGGCTCCAACAAGGTCTTCATGGTCGGCATGCACTACAGCTTCTGATCGCGCACCGCGCGAGTTTCAGCGAGCGGCTGTAACGGGAAGGCCCGCATCGCGAGATGCGGGCCTTCTTTCGTTGGGATGGGTGTCCTCGGCGCTGTGGGCCGCGAAACTTGTCAGTGACCGGCGTCGAACAGTTCGCCGGCATCCGGAAGGGGTACGTTGAGGTGCAGCGAGGCGGCCATCATCCGCACGAGTTCGCGCTGTTCCGCGGTGGGGTCGCCGCGTTGCTGCACGGTGTCGTCCATGGCCTGCAGCAGTCGCTGGCGGTCGTGGCGCGGCATGCGCGCCAGGCGCCCCAGCGCGCGGTCGAGGATCCGTGCCCAGGCCGCGGACTGGCTGGCTTGACGCAGTTCCTCGGGGATGGGAGCGCTGAACGGCAGGCTGCCGGTGAAGCGGCCCAGGCCGGCGATCAGCGCGGCCTCCGCCGCCTCGGGGTCGTCGGGGTGGCCATGCAGCGCGAGGGTCGCCAGCAGGTAGCGTGCGGCGTTTTCGCGGTGCCGGGCGTTCTTCCCGGCGGGATCCTTGCCCCCGTGCGTCGTTTTGCCCCCGTGCCCGTGACGCCGGTCGAGGTGTTCGATCAACATGCGGCCGAGGGCGTATTCGGTGGCGGACAGACGGCCATCGGCATGGATCAGGCGTTCCACGAGTCCGGCCAGGGCCCGTTGTTCATCGCGGCTCAGCCGAGCCAGCGCAGGGAAAGCCATCTCGGTCAGCGGAAGGCGGTGTTCGGCCGCGGGTTCGGGGACCATCGCACGGAGCTGGCGCACGCGTTCTTCGCTGTCCGGGCCGCGGGTCTCCAGGATCATGTGGAGCTGCTGTTCGCGGATCTCCGGATCCGGATGCAGGATCAGGTAGAGCACCAGATCCGCGACCCAGTGCGGATTGCGGGCGGAGCGGGCCAGTTCGCCCGGCAGTGCGGCCAGCAGGGCGGCGGCCAGCGAGCCGGGCACGGCCCCGAAGGCCTCGCCCAGCGGCCCGTTCTCCTCCTCTTCCCGCTGCTGCTCGGCGGCAGCCTCCTGCTCGCGGCGCCGGCGTTCGCGTTCGGTCACCGCACGGCGCACCCGGTCGGTGGCCTCGCGGCCCAGGCGTTCCAGGCCTTCCTCGTCCAGTGGCTGGCCCAGCCGCTCCAGGCGTTTCTCCAGCGGCGGATGGGTATCGAGCAGCTGGTCAATGGCGCCGTTGGCGAACAGCATGTGTCCGACCATTGCCGGACTGGCGTTGAGCCCGGCGTAGCGCGCGGCTACCTTGCGCAGGGCGCCGGCCATGCCGTCCCCATTGCGGGTGAACTGCACCGCGTGGGCATCCGCGCGGTACTCCTGTTCGCGCGCGATGGCTGCGCGGATCAGGCGCCCGCCGATCAGGCCGATCCCACCGGCGGCCACCAGCGCGAAGTTGAACCACACCGGCCCCCGCATCTCTCCCGGGTCGCTGCGCGCGCGCCGTCCGGGCAGCATGCCCAGGCCCAGCAGCGCGATCATCTCGATGCCGAACAGGATGCCGACCAGCTGCGTGTTCAGGCGCATGTCGCCGGCACGGATATGGCCGAACTCGTGGGCGACCACCGCCTTCAGTTCCTGGCGGTTGAGGCTCTCGATCGCCCCGCGCGTCACCGCGATGGCCGCGTCATGCGGGGTGAAGCCGGCGGCGAAGGCGTTGATGCCCAGCTCGCGTTCCAGCACGAAGATCGCCGGCACCGGCAGCCCGGCGGCGATCGCCATCTCCTCGACGATGTTGCGCAGCCGCCGGTTCTTCGGGTCCTCGGGCTCGGCATCCACCGGATCGCCGCCCATCTCGCGGGCGATGCCGCGCCCGCCGCCGGCACGCCGCAGCTGGTACAGGCGCCACAGGCTGGCCCCGGCGATGACCGCGATCGCCAGTCCGGTGGTCCACAGCAGAAAGCCACGGTGCTCCGCGAGCATCTCGGCGGTGGGCATGAGCTGCCGGAGCTCCTGCCAGGGCTCGACCAGGGTATACAGCAGCAGGATATTGAGCAGTGCCACCATCAGCACCACCACCAGCACGAACAGGCCCAGCAGCAGCGTCAGCCGCCGGCGTGCCCGGTCCTGGTATTCAAAGAAGCGCATTCCTTCGCCGTCCCCGATTGTCTCCCCGATCCCCCGTATACAACCGGGTTTGGTGCGCGGGGGCAAGGCCGCTGTCCGCAACGGGTGCCGGCACGCTTCCATGGATGGGAGGATGCGCACAGGACAGAGGGAGCCTGCAAGCAGGCTCCCACGGTCAGTTGGTCCGTTCGGCGGCCTCTTCGCGCCCGGGCTGGGGTAAGCGGTCGGGGTTGGCGACGCGCGCGATCCACAGTGCCAGCAGGACCGCGGGGATGCCGATCGCGGCCGAGCTGACAAAGAACCAGAACCAGCCCATGAACTCCGCCATCACTCCGGTGAAGCCGGCGAGGAACTGCCCGGGCAGGGTCATCAGCGAACTGAACAGCGCGTACTGGGTGGCGGTGTAGGCGCTGTTGGTGAGGCTGGAGAGGTAGGCGATGAACACCGAGATCGCCATGCCCCCGGTAATGTTGTCGGCCATGATGGCGAATACCAGCCCGTAGAGCTCCGGACCCAGCAGGGCCAGCCAGGAGAAGGTCAGGTTGGTGATCGGCGCCAGCAGCGCGGTGGCGATCAGCATGCGCATGATGCCGAAGCGCGCGACCAGCAGCCCGCCCACGGCGGCCCCGCCCAGGGTCATCGCAAGGCCGAAGGCCGCGGCGATATTGGCGATCTGATCCTTGCTGAAGCCCAGATCGAGGTAGAACGGGTTGGCCATCACCCCCATGAAGATGTCGCTGATGCGGAAGATCGCGATGAACGCGATGAGCAGCAGGGCGATCTTGCCGAAGCGCTTCCAGAACTCCACGAACGGGCAGACGAAGGCGCCGATGAACCAGGCCTTGAAGGCGCGCCAGTAGCCGGTGTCCGAGGTGTTGTTGATGTAGTCGAGCACGCGCTGCTCGATCTGCGCGGTCCTGCGGTCGCGCTCGGCCACCTCGGGCTCGCGCACGATCAGGGTGCAGATCACGCCCACCAGCATGAGCGCGGCCATGGTGCCGTAGGCCAGGCCCCAGGTCCCCACCGCGGCGATGTGCAGTGCCCCGGCCCCGGCGGTCAGCAGGGCCACGCGGTAGCCGGTCACGTAGGCCGCGGCCATCGCCCCCTGGCGTTCCTTGCTCACCGCCTCGATGCGGTAGGCATCGATGGCGATGTCCTGGGTTGCCGCCGCGAACGCCGTGATCACCGCCCACACCGCGACCAGCCACAGCTGCTCGGTGGGGTCGGTGAGCGCGATGCCGGTGAGCGAGATGATGATCAGGGCCTGCGCCAGCAGCATCCACGCGCGGCGCCGGCCGAACAGCCGCGTCAGCACCGGCAGCGCCAGGCGGTCCACGATCGGCGCCCACAGCACCTTGATGCTGTAGGCCATGCCCACCCAGCTGAGGAAGCCGATCGACGACAGCTCCACCCCGAGGTCGCGCAGCCAGGCGGTGAACGTGCCGCCGGTCAGCAGCAGCGGCAGCCCGGCGGCAAAGCCGAGGAACAGCATGCCGATGACACGCGGATGGCGGTACACCGCCAGTGCCGCGCGCCAGTCACGGCGCGGTGCGGCCTGCGCGTCGTCGGCGGCGCTCATCGACGGGGCATGTGCCGCGCGGCGAGCCCGGTGCGGCTGTCAGGGCGCGTAGTCATAGTCGATCCAGAACGGCGCGTGATCGGAGAAGCGCTGCTCGGTATAGATGAACGGGTCGCGCGCGGTGGCGGCGATGCCCGGCGTGGCGATCTGGTAGTCGATGCGCCAGCCCACGTTCTTCGCCCAGGCCTGACCGCGGTTGGACCACCAGGTGTACTGCCCGGGGCGGTCGTCCAGCCGGCGGAAGACATCCACCATGCCGATCTCGTCGAACAGGTGGTCCAGCCACGCCCGTTCCTCGGGCAGAAAGCCCGAGTTCTTGCGGTTGGAACGGTAGTTGGTCAGGTCGATTTCCTTGTGCGCGATGTTCCAGTCGCCGCAGATCACCCATTCGCGCCCGTCCTGCATGCGCTCGGCCAGCCACGGGCGGAAGAATTCGAGGAAGCGCCATTTCGAGTCCTGACGGTGGTCGCCGGATGAGCCCGACGGCAGGTACAGCGACACCACCGACAGGTTGCCGAAGCGCATCTCCACGTAGCGCCCCTCGTTGTCCGCCTCCTCGAAGCCCAGCCGGGTGATGACCTCGTCCGGCTGCATCCGGCTGTACATGGCCACCCCGCTGTAGCCGGGTTTCACCGCGTCCACGTAGGCGCTGTGATAACCGGGCGGATGGAAGGGCTCGCCCTGGATCTGGTGGATCTGGGCCTTGGTCTCCTGGATGCAGACCACGTCGGCTTCGGTGGCGGGCAGCCAGTCGAAGAAGCCCTTGCGGGCGGCGGCACGGATGCCGTTGGCGTTCATGGACATTATGCGCATGGCGCGCAACGATACCCGCGCGCGCGGCCGGCGAAAAGACCCGCCCGGACGCTGTGTCAGAATAGGGGCCGTTTCCCCTCGCAATCGACCATGGAGCCGTCATGACCGCCCACGCCTTCCTCGAATACGCCCTGCAGCGCGACGTCCTGCGTTTCGGCGAGTTTACGCTGAAATCGGGCCGCACCAGCCCCTATTTCTTTAACGCCGGGCTGTTCAACCGCGGCTCCGACCTGGCCCGTCTGGGCGAGTTCTATGCGCAGGCGATCGTGGATTCCGGGATCGACTTCGACCTGATCTTCGGCCCGGCCTACAAGGGCATCCCGCTGGCGGCGGCCGTGGCCGAAGCCCTGTACCGCGACCACGACATGGACCGCCCCTGGGCCTTCAACCGCAAGGAGGCCAAGGACCACGGCGAGGGCGGCAACATCGTGGGCGCCCCGCTGGAGGGTCGTGTGCTGATCGTGGACGACGTGATCACCGCCGGCACCGCCATCCGCGAATCGGTGGACATCATCCGCGCCGCCGGCGCCGCGCCGGTGGGCGTGGCCATCGCCCTGGACCGCGAGGAGCGCGGCGCGGGCGAGCGCTCGGCCATCCAGGAAGTGGAGAGTGACCTGGGCATGCAGGTGGTGCGCGTGGCGCGGCTGACCGACCTGGTCACCCTGCTGGAGCAGACCGGCCGCGCGCCGGAGCACCTGGACGCCCTGCGCGCCTACCGCGCCGAATACGGCGTCTGAGCCGGGTCAGGCCAGCACGTCCAGCTTGGCGAAGCCGACCACCAGCCACTTGGCGCCGGCGTCGGCGAAGTTGACCTGTACCCGGGCCGAGGATCCCGAGCCCTCGAAGGCCGTGACCAGCCCCTCGCCGAAGCGCGCGTGGTGCACCCGGGTGCCGATCGCCAGGCCCTCCTCGCGGGCCGATTCCGCCTGCGCGTCCATGCTGCTGGTCCGCTGGCGCGCGGCGGCGAAGCGCCCGGCGGCGTAGGGCGAGGACTGCGGGCGCAGAACCTCGAGCATGTCTTCCGGGATCTCGTTGAGGAAGCGCGAGGCCGGGTTGGAGGCCTCGCGACCGTACAGCCGGCGGGTCTCGGCGTGGGTCAGGTACAGCTGGCGTTCCGCGCGGGTCATGCCCACGTAGGCCAGGCGGCGCTCTTCCTCCAGGCGGCCGGGCTCGTCCACCGAGCGGGCATTGGGAAACAGTCCGTCCTCCAGCCCGGTCAGGAACACCAGCGGGAACTCCAGGCCCTTGGCCGAGTGCAGGGTCATCATCTGGATCGCGTCCTCGTCGGGGTCCGCCGACCCCTCGCCCGATTCCAGCGCGGCGTGCGACAGGAAATCGGTCAGGCGGTCACCGGTGGTTTCCTCCTCGCGGATCTCCTCCATGTCGAAGGCCCTTGCCGCACCCACCAGCTCGTCGAGGTTCTCCAGACGGGCCTCGCCGCGTTCGCCCTTCTCCTTCGCGTAGTGCTCGCGCAGCCCGGACAGGGCGATGGCCTGCTCGACCTGTTCCCCCAGCGGGCGCCCGGACAGGGCGTCGCGGATCTGTTCGATCAGCTGCAGGAATCCCGCCACCGCGTTGCGCGCGCGTCCGGACAGCGCGTTCGCCTGCACCGCCCGCTGCGCCGCGCGCAGCAACGAGATGTCCTGTTCCGCGGCCACCGCGCGCAGGTCGTCGAGGGTCTTTTCGCCGATCCCGCGCGGCGGCTGGTTGACCGCGCGCAGGAAGGCCGGGTCATCGTCGCTGTTGCCGGCCAGGCGCAGGTAGGCCAGCGCGTCGCGGATCTCCTGGCGCTCGAAGAAGCGCAGCCCGCCGTACACCCGGTACGGCAGGCGCCGCGCGATGAAGGTCTCTTCCAGCACGCGCGACTGCGCGTTGGAACGGTACAGCACCGCACATTCGCGGTGCTGGCCGCCGTCCTCGATGTGCCGGGCGATGGTCTCGGCGATGAAGCGCGCTTCCTCCTGCTCGTTCAGCGCGGTGTACAGCCGCACCGGCGCGCCCTCGAGGTCCTCGGTCCACAGCTCCTTGCCCAGACGGCCGCTGTTGTGGCGGATCAGCGCGTTGGCGGCGTTGAGGATGCTGGCGGTGGAGCGGTAGTTCTGTTCCAGCCGCACGACCCGTGTGCCGGGGTAGTCCTTCTGGAAGTGCTGGATGTTCTCGATCTTCGCCCCGCGCCAGCCGTAGATCGACTGGTCGTCGTCGCCCACCGCGAACACCGGGCTGCCGCCGGCGATCAGCCGCAGCCAGGCGTACTGGATGTCGTTGGTGTCCTGGAACTCGTCCACCAGCACGTGGCGAAAGCGCGTGCGGTAGTGTTCCAGCAGCCCCGGATTGTCGCGCAGCAGTTCCAGCGAGCGCAGCAGCAGCTCGGCGAAGTCCACCACCCCGGCGCGCTCGCAGGCCTGCTGATACGCGGTGTAGATGCGCACCCACTGCCGCGCGATCGGGTCGCCGGTGTCCGGGAGGTGTTCCGGGCGCGAGCCCTCGTCCTTGCGCGCGTTGATGTAGCCCTGCGCCTGCTTCGGCGGCCAGTGGGACTCCTCCAGCTCCAGCCCGCGCAGCACGCGCTTGACCATGCGCAGCTGGTCGTCGGAATCCAGGATCTGGAAGCTCTGCGGCAGCGCGGCCTCCTGCCAGTGCTGGCGCAGCAGGCGGTGGGCCAGACCGTGGAAGGTCCCCACCCACAGCCCGCTGGCCGGATAGTCCAGCAGTTCCTCGATGCGCCCGCGCATCTCGCTGGCGGCCTTGTTCGTGAAGGTCACCGCCAGCAGTCCGTGCGGGGCGATGTTCTCCACGCCGATCAGCCACGCGATGCGGTGGACCAGCACGCGGGTCTTGCCGGAGCCGGCACCGGCCAGCACCAGAACGGGTTGCGACGGCGCGGCCACGGCCTCGCGCTGCGCCGGATTGAGGCCTTCAAGAAGGGGAGAAACGTCCATGCGCGCATGGTAGCAAACGCGGTACAGTCGAGGTCTGCAGAACTTCGCGCGCACGCCCGACGTCACAGGACCACCATGAACGACATGTCATCCCGCCATCGGCTGGATCAACCGGTTTCCGGACAGGACCCCCACCCGGACAATCTGGCGTTTGCCGAGACGCTGCTGGAGCGTTTCCGCGAGGATCCGTCTTCGGTCCCGGCGGCCTGGGCCGACTATTTCCGGGCCCTGGAGGATGCGGCACCGCAGGCGCGTGCGCCGGCGCGGGGCGAGGAGCGCCGCCGGCATACCGATCGCCCCGACCTGGAGCACGAGCGCCTGCAGATCCGCGTGCTGCAGTTCATCAACGCCTATCGTTACCTCGGGCATTTCGGCGCGCGTCTGGACCCGCTGGAGCGCGAGGCCCCGGTGGCACCGCGCGAGCTGAGCCGCGAATACCACGGGCTGGAAGGCGTGAGCCCGGACATGACCTTCGACCCCGGCTCGCTGTTCCTTGACGGTCCGGCACCGCTGGACACCATCGAACAGGTCCTGCGCGAGACCTACTGCGCCAGCATCGGCGCGGAATACATGCACATCACGGCCACCGACGAGAAGCGCTGGCTGCAGGAGCGCCTGGAGTCGGCGCACGGGCGCTTCGGTTTCGGCGACGATACCCGCCTGGCGATCCTCGAGCGCCTCACTGCCGCCGAGGGCCTGGAGCGCTACCTGCACAAGCGCTACGTGGGCCAGAAGCGCTTCTCGCTGGAGGGCGCGGAGAGCCTGATCCCGCTGCTCAATGCCCTGGTCCAGCGCGGTGGCGCACGCGGCCTGACCGAGCTCGTGCTGGGCATGGCGCATCGTGGCCGTCTCAACGTGCTGGTGAACCTGCTGGGCAAATCGCCGGGCGAACTCGCCGACGAGTTCGAAGGGCGTCCGCGCGATGATCGGGGCACCGGTGACGTCAAGTACCACATGGGGTTCTCGTCCGATGTGGAGACCCCCGGTGGACCGGTGCATCTGGCGCTGGCCTTCAACCCGTCGCATCTGGAGATCGTGACGCCGGTGGTCGAGGGTTCGGTGCGCGCGCGCCAGGTGCGTCTGGGCGACCGGCAGGGCAACCGGGTGATGCCGGTGGTGATCCACGGCGATGCGGCCTTCGCCGGCCAGGGCGTGGTGATGGAAACCCTCAACATGTCGCAGACCCGCGGGTTCTCCACCAAGGGCACCGTGCACGTGGTCGTGAACAATCAGATCGGGTTCACTACCAGCACGCTGAAGGATGCACGTTCGACGCATTACGCGACCGATGTCGCCAAGATGGTGAATGCGCCCATCCTGCACGTGAACGGCGACGACCCCGAGGCGGTGGTCTTCGTCACCCAGATCGCGCTGGATTACCGCATGCGTTTCGGCAAGGACGTGGTCATCGACCTGGTCTGCTATCGCCGTCAGGGGCACAACGAGGCCGACGAACCCGCCGCGACCCAGCCGCGCATGTACCACCGCATCCGCGACCTGCCGACCACCCGCGAGCGCTATGCCCGTCAGCTGACCGAGGAAGGCCTGACCGACGCGCAGCAGCAGGAGCAGATCCTCGACGCCTACCGCGACCGGCTGGATGCCGGCGAGGCGGTGGCCGACTCGCTGCTGCGCGATCGCACCCGCGAGACCCGTGCGGGCGGCACCAACTGGGGCCCGTACCTGCATCAGGCCTGGGATCAGGCCGTGGCCACGGGCGTCGACCGCGAGCGCCTGGCGACCGCGCTGGAACACCTGTCGACCCCGCCGGAGGGCTTCGAGCCCCACCCGCGGGTGCACAAGATCCTCGAGGCGCGGCGCCAGATGGCGCGCGGCGAACAGCCGCTGGACTGGGGTGCGGCGGAGACCCTGGCCTACGGCAGCCTGATCCAGGACGGCTATCGCGTGCGCCTGTCCGGACAGGACTCCGGGCGCGGGACCTTCTTCCATCGTCACAGCGTGCTGCACGAACGCAACACCGGCGACACCTACGTCCCGCTGCGCCGCCTGGACCCGGACCATCCGCGCTTTCTGGTCATCGATTCGCTGCTGTCCGAGGAGGCCGTGCTCGCGTTCGAATACGGTTACGCCACCGCGGCCCCCGAGGCGCTGGTGATCTGGGAGGCGCAGTTCGGCGACTTCGTCAACGGCGCCCAGGTGGTGATCGACCAGTTCATCTCCTCCGGTGAGCAGAAATGGGGGCGGCTGTGTGGCCTGACCCTGTTCCTGCCGCACGGCTACGAGGGCCAGGGACCGGAGCATTCCTCCGCGCGCCCCGAGCGCTTCCTGCAGCTGGCGGCGCAGGAGAACATGCAGGTCTGCGTGCCGACCACGCCGGCGCAGATCTTCCATTTGCTGCGCCGGCAGATGGTGCGACCCTACCGCAAGCCGCTGGTGGTCATGACCCCCAAGAGCCTGCTGCGGCACCGTCAGGCCGTTTCCTCGCTGGAGGACCTCGCCGAAGGACGGTTCGAGACCGTGCTGGACGACCCGGAGGTGACCGATCCGCAGCGGGTCCGTCGGGTCCTGCTGACCAGCGGCCGGATCCACTACGATCTGGTCTCCACCCGCCAGACCGACGAACGCGAGGATGTCGCCGTGGTGCGCCTGGAGCAGTGTTACCCGTTCCCCTGCGACCGCATGCGCGAGGTGCTGGAGCGTTATCCGCAGGCCGAGGAATTCGTCTGGATCCAGGACGAGCCGGAAAACCAGGGCTATCTCGGCTTCGTGTATCCGCGCCTGGCCCCGCTGCTGGCCGAGCGCGGTCATGCCCTGCACGCGGTTGCGCGCCCGCCGGCGGCGGCTCCGGCGGTGGGCTATCCCGAGGTCCACCGGTCGCAGCACGAGGAGCTCCTCGAGCGCGCCTTCGGCCCGCTGGGCAGCCGTGACCTGCCGCACCCGACACCCTGAGTCCGACCCGCAAAACCGCCGAACAAGGAAGCCCGATGTCCGCCGAGCAGACCCCGATCAAGGTTCCGCAACTCCCCGAATCCGTGGCCGATGCCACCGTGGTCGCCCTGCACGGGAAGCCTGGCGATGCCGTGCGTCGCGACGAACTGATCGCCGAGCTGGAGACCGACAAGGTCGTGCTGGAGGTCAACGCCCCCGCCGACGGAACCCTGGTCGACCTGGCCGTGGCCGAAGGCGATACCGTGCACGCCGATGACGTGCTCGGCCATCTGGGCCCGGCCTCGGCACAGGCCGCCGACGAGGCCCCGGCGGCCGGGGAGCACGTCGAGCCCGAACCCGACCCCGCCTCGGCCGAGGCCGACGAAGCGGACGAAGGCCCCGAGCCCGAACCGGCCGCGGATGCCGGCTCGCCGCCCCCGCCGAGCCCGGCAGTCCGCCGCCTGCTGCAGGAGGCCGGCCTGCGCGAGGATCAGGTGCGCGGCACCGGGCCCGATGGCCGTATCCAGCGCGAGGACGTGGAACGCGCGCAACAGGCGGCGGCCGGTTCCGGAGCCGGGGGGCAGGGCGCTGACGCGCCCCGTCGCCCGGAGGCCGGCGACGCCGGACGCGACAGCGCGCCGGCTGGCGCCGGCGCGGAAGCCTCCACCGGCGGCCCGCGTGCGGCCGGCGAGCGCGGCACCGAGCGGGTGCCCATGAGCCGGCTGCGGGCGCGCATCGCCGAGCGCCTGCTGGAGGCGAAGCAGTCCACCGCGATGCTGACCACCTTCAACGAGATCGACATGTCGCAGGCCATGGCCCTGCGCGGGCGCTACAAGGATACCTTCGAGCAGACCCACGGCATCAAGCTCGGCTTCATGGGGCTGTTCGTGGCGGCCGCGACCCGGGCCCTGCAGCGCTTCCCGGTGATCAATGCCGCGCTGGACGGGGAGGAGATCGTCTACCACCACTTCACCGATATCGGCATCGCGGTGTCGTCACCGCGCGGACTGGTGGTGCCGGTGCTGCGCGATACCGGCAACGCTTCCATTGCCGACATCGAACGCCGCATCCGCGACTTCGCCGAGCGCGCCGGCAACGGCAAGCTGGATATCGACGAGCTGCGCGGCGGCACCTTCACCATCACCAACGGCGGCGTGTTCGGCTCGCTGTTCTCCACGCCCATCGTCAACCCGCCGCAGAGCGCCATCCTCGGCATGCACGCGATCAAGGAACGCCCGGTGGCGGTGGACGGCGAGGTGGTGATCCGGCCGATGATGTACGTCGCGCTGTCCTACGATCACCGCCTGGTCGACGGCGCCGACGCGGTGCAGTTCCTGGTGGCGATCAAGGAGGCCATCGAGGACCCGGCGCGCCTGGTGCTGGACGTCTGAGCCCGAGCGCGGTTCAGCCCCGGGGCCGGGCCTGCAGCCAGAAGGTGACCGGGCCGTCGTTGGTCAGGCTCACCTGCATGTCGGCGCCGAAACGCCCGGCGGCCACCGGCGTGTGGCGCCGCTGCGCCCGCTGCAGCAGATGCCCGAACAGGGCCTCGCCGCGTTCCGGTGAAGCGGCCGTCGTGAAACTGGGGCGCATCCCCTTGCCGGTATCCGCGGCCAGGGTGAACTGCGGCACCAGCAACAGCCCGCCGCCGGTTTCGCCCAGCGAGCGGTTCATGCGCCCTTCCTCGTCCGGAAACACGCGATAACCCAGCAGGCGGTCGAGCATGCGTTCGGCCGCCGATTCGTCGTCGTCCGGTTCCACCCCCACCAGTGCCAGCAGCCCGGTGTCGATCTCGCCGATGATCTCCCCGGCGACCTCCACCCGCGCCCGGCTGACCCGCTGGATCAGGCTGATCATGTCCGCGCCCTGCCGCTGCCCGGCTCCAGCCCGCCCGCCAGATGGGTCAGGCGATCGGTGGCGGCGACCAGCGCCCGCGCGATCCCCGGTTCGGCGGCCGAGTGCCCGGCATCCGGGATGATCTGCAGATCCGCCTCGGGCCAGACCTCGGCGAGCGCCACCGCCTGCTCCACCGGGCACACCACGTCGTAGCGCCCGTGGACGATGAAGCCCGGGATGTCGCGCAGGCGTCCGGCATCGCGCAGCAGCTGGTCGGGTTCCAGGAAGGTGTCGTGGCTGAAGTAGTGGCACTCGATGCGCGCCAGGCTCAGGGCCACCTCCGGGTCCTCGAAGTGGCCGATTACGTCGTCGTTGGGGATCAGGCAGGAGGCATGGCCCTCCCAGGCCGACCACGCCTGCGCGGCCGCCTCGCGCACCGCCGGGTCCGGGTCGGTCAGGCGCCGATGATAGGCCGCCACCAGGTCGTCGCGTTCCTCCGCGGGGATGTGGTCGCGATAGGCCGCCCAGGCCTCGGGGAACAGGCGGTCGGCCCCCGACTGGTAGAACCACTGGATGTCGCGCGGCCGGCACAGGAAGATCCCGCGCAGTACCAGGCCCAGCACCCGGCCGGGCTGGGTCTGTGCATAGGCCAGCCCCAGGGTGGAGCCCCAGGACCCGCCGAACACCACCCAGCGCTCGATCCCCAGTTCCTCCCGCAGCCTTTCGATGTCGGCCACCGCGTGCCAGGTGGTGTTCGCCTCCAGGCTGGCGTGCGGGGTGGAGCGGCCGCAGCCGCGCTGGTCGAACAGCACGATGCGATAGCGCGCCGGATCAAAGAACCGCCGGTGCCACGGTTCGCAGCCGGAGCCGGGGCCGCCGTGCAGGAACACCGCGGGGATGCCCTCCGGGTTGCCGCATTCCTCGTAGTACAGGCGGTGGCCGTCGCCGACCTCCAGGGTGCCGGTGGTATGGGGTTCGGTCGGGGGGTAGAACGCGTCCATGGCGGGCCTCGAATAACACCAGCCCCAAGTCTGGCCAAAAACGGCGCGGCTGTCAGTCGTCGTCGATCACCTTCCCGCGATAGACCCGGCGACCCTTCTTCTTCGCGGGTTCGGCGGCATCGGTTGTACCCGGGGTGTCCGGTGTCTCCCCCGGCTCCGCGGCCGAACCTTCTTCCCGCGCGTTGTCGGCGTCCGCATCGGCCTCGGATCGGGATGCCGCCGGGGCGCTCAGATGCCCCCGCAGGGTCATCGCCGCCGCCTGCACCATGCTCGATCGGCTGCGGCCGGCATAATCCAGCAGCACCTCCATGAAATCCGGGTCGGCGAACGAGAGGCGACCCACCGCCGGGAACTCGCTGCGCAGGGCGCGCTTGAGCTCGCCGGCGAGGGTCAGGGTCTTGCGGTCGTACATGTCGAAGTTCCGCGCGGTGTCCGTCCCGGTCCCCATGCAACCCCGGTGCCACGGGGGGGTCGCCCCGTCTTTCCCGTCCGGGGCGCCCGGGTGCCGGACCCCGATCGCGCGGGTGAACCGGGCTGGTGCAGACGCCCGCGCGCTCAAGGGCAGCCGCACCGCCCCGGTGCATCCCCTCGCGGTCGGCGCCGGGGCTTGCGCGGGCCGCGCCCCGTCCCTATGTTGCGGGGATGGAAACACCGTCCGTACCCCGCTCCATCCGCCGGCTGGCCGGCCAGGCGATCCGCGAGTTCGACATGATCCGCGACGGCGACCGCGTGCTGGTCGGTCTGTCCGGTGGCAAGGACTCGCTGACCCTGCTGTGGCTGCTGTACGAGCTGGCGCGTCGCGCGCCGGTGCACTTCGAGGTGGGCGCGGTGACCATCGACCCGGAGATCGACGGTTTCGACCCGGAGCGCCTGCAGGACTACCTCGGCGGATACGGGATCCCGTATCACTTCGTCTCCGAGCCGATCGCCGAGCTGGCCGGCGAGCACATGGACAACGACTCGTTCTGTTCCTTCTGCTCGCGCATGAAGCGCGGCCTGATGTACCGCACCGCGCGCGAGCACGGTTATAACGTGCTGGCGCTGGGCCAGCATCTGGACGACCTCGCCGAGAGCTTCCTGATGAGCGCGTTCCATGGCGGTCAGCTGCGCACCATGAAGGCCCATTACCGCATCGACGCCGGCGACCTGCGCGTGATCCGGCCGCTGGTCTACGTGCGCGAACGCCAGACCCGCGACTTTGCCGAGGCCGCCGGACTGCCGGTGATCCTCGACAACTGCCCGGCCTGCTTCTCCATGCCCACCCGGCGCGAGCACATGAAGGCGCTGCTGGCGCGCGAGGAGGGCGAGTTCGGCGAACTGTTCCGCAACCTGCGCACCACCCTGCGCCCGCTGATGACCGAGGGCGGGATTCCGGGGCCGGACGAGGCCCCGGCCGCTTCAAACGGGTCGCGGTCCGCGGAATCGGTGCCCCGCGGGGAGTCGGCCGATGGCTGAGCGGCGCCAGCTGCGCGACCGACTGATCGGCATCGTCCTGCGGGTGCTGGGACACCTGCCGCTGCGGGTCAACCACGCGCTGGGCGGGCTGCTCGGCACCCTGGTCTGGCTGCTGCCCACGCGTTCGGCGCGGCTCACGCGCATCAATCTGGCGCTGTGTTTCCCGGACATGGACCCGGCCTGGCACCGCCGCACCGCGCGGCGTTCGCTGCAGGCCATGGCGCGTTCGCTGACCGAATCGCCCTGGCTGTGGCGGGCCTCGCCCGAGCGCCTGGCGGCGCTGGCCGAGGCCCCGCCGCATTACGCCCGGCTGCAGCAGCGCGAGCCCGGGCGGGCCCTGTTCCTGGCCACGCCGCATCTGGGATCCTGGGAATTCGCCGGCCTGCAGGCGGCCACCCACGGCCCCATGGCCACGCTGTACAGCCCGTTGCCGACCCCCGAGATCGACCGCTGGGTGCGCGAGGCGCGCGCCGCCACCGGGGCGAAGCTGGCGCCGGCCGACCGTTCCGGTCTGCGCATCCTGCAGAAGGCACGCGATGCCGGCGAGATCATCGGCGTGCTGCCCGACCAGAGCCCGAAAGGGGCCTCGGGCGTGCACGCGCCGTTCTTTGGCCGCCAGGCCCTGACCATGACCCTGCTGCCGCGCCTGCTGCGCGGGCGCGACGACCACGTGGTCTTCCTGTTCGCCGAACGCCTGCCGCGCGGGCGCGGCTTTCGCTACCACGAGATCGAGGCCGGGCCCGAGGTGCGGGACCCGGATCCCGCGCGTGCCGCCGCGGCGGTCAACCGCATCGTCGAGGACCTGGTGCGGCGCTGCCCGGAGCAGTACAACTGGGCCTACAAGCGTTTCCACCCACCGCCGCCGGGACAGCCGTCGGTGTACGCCCGCCGCTGAAGCGTGATGTCGTTCCCCGATTCCTTGGCCCGTATGGCCGCCCGCACCCCGTTGCCCCGCTGGCTGGCGCCGGGCTGGGCGCGGCGCCTGGCGGCCTCGCTGTCGGTGCCGGGGCTGTTGCTGGGCACGCTGTTCTTCGCCGCTTCGCTGTCGCCCAGCCTGATCCCGCGCACCTGGGAGATGCAGGGCATCCTGTCCGGGATCTCCCTGTCGGCGGGTTATCTGCTCGGGGTCTTCCTGCACTGGCTGTGGGCCTACCTCGAGCTGCCGGAGGCCGGCGAGCGGGTGCACCGGATCATGGTCAGCGTCGCCGCCGTGCTGTGCGCGATCATCGCGGTCGCGTTCCTGATGCAGGCGGCCCAGTGGCAGAACTCGATCCGCGAGCTGATGGAGCTGGACCCGGTGGACAGCGCGCATCCGTTCCGTACCGGGATGATCGGCCTGGCGGTGTTTGCGGCAGCGCTGGCGGTGGGGCGGCTGTTCCTGCTCAGTTTCCGCTTCGTGGCCGTGCGTCTGCGCCGTTTCATTCCGCGGCGGCTGGCCAACGTGACCGGCGTCATCGTCGCGCTGTCGCTGTTCTGGGCGGTGATCGACGGGGTGCTGCTGGAATACGGTCTGCGCACGGCCGACCGGACCTTTCAGCAGTTCGACGTGCGCATGGAAGCGGACGTGGAGCACCCGGGCGACCCGCTGCTGTCGGGCAGCGAGGCATCGCTGATCGGCTGGGAGGACCTCGGCCAGCACGGGCGGCGCTACGTGGGCTTCACCCCCACCCGCGGCGAGATGAGCGAATTCTTCGGCCAGCCGACCCCGGCACCGCTGCGGGTCTATGTCGGATTGAACGCGGCGGAGACCATCGAGGAGCGTGCTCGCCTGGCGCTGGACGAACTCCGGCGCACCGATGCCTTCGACCGCTCGGTGCTGGTGCTGGCCACGCCCACCGGGCGCGGCTGGGTGGATCGCGACGCGATGCAGGCGGTGGAATATCTGCACCGCGGCGACGTGGCCTCCGTGGCGGTACAGTACTCCTACCTGCCCAGCTGGCTGTCGCTGATGTCGGAGTCATCCTACGGGCTGGAGACCGCGCAGGCGGTGTTCGCCGAGATCTATGGCTACTGGCGCGAACTGCCCGCCGACGAGCGCCCCGAGCTGTACCTCCACGGCCTCAGCCTCGGCGCGCTGAACTCCGAACTTGCGGCGGACCTGTACGACATCGTCGGTGACCCGTTCTCCGGCGCGCTGTGGAGCGGGCCGCCGTTCCGGTCCGAGGCCTGGCGCGAGATCACCGCGCAGCGCGAGCCCGACTCGCCCGCGTGGCTGCCGCGCTTTCGCGACAGTTCGATCGTGCGCTTCACCAATCAGGATCCGCATCTGGAGATCTCCGGTGCCGAATGGGGGGCCATGCGCATCGTGTACCTGCAGTACGCCAGCGACCCCGTCACCTTCTTCGAGCCCGAGGCCTTCTACCGCCAGCCGGAGTGGATGGAAGAACCGCGCGGCCCGGACGTGTCCGACAAGCTGCAGTGGTATCCGGTAGTGACCATGCTGCAGCTGGCGATCGACATCGCCGCCGGCGACGATGCCCCGGTGGGGTACGGCCATGTGTATGCCCCCGAGCACTACGTCTATGCCTGGCGCCACGTGACCGATCCCGAAAACTGGTCGGAGGACGAGCTCCAGCGGCTCAAGGAGCACCTGCGCGGCAATCGGTAGTGGCCGTCAGCCGACCTGGCCGTAACGGGTCGCGTCTCCCAGCCAGCGCTCGATCAGCGCGCCGCCGCGTGGCGGATCCTGCAGCAGCCCCTCGGCGATGCGGGTAGCGCGCGGCAGCAGGTCCTGGTCACGCGACCAGTCGGCCACGCGGAAGCTGCGGTCGCCGGTCTGGCGGGTGCCCAGCAGTTCGCCCGGCCCGCGCAGCCGCAGGTCGACCTCGGCGATCTCGAAGCCGTCGTCGGTGCGTCGCATCGCCTCCAGGCGCTCGCGCGCGGTGTCGCCCAGCGGCGGGCGGTACAGCAGCACGCAGGCACTGGCGGCGTTGCCGCGCCCCACGCGCCCGCGCAGCTGGTGCAGCTGCGACAGGCCCATGCGCTCGGCATTCTCGATGATCATCAGGCTGGCGTTGGGCACGTCCACGCCGACCTCGATCACCGTGGTCGCCACCAGCAGATCGACTTCACCGCGACGGAACCCCTCCATCACCTGATCGCGCTCGCCGCCCTTCATGCGGCCGTGCGCCAGCCCGATGCGCAGCCCCGGCAGGGCCTCGGCCAGGCGCTCGCGGGTGGCCTCGGCGGATTCGGCCTCGAGCTGCTCCGAGTCCTCCACCAGCGGGCACACCCAGTAGGCCTGGGTGCCGCTGCCGCAGGCCACGCGGATGCGTTCGATCACCTCGTCGCGGCGTTCGTGGCTGATCAGCGCCGTGCGCACCGGCGTGCGCCCCGGCGGGCGTTCATCGATGATCGAGGTCTCCAGCCCGGCGTACAGGGTCATCGCGAGGGTGCGCGGGATGGGCGTGGCGGTCATGATCAACTGGTGCGGGGTGTGGCCGTTGCCCTTCTCGCGCAGCGCCATGCGCTGATGCACGCCGAAGCGGTGCTGCTCGTCCACCACCGCCAGCCCGAGGCGATGGAAATGCACGTCCTCCTGGAACAGCGCATGGGTGCCCACGGCCACCGGCCGCGCCCCGCTGGCCAGTTCGTTCAGCAGCTGGCCGCGTTCGCTGCGCCCCTGGCGTCCTCCCAGCCAGGCGACGGGGATCCCCATGGGCTCCAGCCAGGCGGCCAGGTTGCGTGCGTGCTGGCGGGCCAGCAGCTCGGTGGGGGCCATGAACGCAACCTGGTAGCCGGCCTCCACCGCGGCCAGCGCCGCGGCCACCGCCACCAGGGTCTTGCCCGAGCCCACGTCGCCCTGCAGCAGACGGTTCATCGGCTGCTGGCGGGCGAGATCCGCGCGGATCTCGCCGATCACGCGCTGCTGGGCCCCGGTCAGCGGGAACGGCAGTCCGGCATGCAGGCGTTCCCACAGATCGCCGGGCGGATCCAGCGCCGGGGCGTATTCGTCGGGTTCGCTGCGGGCATGCTGCAGGCGGGCGAGCTGGTGCGCGACCAGTTCCTCCAGCGCAAGCCGGGTCTGCGCGGCCGAGCGTCCGTCGATGCCAGGCTCGAGCGTCGCGGTCTGCGCGTCGGGTGGCGGCTGGTGGAGGTCCTGCACGGCCTGCTGCAGCGGCGGCAGGCCGTCACGCTCCAGTTCCGGCAACAGATCGGGCAGCTGCCGGATACCGGGCAGGGCCTGGCGCACCAGCTTGCGCAGCAGCGGCTGCGACACGCCGTCGGTGACCGGATAGACCGGGGTCAGGCGCTGTTCCAGCGCCGGCGGGGCGTCCGGATCGACGATCTCGGTCTCCGGGTGCACGCATTCCAGCGCCCCGGGCACGCCCCGTGGTTCGCCGAAGGCGCGGACCCGGGTCCCGGTCGCCAGGCGTTTCTGCTGCGCGTTGCCGAAGTGAAAGAAGCGCAGGGTAATGAGGCCCTGACCGTCCCCCAGGGTGACCACCAGCATGCGCCGGCGGCGGATCACCACCTCGCTGCGCTCGACCACGCCTTCGAACAGGGCGGCGCGGCCCGGGCGCAGACGGTCCAGCGGGGTGATGCGGGTGCGGTCCTCGAAGCGCAGCGGCAGGTGGAACAGCAGGTCGCCGCAGACATGCAGGCCCAGCCGCGCCAGGCGCTCGGCCTGGCGCGGTCCCACGCCGGTGAGTTCGGTCAGCGGGGCCTGCAGGTCCATCTGCAGTGCTCCGGGGCGCGGGGCCTCAGCCCCGCGGGCACCAGGCGATGGCGTCCATCTCCACCTGGGCACCCTTGGGCAGGGCGGCCACGCCGATGGCCGCGCGCGCCGGGTAGGGCTCGCCGAAGTATTCGCTCATCAGCTCGTTGACCAGCGGGAAATGGGTCAGATCGGTGAGGTAGATGTTGAGCTTGGCGATGTCGCCCAGCCCGGCGCCGGCGGCTTCCAGCACCGCGGCGAGGTTGTCGAACACCCGGCGGATCTGGGCCTCGATGCTTCCGTCCACCAGTTCCATGGTGGCCGGGTCCAGCGGGATCTGGCCCGACAGGTACAGGGTGTCGCCGGTACGCACCGCCTGCGAGTAGGGGCCGATGGCGGCCGGGGCGGTTTCGGTCTGGATCACTTCGCGGGACATGAGGTCTCCTGATTGCTGTGCGCCATAACTGTGCGACCGGCACCTTACCGCATCAGCCTCGCGGGCGGGAGATCTTCAGGACGTCGGGCAGGCGCCGCAGCATGCGCATGATCTGCGCCAGGTGCCGGCGGTCGCGCACCGTGAGCAGGAAGGTCATCGCGGTGGAATGCCCGTCCTGCTCGTTGAAGGAGATGTGCTCGATGTTCGAGCCCTGATCGGCGATGTTCGCGGCCATCTCCGCCAGCGCCCCGCGACGGTTCGCGGTGCGGGTGCGGATCGCGGCGGTGAACTGCAGGCCCGGTTCGTGCGACCACTGGAGGTCGATGGTGCGGTCGGGGCGCTCGCGGCCTTCGTGCAGGTTGCGGCAGTTCTCGCGATGGATCACCAGCCCGCGTCCGGCACTCAGCTGGCCCACGATCGGGTCGCCCGGGATGGGATAGCAGCAGCGCCCGTAATTCAGGACCATGCCCTCGGTCCCGCGGATGGCCAGGGTCGGAGTCTCGTCGCCGCTGGTCTCGCCCTCGACTTCCGCGGTTTCCGCGGTCTCCAGGCCCGTCAGCTGGCGGGCCACCAGGCCGGCCATGCGGTTGCCGAGGCCGATCTCGGTCAGCAGGGCATCCAGGTCCCGCAGCTGCATGGCGTCCAGCAGCTGGTCCAGCTGCGCCGGGGAAACCCGCGCCAGGCTGGAGTCCAGCGCGGACAGGGCCTTTTCCAGCAGTCGCCGCCCAAGGGCGCGGGCCTCGTCGGTCTGCATCGACTTCAGGCAGTGGCGGATGCCGCTGCGGGCCTTGCCGGTGACCACGAAGGACAGCCAGGCGGGGTTGGGCCGGGCGCCCTCCGCCGTGACGATCTCCACCGTCTGGCCGCTTTGCAGGCGACTGGACAGCGGCGCCAGCTGACGGTCGATCTTGGCCGCCACGCAGCGGTTGCCCACGTCCGAATGCACCGCGTAGGCGAAATCTATGGGCGTGGCATTGCGCGGCAGTACCAGGATGTCGCCATTCGGGGTGAAGGTGTAGACCTCGTCGGGGAACAGGTCGACCTTGACGTTCTCCAGGAACTCGATGGAGTTGCCCACGCTGTTCTGGATCTCGAGGACGTCCTTGAGCCATTCGCGCGCGCGGCTCTGCGCGGTCTGCGCCAGTTCGCCGCCGGCCTTGTACTGCCAGTGCGCGGCGATGCCGCTCTCCGCCACGCGGTCCATCTCGGTGGTGCGGATCTGCACTTCGATGGGGATGCCCTGCGGACCGAACAGCACGGTGTGCAGCGACTGATAGCCGTTGGACTTGGGGATCGCGATGTAGTCCTTGAAGCGCCCCGGCACCGGCTTGTACAGGTTGTGCACGACCCCCAGCGAGCGATAGCAGGTGTCCATGCTGTCGACCACGATGCGGATCGCGAAGACGTCGAAGACGTCCTCGAAGGTGTTGCGCTTCGACCGCATCTTGCGGTAGATGCTGTAGAGCGATTTCTCGCGCCCGGTGATGCGGCCCTCGATGCCCGCGGCCTCCATGCGCGAGCAGATCGCCTGCTCGATGTTGCGCATCGGCTCGCGGCGGTTGCCGCGGGCTTCGCGCATGGCCTTCTCCAGCACCGCCGCGCGCCACGGATGCTTGGCGGTGAACCCGAGGTGCTCCAGCTCGCGGCGCATCGCGTTCATCCCCAGGCGCTGGGCGATGGGGGCGTAGATCTCCAGGGTCTCGTTGGCGATGCGGCGTTTCTTGTCCGGGCGCATCACGCCCAGGGTCCGCATGTTGTGCAGGCGGTCGGCCAGCTTGACCAGGATCACCCGGATGTCGCGGGTGATCGCCAGCATCATCTTGCGGAAGTTCTCCGCCTGCGCCTCGGCCTTCGACTGGAACTGCAGGTGGGTCAGCTTGGAGACCCCGTCGACCAGCTCCGCGACCTCCTCGCCGAACTCGGCGTGGATGCGGTCCTTGCTGGTGGGGGTGTCCTCCATCACGTCGTGGAGGATGGCCGCGCAGATCGCGCGGTGGTCCATGCGCATCTCGGCCATGGTGCGGGCCACGGCCAGGGGGTGGTAGATGTACGGTTCGCCGGTCTTGCGGGTCTGGCCGTCGTGGGCCTCGGCGCCGAACAGGTAAGCGCGATAGACCTCCTCGACCTGCTCCGGCTCCAGATACGCCTCGAGCTCAGCGCACAGGTCGCTGATCAGGAAACGTGCGGAGCCCGAGGGAGCCGAGGAGACGGCCCCGGGCGCGGACAGCCCAGCGGCCATGGGCTCCACCTACCGTTCGTCGGCTTCGAGCTGTTCCAGGTGCCGGATCGTGGAGAAATCCAGCATCTGGTTCTGCGGCCGCTCGTCGTGTTCGTCGAACACCTCGGCCCCGACCTCGCCGGCGGCGATCTCGCGCAGGGCGATGACCGTCGGCTTGTCGTTGTTCTCGGGAACCCGGGGTTCCTTGCCGTGGGCGATGTGCCGGGCGCGACGGGCGGCCATCATTACCAGCTCGAACCGGTTGTCGACTTTTTCGAGGCAGTCCTCGACAGTTATGCGGGCCATGGGCTAGCTCCGGATGTTGCGTGCAAAAAGGTTGAACGGTTCAGGCCGGCGCACGGGCACTGGCCAGCAGGTTGTGCAGGGTCTCCGCCGAGCGGATCTCCTGCTCCACCGTACGCAGCCGGTTGGAGCGGAAGATGCTGGCGAGATCCCGCAGGGCCTGATCGAACTCCGCGTTGACCACGGTGTAGTCGTATTCGCGGTAATGCGTGCAGTCCGACTCGGCATCACGCAGGCGGCGTTCGATCACCTCCTCACTATCCTGACCACGGCCGCGCAGCCGACGTTCCAGTTCGGTGCGCGAAGGCGGCAGGATGAAGATCGAGCGGCAGTCCGGCACCGCGGCGCGGACCTGCCGGGCGCCCTGCCAGTCGATCTCCAGAATCACGTCGAAACCGGCGTCCAGGCGTTCGTTCACGCTGGCCAGCGCGGTCCCGTAGAAGTTGTCGAATACCTTGGCGTGCTCCAGCAGCTTGCCGTCCTCGATCATGCCGAGGAAGGTCTCCGCCGAGACGAAGTGGTAGTCGATGCCGTCGACCTCGCCCGGGCGCGGCTGACGCGTGGTATGCGAGACCGAGACCTCGACGTCCTCGACGCTGTCCAGCAGTGCGCCGACCAGGCTGGTCTTGCCGGCACCGGAGGGTGCGGAAACGATGTACAGCGTGCCACGTGCGGGCCGGGAAGAAACGGTCATGCTGGCGTCCGCCGAAGGAGGACCGGGCGGTGCCGGATGCACCGCCCGACCGGAGAAATCGGGAAATGGTCGGAGTGAAAGGATTCGAACCTTCGACCCCTGCCTCCCGAAGGCAGTGCTCTACCAAGCTGAGCTACACTCCGACGCTGAGCTGAGTATTGTGCCGTGTTGATCCGGAGTTGTCCATGCCCCGGGTGAACGCGGTGTCAGTGATCGCGGCCCACGGCGAAGCGGGCGATGTCCGCCAGCGCGCGGCGGTGGGGGTTGTCCGGCAGCCCGGCGATGGCGTCGATGGCCGCGTCGGTCTCGGCTTCCGCGCGCGCCCGGGCGTAATCCAGAGCGCCGGTGGAGTGCATCGCCGCGATCACCGCGTCGGTTTCCTCGCGCCCGCCCTGTTCGATTGCCCGGCGCACCACGGCCTTTTCGGCGTCGTTGCCCTCGCGCAGCACGTGGATCAGTGGCAGGGTCGGCTTGCCTTCGGCGAGATCGTCGCCCAGCTGCTTGCCGGTCACCTCGGGGTCGGCCGAATAGTCGAGCACGTCGTCGATCAGCTGGAACGCGGTGCCCAGGTGCATGCCGTAGCGCGCCAGCGCGGCCTCGTCGGCGGCGTCGCGTTGCGCCAGGATCCCGCCGATCTGGCAGGCCGCCTCGAACAGCTTGGCGGTCTTCGACTGGATCACGTCCATGTAGCGCGCCTCGTCGACATCCGCGTCGTGGCAGTTCATCAGCTGCATCACTTCGCCTTCCGCGATCACGTTGGTCGCACGCGACAGGATCTCCATCACCCGCATCGAGTCGATCTCGACCATCATCTCGAAGGCGCGGGTGTAGAGAAAGTCGCCCACCAGCACGGCGGCCTCGTTGCCGAAGATGTGGTTCGCGGTCTCGTTGCCGCGGCGCATCTCCGAGGCATCCACCACGTCGTCGTGCAGCAGGGTCGCGGTGTGGATGAACTCCACCAGCGCCGCCAGGGTGACGTGCTTGTCGCCCTCGTAACCGCAGGCCCGGGCCGACAGGGTCGCCAGCAACGGCCGCAGTCGCTTGCCGCCACTGTGGATGATGTAGTGTCCGAGCTGGTTGATCAGCACCACGGGGGAGCTGAGCCGGTCGCGGATACAGGCGTCGACTGCCTGCATGTCGTCGGCAGCGAGCTCTCGGATGGCGTCTATGGACATGCGGTTCGGCAGGCCGGTGAGGGTGGGGGGTCGATTTCGGCAGGCCCGCACGCGCGCGCCGCCTCCAGCAAATGAAGAGCCCGGCATGCTAGAAAGGGGGTGGCGGGGTGTCAAGCAATACGGGTGGCGGAAACGTTGACCCCCGGCGGGGGTGCTGCTAGCATTGCCGCCCTTTCGCGAGACCAGTCATCAGCACCTGGTCCATACAGGTCATCGCAACGGAGTCCCAGGGAAATGTACGCGATCATCGCAACAGGTGGTAAACAGTACCGCGTCGCCGAAGGTGACGTGATCCGCATCGAAAAGCTCGACGCCGAAGTCGGTTCCGAGGTCGATTTCGACCAGGTGCTGATGGTGGGTGCGGGTGACGATGTCCGCGTCGGGGCCCCGGTGGTCGATGGCGGCAAGGTCACCGCCAAAGTCGAGGACCACGGCCGCGGCGACAAGGTCCGCATCATCAAATTCCGGCGCCGCAAGCACAGCATGAAGCAGGCGGGCCACCGGCAGCACTACACCACCGTGCGCATCACCGGCATCGCCGGCTGAGCTGCGGCACGACAGTACTCGGGAGAACGAGAACATGGCACACAAGAAGGCAGGCGGCAGTTCCAAGAACGGGCGCGATTCCGAGAGTAAACGCCTTGGCGTCAAGCGGTTTGGCGGCCAGACCGTGAGCGCCGGGAACATCCTCGTCCGTCAGCGTGGTACGCAGTATCATCCCGGCGAGAACGTGGGTTGCGGCAAGGACCACACGCTGTTCGCCAAGGTGGATGGCGAGGTCGTGTTCAAGAAGGGCGGTCGTTTCAACCGCCGTTTCGTGACGGTCCAGCCGCAGCAGTAATCCGGCCGTCCGCAGTCCGGACCGCCGTAAAGCCCCGTTCTGCGGGGCTTTTTTTGTTTCTATCCCCTCCGGAGGCGAAGGATGCAGTTCATCGACGAGGCGAACATCGTGGTCAGGGCCGGCGATGGCGGTAATGGCTGCGTGAGCTTCCGCCGCGAGAAGTACATCCCCTTCGGCGGGCCGGATGGCGGCGACGGCGGGGACGGGGGTTCGGTGTGGCTGGTCGGGACCGAGCGCCTGAACACCCTGGCCGACTTCCGCTACCAGAAGCGTTTCGACGCCCCGCGCGGGAAAAACGGCATGGGACAGAACCGCACCGGCGCGTCCGGCGAAGATCTCGAGATCGCGGTGCCGGTGGGCACCGTGGTGCGTGATGCGGAGACCGACGAGCTGCTGGGGGACATTATTGCCGACGGCCAGCGTCTGCTGGTCGCCCAGGGCGGCTATCACGGCCTCGGCAACACCCGCTACAAGAGCTCCACCAACCAGGCCCCGCGCCAGAGCAAGCCGGGCACGCCGGGCGAGCAGCGGCGCCTGCAGCTGGAGCTGCGGGTGCTGGCCGACGTGGGGCTGCTGGGGCTGCCGAATGCCGGCAAGTCGACCCTGCTGTCGCGCGCGTCGGCCGCGCGTCCGCGGGTGGCCGACTACCCGTTCACCACGCTTTATCCGCAACTGGGCGTGGTCAGCGTGGGGCCCGAGCAGAGCTTCGTGATGGCCGATATACCGGGACTGATCGAGGGCGCGGCCGAGGGCGCCGGGCTGGGCACCCGCTTCCTCAAGCACCTGGGGCGCACCGAGCTGCTGCTGCACCTGGTGGATGTGGCCCCGCCGGATCCCGAGGCGGACCCGGTTGCCGACATGCAGACCGCGCTCACCGAGCTGCAGCGGCACAGCGAAGAACTGGCGGCGCGTCCGCGCTGGCTGGTGCTCAACAAGTGCGAGCTGCTGGACGCGGAGGCGCTGGACGCGCTGGGCGAGCGCATGCAGGCGGCGCCCGGCGGTGACGTGCCGCAGTACCGCATCTCCGCCGCCACCGGCGACGGCGTGGACGGTCTGCTGCAGGCCGTGATGCGCGAAGTCGAGCGCCGGCGTCTCGACCCGGCGGAGGGCGAGCCGGAGGGCGAAGCATGAGCCGCGCCCTGCCGCAGGCGCGGCGCGTGGTGGTGAAGATCGGCAGCGCGCTGATCACCGCCGATGGCACCGGCCTCGACCGCCCGGCCCTGCAGGCCTGGGCCCGGCAGATGGCCGAACTGCGGGAGCAGGGGCTGGAGGTGATCCTGGTGTCCAGCGGGGCGGTGGCCGAAGGCATGTATCGCCTGGGCATGACCGAGCGGCCGCACCAGCTGCATCAGCTGCAGGCCTCGGCCGCGGTCGGTCAGATGGGGCTGGTGCAGGCCTACGAGCAGGAATTCGCGGCGCACGGGCTGCACGCCGCCCAGGTCCTGCTGACGCACGACGACCTGGCCGACCGCGAGCGCTACCTGAATGCGCGTTCGACCATGCAGGCCCTGCTGACCCTCGGCACCATCCCGGTGGTCAACGAGAACGACACCGTGGCCTACGAGGAGATCCGGCTGGGCGACAACGACACCCTGGCGGCGCTGGTGGCCAACCTGGTGGTGGCCGATCTGTTGCTGATCCTGACCGATCAGGAGGGCCTGTTCGACGCCGATCCGCGGCGTGACCCGCAGGCCCGGCGGATCGCCGAAGGCCGCGCCTCGGATGTGACGCTGCAGCAGTTCGTGGCCCCGGAGTTCGGGCGGCTGGGACGCGGCGGCATGGCCACCAAGCTGTACGCCGCGGAGCGTGCCGCGCGTTCCGGTACCCATACCGTGATCGCCTCGGGGCGTGAGGAGCGCGTGATGGCGCGGGTCCTGGCCGGCGAAGACGTGGGGACCTGGCTGCAGCCGGACCGCGAGCCGCTGGCCGCGCGCAAGCGCTGGATCGCCGACCAGCTGCATTCGCGCGGTGTGCTGCATCTGGACGAGGGTGCCGCGCGGGTGCTGCGCGAATCCGGCCGCAGCCTGCTGGCGGTGGGCGTGGCGCGGGTCGAGGGGGAATTCCGCCGCGGCGAGGTGGTGACCTGCGTGGCCCCGGATGGCTCCGGGGTTGCGCGTGGACTGGTCAACTACTCGGCGGCCGAAGTGGAGCGCATCCGCGGTCTGCGCGCCGATCAGATCGAGGCGGAGCTGGGCTATCAGTTCGAGCCGGAGCTGGTGCACCGCGACAACATGGTCCTGCTGTAGCGACACGCGCACGACATGCGCACGCAAACGGGCCCGCCCCTGTGCACAGGGGCGGGCCCGTTCGGTCTTCAGGCTGCCGGCCGGGCCCGCAGGCCCGAGGGTCTTACGCCTGCAGGGCGCGGATCCGCTGGTTCAGGCGGCTCTTGTGCCGGGCCGCCTTGTTCTTGTGGATCAGGCCCTTGTTCGCGGTCTTGTCGATGATCGGGACCGCCTGGCGATACGCCTCGCGGGCAGCCTCGACGTCTCCCTGACGCAGCGGCTTGAGGACCGCCTTCATGTACGTACGGAAACGCGACCGCAGCGCCATGTTGTGGGCGCGGTTCTTCATGGACTGACGGGCCCGTTTACGGGCAGAAGCAATATTCGCCAAAACTCTATCCCTCGCGTGATTCGCCGGGTTCTCTGAAAGGCGACAAAGCATACTCGGGACCCCGGTCAGGGTCAAGCTCGTCTTCGCCTGCAAGCAGGCTCCTGATATGGATTGACCTGTCAACGGTTGGCTGTAGCGTTCGATCGAAACCTCCTGTTTTCCATGCCTTCGAGGCAGGGCACGAGAAGCGGATTGCGACGGTGGATCACTCTGATATACGCGGGTTGGTTACCGACCGGACTTCACTTCGTCGCGGAGCTGCCCTTCTCTACGGGCGAGGGTCAGCCCTTCCGGGGAAGGG